>CBDTVI010000295.1:0-1552 GCA_965364065.1 uncultured Yoonia sp. | reverse complement strand
ACCAACGACACATCCTCGCGCCCAGTGAGTGCTGGTAAAACGGCTGGCGGTGCTGCTTCTGCAAAAAGTGGCAGCATGTCCAATGATACTGTTTCCAGCACGATTTCGGGCACAGGTTCTGTGTCACGTACAGGCCGGAATATATCCGCCCGTTCTGGTGGGGGTAAAATACTGGCAAGGGTATAAAGCCGTTCAGATTGCCCCGTCAGCCGCATTGAAAGACCGATGTAGATTGCAAGCATCAGGACAGCGGCGATGACGGCAATGGCCCAGTGGGGTACAGCGAACGCTTGTTTTTCCTGCGGCGCGGTTACGCCTTTCCAGTGTGGTGATAAGGGGGCGTCGTCGGCTTCGGCACTCCGCAAATGACGGGCCAGTTGTGCGCGCAGGCTTGCCAGTTCGCCCTCGCCACGGCTGCCGGTGACGCGGTGCATGCCGCGAAAGCCAAATGATAGGCACATGAACACAAGTTCTAACATGTCGGCATCGCGGTCGGGATAACGCAGTAGTTCTTCGGTACGTGCAAAGAACCGTTCGCCTGCGTCGACGTCACCATAAAGCGTGGCAGTCAGCGGTTGGCGTGGCCAAGAGGATTGCCCACCCCATGGGGTGTTCAGCGCGATATCATCAAGCAATGCGGCGACAAACCACGCCGCCTGATCCGCCCGCGATAACGGAACACCAGACGACACTGCCCCGTCGCGGGCGTAGGTCAAGTTGTCCAATAGGCGCGCGCGCAGGGTTTCAGGGTTTTCAACGGCATTCGCTGATTCAAGTTGGGGGGCTAACCCCAATAGAAGTGAAAACGCTGAAATCAGAGGGTTATCGCTGGCCCGTGATTGTCGCATGCGCGCCGATGTATCCGCAGCAGAACCACCCCCGCCCATGTCGCGTGCGGGCATTGGCGCAGGAGTGGCCTTGGCCGGTCTGATCCGCGTTCTGCCTGCGTCCGTTTCTAGCCCAAAGGGGTCGTCCTTTGTCATCTTTTCACCGCATAGCAGTCAATTAACGGCGGCTTGTCTAGTTTGCCTGCAACGCCGATTACAAACCCCGGCGCGTCGGCCAGTTTTGCCCAATGTTCTGATGTTCGATCTAGTTCCAAGCATAGCCTGTCGCCGTCATAAGGAATTTCGCGCGGCTGCGAATGCAGTGGCTTCAGCGGTATCCCCGTTAGCTTTGATTTCCAAAGGGCGTCGAATTCGTCTGCTGATCCGATAGTGGCCTGTTCCACGAATATCTTGCGCAACATGGCTTCGGACATTTCGCCACCCACGCGAACAACGATGCGGCTGTTGTTGATGATGTCGGCGTTGTCGATCCGTACCGTCCAGACGTTCTCGGCGTGGCTGGCCACTTTGAGTGTTTGGCTTTTCAGCTCAACATGCCGCAGCGATAAAATGAGCGATCTTAACGTGTCTGCTATGGCCGCAAAGGCGGGTTGCGGATCGTTGTGCGCATAGACTGGCAATTCGGACATGGTCCGCGCCGAGCTGCCAAATGTGGCCATTCGCCCAGATAAGCCTGCCAGTTCGAAAAAGACCTCTGATGGATG
>CBDTVI010000294.1:0-1569 GCA_965364065.1 uncultured Yoonia sp. | reverse complement strand
TACTTAAAGCGATAGTTAATCCGACCTTTGGTCAGATCGTACGGTGTCATTTCGACTTGTACCTTGTCGCCAGCTAGAACGCGGATGCGGTTTTTGCGCATCTTGCCTGCCGTATGTGCGATGATCTCATGGCCGTTTTCCAGCTCGACCCGAAACGTCGCATTTGGCAGAAGTTCTTTTACGACACCTGGGAATTCGAGCAGTTCTTCCTTGGCCATGTGATCTCCTATATCTGATATCCACTTGGTGTGGACGGCGCTTAGATGCGCCTCAATTGACTATTTTTCAAGGGGTAATCGGTCTGACCACGCGCCATGTGGCAGTTTTGATGCTTTCAACCGTCTTCTGGGTCGATGCCGGGGCCCCAGCGTGTGATCAGGTGGTCCCTGATTTGGTCGCGGGCTTGGCGGTAAAGGACCATACGTGCTTCGCGGTTGTCGCCCATACCTGTGGGATCAAGGATCGGCCAATATTCGACTTCGATGTGATAAAACTGTGTAAGATCAAGGGCACGGCGTTGGCTGGCGGGTGACAGCGCAAGCACTAAATCAAAGGATGACAGGTCATCGCCCCAGTCTTCCATCTCGTCGAATGACCGCGAGCGGTGACGCGACAATTCCACCCCAAGTTCAGCGCAGACTGCGATGGAAAAGCCGTCAATCTCGAGATCATTTTTCACGCCGACCGACTGGATATAACACTGCGTGCCATAAAGCTGTTTCATGATGCCTTCGGCCATCGGGGAGCGCACAGAGTTATGATCGCAACAAAAGAGCACTGACTGAGGCAAGTCTTGATATGTTTTGCCCTGTGCCATTTCTTAGCCCCCGAAGTGCAGAACGCAGATAAGCGTGAACAGGCGGCGGGCGGTATCATTATCGACGTCTGCTTTGCCCTCAAGCCGTTCTTGCAGCACGCGCGCGCCTTCGTTGTGGATGCCGCGACGGGCCATATCGATTGTCTCAATCTGGCTGGGGGGCAAGGTTTTGACCGCGTCAAAATAGCTTTCGCAGATTTGGAAGTAATCTTTGACGACCTGCCGAAATGGACCTAGCGACAATAGAAATGCGCCCGCAGGTTCATCATTTTCTTGTGTCAGATCAAAGACTAAACGACGTTCTTTGATCGATAGTGCAAGCTTATATGGTCCGGGCGGCACTTCGCGATCATCGCGATCGGGCATGGAAAAGCTGTTGTTTTCCAACAAATCAAACATCGCGACTTTGCGTTCTTGATCAATCTCTGGTGTGGGTGGCGGCAGGTTGCGATCATCAAGATCGATTTGGATGATCTTGCTCAAGCGTCACCGCCGTTCAAACGGTCCAAGCGTGCCCGTACCGAAAGGCCGTGCGCCTCAAGGCTTTCTGAAATTGCCAAGCGTTCGGCTGACGGGCCGATAGCGGCCAGAGCATCGGGTGTCATGCGTGACAACGTGGTGCGTTTGATGAAATCCATGACTGAAAGACCACTTGAGAACCGCGCTGAACGTGCCGTTGGGAGCACGTGGTTTGGACCGCCAATGTAGTCACCAATCGCTTCGGGTGTCCAACCCCCAATAAAGATAGCACC
>CBDTVI010000293.1:0-1581 GCA_965364065.1 uncultured Yoonia sp. | reverse complement strand
TAGGGCATTCAACATGATCGATTAGCTGCGGCATCAAATACAAAATCCTCCAATAACTATACCATTAATACAGTGATTTTGGTATGTTTCATTGCATCCAACTTGACGACCGCATCCGTCAGGTCCTGTGGCGTTCCGCGCAAAGTCAGAGTGCCGCATTTGTCGGCGCAGTGTATTGCCTGCCAAAAAAACCACACTTCTGCGTAGCCTGTGGGTGCCGTCTTTATTGCGCTGGCTCCAATGGTCGTTTTGATTTATTTGCGTTTCATCCGCATCAAGACGGCAAAACCTCAGGGAAATCGATGGCCATGAGCGACAGTGCACAACTACATGTCCGTCCGCTGCGCGCCAAGGATCGTGCTGAGTGGGCCGAGATGTGGACAGACTATCTGGCGTTTTACAAAACAACGCTGCCACAAGAGATATATGACAGTTCCTTCGCCCGAATGCTGGGCGACGACCCGCGCGATTTTAATGGGCTGGTCGCTGAAAAAGGTGGCCGTTTGCTCGGGCTGACCCATTTCGTCTATCACCGAAATGGCTGGAAGATTGAAGACGTGTGTTACCTGCAGGATCTCTATACCCGACCCGAAGCACGTGGTGCTGGCGTTGGCCGTGCGCTGATCGAAGCGGTCTATAACATCGCAGACCGCGACGGTGCGCCGTCGGTTTACTGGATGACGCAGGATTTCAACGAAACCGCCCGCAAGCTTTACGACCGCATTGGCGTTCTGACCCCGTTCATCAAGTATCAGCGCCCATGATCTTGCGCCTTCTGCTTCCTATCTGCCTTGCCCTTGGGGCCTGCGCCTCAACCGGAGTGCAGGACACTCCGACACGGGCAATCATTGCCGATAGCACTCTGCCTCCGATGAAAAGCTTTGGTGCTGCCAACCCGGTGCGCCCGGTCAAATCAAACACCGAAATCGCAGCTGATTTCATCGATCTTTCGTTTCAACTCGAAAGCGGTCGTGATCTGCCGACATTCACGCGGTTTGAAACGCCAATTTCCGTCCGTGTCACCGGCAATCCTCCTCCCAGCCTTGGCCCGGATCTTGCGCGTTTGCTATCGCGGCTGCGCCATGAGGCCGGTATTAACATTTCGCAAAGCCAAGCCGCTGCGGCCCACGTGACAATTGAAGCAGTCAGCCGCGCCGACATCCGCCGCGCGCTGCCTCAGGCCGCATGTTTTGTCGTTCCCAACGTGTCGAGCCTTGCTGAGTACCGAGCCAAAAAACGGTCTCCCCAGACCAATTGGGCATTGCTGCGCACGCGCGAAAGAATGGCCATTTTTCTACCCTATGACGCAAGCCCGCAAGAGATCCGCGATTGTCTGCACGAAGAACTGGCACAGGCCATCGGCCCGCTGAACGACCTTTATCGTCTCAACGACAGCGTCTTTAACGACGACAACATTCATACCGTCCTGACCGGGTTTGATATGCTGATCCTGCGGACCACTTATTCGCCGGAATTGCAGAGTGGCATGACTCGTGAACAGGTTGCCGCGCGTCTGCCCGCAATTTTGGCACGCACCAATCCAGCGGGCCGGCGTGCCGGCGGTGGCCCGGCAAGCCAGAC
>CBDTVI010000292.1:0-1587 GCA_965364065.1 uncultured Yoonia sp. | reverse complement strand
GAAGGTTGCCTGAGACTGAAAAGAGGACCACCTATATGAAAATCAATCTACCAACTTTTGTCATTGCCGCAGCGATTGGTTGCGTCTCTTTGGCGGGACCGTCACTGGCCCAAACCGCAGGTGCAACCCAAACATCACTCGAACAGAGCAGCGGTGCGCGAGAGCGGATTGCATATTCGCGCAAGCTTCGGATGTTATCGCAGGCTGTTCCAGCGGCCACTTGCCACGTTGCAGCAGATGTTGATGCAACTGCGGCACTCGGATTGTTGTCATCGGCAACCGTCGAATTCGAGGCGCTGCTGAATGCCTTGGAATTTGGTGATGCAGACCTAAACATCCGTACTGCGGAGACACGCCGCAAAACGATTGCCGAGATTGAAACTGTCCGTGCGGCTTGGGCGCCAGTTAAATCCGCGGTTGAGACAATTCTGTCAGGCACTGTTTCCGATGCAGACGTGCAGGCGATCTTGACCCAAAATACAGAAGTACTTGTGGCCGTAGAGGGTCTAGTGACCGATATCGTAGGCGAATATTTCAACCCTGTCGAAATGGTAAGCGCGGATTCGTTCATGATCAATATTGCGGGCCGCCAGCGGATGCTTATTCAGATTATATCAAAAGACGCATGTATTTTGGCGACGGACCCGAATGGGTCGGTTACGGCTGAAGCACTTGATAGTTCGATGAATACGTTTGCGTCGTCCTTGGCTGCTCTTCGTAACGGATTGCCTGGGACAGGCATCAGACCTCCCCCAACGCCAGCGATCGGGGCGGGGCTTGGAGATGTATTCGAGCAGTGGAACAACACCAAACCAATGCTTGATAGCGTTGTTGCAGGAGCGCAAATCGACAATGAAGCTGCGGTAAGCAGGTTCCAAAGCCTGAACGCGATGATGCAAAAAATGGACGAAGTTGTTGTGATGTATACGGCCGTCACTGAATAAGCGATTATTTGTCGGCAAGTGAAGGCGTCACAGTCGAACGCAGTCTGTTGGTCATTCGAAGTCACGCCTAGACCGTGATGAAAGCGTCAAAAGAAACTTAGAAAGCAGGCCAAGTGGCCTGCTTTTTGCATTTCTGGCACAGCCTCATGCTTCACCTTGGGTGACTACTGCCCTCAACCCATGCGCCATGCGCGATCCCATCCAACGTCCAATCGCCCACGCGCCAACGCACCAGCCGCAGCGTCGGAAAGCCGATATGGGCCGTCATGCGACGCACTTGCCTGTTGCGGCCTTCGCTGATTGTGATCGCGACCCAACAATCTGGGACATTCTTGCGAAAGCGCACAGGCGGATCGCGGGCCCAAAGGGCAGGGGGATCAATCAAACGGACCTTGGCAGGGCGCGTTGGGCCGTCTTTGAGCGTTACACCATCGCGTAGCGCTTGCAGGTCTTTGTCGCTTGGTTCGCCTTCGACCTGTACCAGATAGGTCTTTGTCAGCTTGTGCTTTGGATCAGCAATCTGCGCTTGCAGTTTTCCGTCATCCGTCAGCACCAAAAGGCCCTCGCTGTCGCGGTCAAGCCGCCCTGCGGGATAGACCTCTGGCACGTCAATATACCCAGACAAAGTCGGGCGCGGGGACGG
>CBDTVI010000291.1:0-1609 GCA_965364065.1 uncultured Yoonia sp. | reverse complement strand
TGCGACATATGCCGACTAACTTGCCCATCAATCTGTTGGCGCGAATAGTCGAAATCATGGCCCTTGGGCTTCAGCGCAATCGCAGCTCGGATCGCATCATCAAGATCGCCATCCGCCTCGGACGTGCGCAGTGGTCCGCGCAGGTCGGAATGACCTTCTTGGCCCAGACAGGTATAAATCTCGCCGGTGCAAGTGATCCGCACACGGTTACAGCTTTCGCAGAAATTATGGCTCAACGGGGTGATAAACCCGATTTTTTGACCCGTGTTCGCAACGCGCACATAGCGGGCAGGGCCGCCCGAGTTTTCGGGCAGGTCGATCAATTCGGACCGTTCCGCTATTCGCGCGCGCAGGTCCTTCAGCGACCAGTATTGCCCCAAACGATCCTCATTGCCCAAATCGCCCATTGGCATGACCTCAATAAAGGTCAGGTCCAGATCGCGCGACGCGCACCAATCTGTCAGCGTCTCAAGCTCGTCTTCGTTGAAATCTTGCAAGGCGACCGTGTTAATCTTGACCCGCATTCCAGCCTTTTGGGCCGCATCAATGCCGCGCATCACTTGGGGCAGGCGGCCCCAGCGGGTGATCTTGGCGAATTTTTCTTCGTCCAATGTATCAAGGGACACATTGATCCGGCGCACACCTGCTGCAAACAGATCATCTGCGTATTTTTCAAGCTGGCTGCCATTGGTCGTCAACGTCAGTTCTTGCAAATCACCCGTTTCCAAGTGTCGCGACATACTGCGAAAGAATGTCATGATGTCGCGGCGCACCAAAGGTTCACCGCCGGTAATCCGCAATTTTTTAACGCCAAGCCGCACAAAGGCCGAACACATCCGGTCCAGTTCTTCGAGCGTTAACAGTTCCTTTTTGGGCAGGAACGTCATGTTCTCGGACATGCAATAGACGCAGCGAAAATCGCAGCGATCTGTCACGGAAACGCGCAGGTAATTGATGGCGCGGGCAAATGGATCGATCAATGGCTCTGTCATAGGAATAATCTAAAGACGGGCGGCGGTTTGCGCAAGCCGCATTGGACCCGTTGCACTGGCTTCTCACACGCCATAGGTTTGGGGGATGAAAATACTCCTGATCCTCCCGATTGTGGCGCTAGCCGGTTGTACGACGCCTGAATTCCAAGCGATTTTTGGCACCACGCCAGAAGCACCCATTGCGACACCCGCGACGGTTGCTGGGACAGCCCCACCGCCGCCAAGCAACGCAACCACGGTTGCCGATTTTGACACGACATCGCAGGCAGACCGTGATGCGGCGGTCACAACAGTTGCCGCATCCCAAGCAAGTTTAGGCACAACGATTGCGTCGTTAGGGTCACCGACTGAACCCGGGATTTGGTTGAAAACACCGTTGGTTACGACCCTTACCGCAGGTCGAGTGGAATATCAGGGCAACGCCATTAACGTCGAACTGCGCCCCTCTGGTGGGGCCGCAGGTTCGGGCAGCCAGATTAGCCTTGCAGCCATGCGCTTGCTAAAGGCACCGCTGACCGGACTGCCAGAACTGACGGTTTTTGCAACGCGCCCTTAGGCGGGTAGCATACGGGCCGCTTCTTTTGCGGCGGACGGTTTCATTGCATCCGCATGGATGT
>CBDTVI010000290.1:0-1678 GCA_965364065.1 uncultured Yoonia sp. | reverse complement strand
CATTGGGCCAAGGGTTCTCGGTTTCCGCTGGTATCGTTTCTGCCCGCAATCGCGCATTGTCAGGAACATATGACGACTACATTCAAACAGATGCCGCGATCAACCGCGGTAACTCTGGTGGTCCCCTCTTCAACACAAACGGCGAAGTGATCGGTGTGAACACCGCGATCTTGTCGCCAAATGGTGGCTCAATCGGCATCGGCTTTGCGATGTCCTCTGCTGTTGTCATGAATGTCGTGGATCAGTTGATCGAGTTTGGCGAAACCCGCCGCGGCTGGTTGGGCGTGCGCATTCAGGATGTGACACCCGATATGGTTGACGCAATCGACGGTTTGGACATGGCGCGCGGTGCTTTGGTCACAGACGTCCCATCCGGTCCTGCGGAAAACGCAGGCATGCTGGCAGGCGACGTGATCTTGGATTTTGACGGGATCGCAATCGAAGATACACGCGAATTGGTACGGATCGTTGGCAATTCTCCGGTTGGCAAAGAAGTTCCCGTGGCTGTACTGCGTGATGGTGACATGGCGGATTTGACTGTTGTGCTTGGGCGTCGCGAAACGTCTGAAGCGGTCGCATTCCCTGCGTCCACAGAAGAAGAGACGCCTGAAGAATCAGAGATTTTGGGCCTGATGCTGTCTGAAATCACACCAGATCTGACCGATCAGTTCTCGCTTTCCGTTGAAAACGGTCTGGTGATCACAGCGATCAACCCAGACTCCGAGGCGGCATCAAAAGGCTTGCTAGAGGGTGACGTGATCACTGAAGCGGGCCAAGAGGCAGTCATGACAATCGCTGATTTCGAAGCGCGGATCGAAGCGGCATCCGAGGCCGGTCGTAAGTCAATCCTGCTGCTGGTGCGTCGCGGCGGCGATCCACGGTTTGTCGCATTGGTCCTTCAAGAGTAATCATTGCGAGAATCAATTCAAAAGGCGGCCCCTTGGGTCGCCTTTTGTGTGTTTAGGGGCTGGCGAGGCTGGACCTGCTACACTACTTAAAGACCCAAGTTGATAGATTTCAAAAGGACAGACGAACATGGCAAAGATTACCTACGTGGAACATGGCGGCAAAGAACACATCGTCGATGTGGCCAATGGGCTGACAGTAATGGAAGGCGCGCGTGACAACGGCATTCCAGGCATCGAGGCCGATTGCGGCGGTGCATGCGCCTGTTCAACTTGCCATGTTTACGTCGATGACGCGTGGGTCGAAAAATTGCCTGCAAAGGATGGAATGGAAGCTGACATGCTTGATTTCGCCTACGAGCCTGATGAAGCGAAATCGCGCCTGACCTGCCAATTGAAGGTCACAGATGCGCTTGATGGCCTGCGTGTGCAGATGCCAGAAAAGCAGATTTGATTACGCGCGCCCTTGCGTTGGTGGCTTTGACGGCCACCACCGCCTGCGCCGAGACGATCGTTTCGGCGCAATATACCGACCCCACGGATCGGTATGCTCACGGTATTTTGGGCGACGCAATCGAGTGGGGCGCGCTTGTCATCACCACAAGCACTGGCACGCGCCGCTTTACGCTGCCGCAAGACCGCGTCTTTGAGGATGTGGCACCACGCCTTGTCGATCTGGACAACGACGGCACACCAGAAGTGGTCGTGATCGAAACGCTTGCCTCTGAGGGCGCACAGTTGGCGATCTACGATGCCACTGGCAAGATCGCATC
>CBDTVI010000289.1:0-1686 GCA_965364065.1 uncultured Yoonia sp. | reverse complement strand
CTCTTCCGATCTGCTGGCTACGGCGGCGCGTTTGGTGACAACTACGAACGTCATGGCGTACAGCTAGGTGTGAACTTCCAGTTCTAACGGCTCATCTATTCAAAGCACTATCAGAAACGGCGTCCACTTTGGGCGCCGTTTTTATGTTTTACAAGGCGCAGAAATTCCAAACGACTTGCGGGATCAAAGCAGACTTGTCGCCAACAACAGCACACTTGTCACAACTCCCAGATACGGCACGATGATCGGCACCTTGAAATAGGCGGTCTCTGGCGGAGCGCGATACTTGATCCGGATCAGTGCGACGTTCACCAACACAAAAATCACCAAAACCACTTGTGATGTGTGCGTGGCAAGCGTGGCAATCGGAAACGTCTGGGTCAGCACCACTATAATTGCGGCCACACTCAGCGTTGCAAAAATCGGCGTCTGGGTCCGTTGCGAAATTCTGGCGAATGCGGCAGGCAAATGCCCCCGCGCGGCCAACCCGTACAGAACACGCGACGCCATAATCATCTGGATCAGCACCCCGTTGATCGTGGCGACAACAGCGATCATGGCAAAGCCTTGCTGGATACGCGGCGATGCCCCTTCAAACACCAACCCAAGCGGCGCTGTCGATACTGCAAGCGCGTCCAACGGCACAGCCAAAAGCACTGCGACCATCGCGGCGATATAGATGACGGTGGCCAGCACCAGCGTCCAGATAATCGCCTTCGGCATGGTGCGGGTGGGGTCTTTGACCTCTTCTGCGACGTTGGCCATATCCTCAAAGCCTACAAATGCGAAAAACGCCAAGAGCGATGCCGCCCCGATGCCAAGCCAATGTGGACCAACAAGCGGGGGCACCATCTGGGCCAGTGTCACACCCGAAGGGTCCGCGACGCCAAACCCCCAGTAGATTACAAAGGCCAAGCCAGCGATTTCAATCACGGTAATCACCGCCGCGACGGCGACCGATTGTGTGATCCCCCACAGTGCAGTTAAGGCCATCACGACGACGACGCCTATTGTCAGGACCGGTACTGCAATGCCTGTCAGCGCATGCAAATACGACCCCGCCCCAATGGACACCGCCGCAGCAGAAATGATGCCTGACGCCGCCACAGCCAGCCCGACCATCGTGGTCAGCCAGTTCCTGTGAAACCCAGCATCGACATATGCAGCCTCGCCCGCGCTGACGGGATAGCGGGTGGAAAGTTCGGCATAAGAAAACGCAGTGAACGATACGACAATGGCCGCGATCAAAAAGGCCGCAGGCGCATAGGGTCCTGCTTGTCCTGCGGTTGCACCAACGAGCACATAAATTCCCGCGCCGACGGTGACGCCAAGACCATAAAGCGTCAAAAGTGGCGCATTTAATGCCCGTCGCAGTTGTTGTGGTTGGGTCATGGCCGTTTCCATCGTTGATCTTGTTCCTTTTTGGTCTTTCGCGCCGCAGCACGTATTGATCTAACACAAGGTCGCTGCACCTACCGCGTGATAAATACTGCCAAAGACGAAATGGATACCGTAATGGCCGCAAAATCAAAATCAGAACTGTTCGCGATTACTTTCAAAGAATTCGCAAAACTCGACAAGTTGATGGCATCCGTTGATGTGACCACTGCCATGGAAAAGAGGGACGAAGATACCTCGATCAAAGATGTCATCGCGCATCGGGCGCATTGGATTGACCTCTTTCTT
>CBDTVI010000288.1:0-1708 GCA_965364065.1 uncultured Yoonia sp. | reverse complement strand
GGGATCAAATCGCGATACTGCATGCCCGCGCGGCCAATCACCCAAGGGGCCTGATCGGCGAGACGGCGGACTACAAAGGCGTGTTCCGTCGTTGGCCATTCCAACGGCGCATTCAGCAGATGCACTTCGACCCGCGTGCCACCGGGCGATGTCAGCGATTTCTTCCCATCAGCAAAACCGACATCATCGGTGAGGATACGCAAAGTGGGGCTCACGCCACTGCCCTGTTCCAGCCGCACCCGCAGCCCATGCCCCGAATAAACTGCAACGCTTGGATCATCGGCTGGATAAATCATATCCAACTGCATCCCCAAGGTGGCGCCAAAAAAACCAAGGTCAGCGCGTAAATCTGTTGTCGCCAAACAAACCTCGGCGCGTATTTCATGCATATCTGTCATACCCTGCACACTGTCTTTGCATGGAATTATTTGCAAGAGCCGCTAAACCATGATTAATCAGACACAGCAGTTTCCGCGACGGAAAGATAATGGTTTAATATTAAACCATTTTGGAGGGACCACATGAACGACGATGCAAAAAACAGTCTAAGACAGGCCGCACTCGATTATCACAAGTACCCCAAGCCCGGAAAACTCGAAATTCGCGCGACCAAGCCGATGGCAAACGGACGCGACCTTGCTCGCGCCTATTCCCCCGGCGTCGCAGAAGCTTGCCTTGAGATCAAAGCAAACCCCGACACTGCCCGCGATTACACATCACGCGGCAATCTGGTGGCCGTTGTCACGAACGGCACGGCTGTGTTGGGTCTTGGCAATATCGGTGCGTTGGCCTCTAAGCCCGTGATGGAGGGCAAAGCCGTCCTGTTCAAGAAGTTCGCGAACATTGACTGTTTCGACATCGAATTGAACGAACCCGATCCTGAAAAACTGGCCGATATCGTCTGCGCGCTGGAACCAACTTTTGGTGCGATCAACCTTGAAGACATCAAGGCCCCCGATTGCTTTATTGTTGAAAAAATTTGCCGCGAGCGGATGAATATCCCTGTGTTCCACGACGACCAGCACGGCACAGCCATCGTCGTAGGCGCTGCTGTTTATAACGCGCTACACGTCGCGGGTAAGAAATTCGAAGACATCAAGATCGTCAGCACTGGCGGCGGCGCGGCGGGCATTGCCTGCCTTAACATGTTGCTGAAACTGGGCGTGAAACGCGAAAACGTCTATCTTTGTGACATCGAAGGCCTTGTTTATAAAGGTCGCGAAAAGGACATGACCCCGCAAAAAGCGGACTATGCCCAAGGTACCGCAGCCGCGACATTGGGCGACGTTATCGCAGACGCTGATCTGTTCCTTGGCCTGTCTGGTCCCGGCGTTCTGAAGCCTGAAATGGTCAAGAAAATGGCCGCCCGCCCGATCATCTTTGCGCTGGCAAACCCCAACCCAGAGATTGATCCAGAGGACGCACGCAAAGCGAACCCTGACGCAATCATCGCGACAGGCCGCAGCGATTTCCCGAACCAAGTCAACAACGTGCTGTGTTTCCCGTTCATCTTCCGCGGCGCGCTGGACGTTGGTGCGACCGAGATTAACGACGAGATGAAAATCGCCTGCGTTGAAGGCATTGCCGCCCTTGCGCGTGCCACTACTAGTGCCGAAGCGGCTGCTGCTTATAAGGGCGAGCAACTGACATTCGGTGCCGATTACCTGATCCCTAAACCCTTTGATCCGCGCCTAATGGGTGTCGTTGC
>CBDTVI010000287.1:0-1714 GCA_965364065.1 uncultured Yoonia sp. | reverse complement strand
AGGTCCTGCGGGTGCCCCACTGCGCGAAGGTTTCAAATCGGGCGGTGCTTTGGGGGTGCTATGTGCGGTCATCACAACCGACACCGATACAACACCGTCCAGCGCTTTGATCTGCGCCTCAGCGGCGTCTTTGACTTCTGTGTAGGCCGCAGCGTGATCGCCGCTGACTTCCATCACAAAGCGCACAACGCCTTCGTCAACGGTGAGCGCTTTGACAATGCCAGCCTCAGTCACGGATGAGCCGCTAACAGGGTCTTCAATGGCCCCCAAAACGGCGAGAATAGCTTCTCTGGATGCGGTCACGTTAGGATTGCCCTTCGATCTTGCCATGAACGATATGTTCCATTTCTAGTCCATTAATCGTCAACACGACTTTGGCATCAAAACTTTTGCCAGCAGTGTCGCCAGCGTTGCGCAAAGCCTCTTCGATGGCTTGTTGGGATGTCACGCCGACCTGCTTAAGGAATTTGCGCATCGACATGTTGAAATCTTCGCTCATGGTGTCCTTCTCCGATTTTCCTGACCGATTGTTGCCATGCCACCTAGGCTATTGCATCCAATGCTGGACCGTTGAAATGAATTTTTGGGTATTGATGTCTGCCGCGTTTTGCGACGATCCGACTTGCGGGTTTCAGCGCGCGTTTGCAACATCAGTGATCCTTACGCTTTGACAGGTAGTCATCTGTCGTGCGGGGCCGGGGCCGCTCGCCCGATGCGAAGGGGTTGCTGTCAGAATGGTACTGCGCGTTGATCCGGCAACCGTCGCACATCTGGATCATCCGTGCGGCATCGGGGTTTTTAAACATCGCATGATTGCCTGCCAGTTTCTCAACAATCTTATCCACCGTTGATTTGATGCCGAACAAGGTACCGCACTCGACGCATGCAAAAGGCTCTTCTTCGTTCAAAACCACTTGGGTTAGGGCCTTGTCAGTCAGGTCTAGTTGCGGCGCGAGGGTGATTGCCTTTTCAGGGCAAACGTTGGTGCATAAGCCGCATTGCAAGCACGCATCCTCTTGGAACCGCAGTTGCGGCAAGTCTGGGTTGTCGCCAAGCGCACCTGATGGGCAAAGAGAAACACAGGCTAAACACATCGTGCAAGCGTCCGTGTCCACAATCACCGCGCCATATGGCGCCCCAGCCGGCAGCGGCAGCATCTCGATGCCTGGATTTAGCGATTTGGCAGCCAGACGTGCCACCTGCCTACGCGTGCCCAGCGGCAAGATTGGGTCTGTTGTCGTCGTCGATTTGGTTTGCGCATAAAGATGGTCAGACAGCGCGTCAGGGTCGCTGAATTCCAACATAGCGATTTTTCCACTGGCCATCGCGTTCGCCAAAATAAGTTGCGGATCAAGCGCCTCACGCTCTGTTTTTGGTCCCATCAGTACGTCGACATGGGCAAACCCGCTGGCAAGTGCTGCCAGCATTTCTGCGTGACCAAAGCCCGAAAGCGCGCTGACTTCCATCGGGATCACATGAGCGGGGAGGCCGCGTCCGAAACGTGCCGCAAGCCGGATCATTTCTGCGCCGTGGTCATCATGCACAAGCAGGAATGCGTCCTTGCCGCCCGCGGACCGGTAAGTGCTAGCTAGTTTATTGATCCGTCGAAAAACGTGGTCAACCGTTGGCGCGTCATAGCTGATTGCACCTGAAGGGCAGACCGCCGAACATGCCCCGCATCCTGCACAGATCATTGGGTCGATGCTGACGAATT
>CBDTVI010000286.1:0-1749 GCA_965364065.1 uncultured Yoonia sp. | reverse complement strand
GCTGCTTGCTGGGCAAGCGCTGATTTTCGCGGACGGCACGATGATCCGCTTTAGCCAACTGTCGTTGCTGGCCGTAGGTGGAGACACGGAAATGGGCTTTGGTCCGCTAGATGGGCTGCGACTGACGCAGGCGACGACTAACAAAACCGAAGGCGATGTGGGCGTGTTCACCAGTTCAAACCAACTTGCAGAGCAGGCAGTGATGACGGTGGAAAGTCTCACCGGAGAAGACTGGCGCGTGTTGATGCGCGACGCGGTCCCCTATTCCGAACAGGAGGATGTCGAGGTTGAATTTACCACAAGCCCAGCAGTGCCCCGCCGCGATCCAGAGGGGATGCGCGGGATATTGGAGTGGGAGTGTGACTTGGATGTGGCTGTGGGGGTCAAGCAAGAGGTAACACTGGACTACACGCTGACATGGCCAAGTGGGTTTGTTTTGCGGAAAGACGTGCCCAACCAAAATTGCTTGCGCTGGTGCGTGTTTAGGGGTCTTTTACATATAAAATAAGAGAGACCCATGGCAGACAAGCCCATCATCGTTATCGGCGCAGGCATGTGCGGTATCTCGACCGCGATCTGGCTACAACGGTTCGGTCACAAGGTTGTTTTATTGGACAAGGGTGCGCCCGGAATGGGGGCATCCTACGGCAACGCTGGGCTGCTGGCGCAATGGGCTGTGGCACCGGTGACATCGCCGACACTTTGGCGCGAGGCTCCTAAGCTGCTGCTCGATCCGGCCAGTCCATTGTTTATGAAATGGGCCTATTTTCCAAAGTTGCTCCCGTGGCTTTCGCAGTATCTGTCACATGCAAATGATGCCGCAACCCGGCGCACCGTGTCCAACCTGATCCCCATTCTGGGCGATGCAGTTGATCAGCATAAATCACTGGTGCGCGGCACAGATCTGGAGCGTTGGGTTTGCGACAGCAAGTTTAGTTACGCCTACACTTCCAAGGCCCATTTTGAGGCGGACGCCTATGCTTGGCGCATGAAGAAGCTTGCGGGTTTTGTGCCCAAAGTGATCACCGGCGTTGACGTGCAGGAGTGTGAGCCGATCCTTGGGCCAAAAATCCAATGCTTGGCGGTTCTCGAGGGGCAGGGCCATATCACGAATCCCGGTGAGTATATTACTGAGCTGACCAGCTATTTTACAAAGAATGGCGGCAAATTTGTTCAGGCCGAGGTGCGCGACTTTCAAAAAACGGATGGGCGCATTTCCCGGATTGAGACTGATCAAGGTACATTCGAATGCAGCAAAGCCGTCATAACGGCAGGCATTTGGTCAAAAGGGCTGATGAAAAAGCTGAACCTGCGTGTGCCGCTGGAAACCGAACGTGGTTATCATGTCATCTTTGAGAACCCCTCAGAGGTGCCGCGCAATCCGATGATGGTGACGGCGGGCAAGTTTGGTGTGAACCCGATGGATATGGGTCTGCGCTGCGCGGGTACCGTTGAGTTAGGCGATCATCACGCTGGTCCAAGTAAAGCACCCATTGCGCTGCTCATGCGCCGTGCCAAAGAAGCGTTTCCAAATCTGGCCTATACGGGAACGCAAGAATGGATGGGATTTCGACCCTCCACGCCAGATAGCGTGCCATTGATTGGCGAGTTGGGACATTCAGGAATTTACACAGGGTTTGGGCATCAGCACGTCGGCCTGACGGCGGGTCCCAAGACAGGTCGGTTGATTGCGCAAATGATTAATGGGCAAAGCCCTAACATTGATATGTCCCCCTATGCGCCAGAGCG
>CBDTVI010000285.1:0-1788 GCA_965364065.1 uncultured Yoonia sp. | reverse complement strand
TGGGTCGTCGTGGTGCAAATGGCGAAACAAAATCACGTTTTCATCGTCCACGACTTCGCGCCGATCCTCAATCGCGCCCAACCGTGTCGCCAGCGCAAGTGAACGTGTGTTTGCGGGTTCGATCATTGAAATCAAAGGTGCCAAACCCAGCGTCCGCCCTGCCCAATCGCGCACAGCACAGGCGGCTTCAAACGCATAAGACCGTCCTTCAAACCCGTCAAACATGTGCCAAGCAAGTTCCGGCGCGGGCCAATCGGCATGGTTGATGATGCCCACGCGCCCAGCAGCAAACCCCGTTGCGCGTTCCGTCACAGTAAAAAAGCCGTAGCCATGCCACTGCCAATGTCCAATGCCCGCGATAAAACCGCGCCATGCATGTCCTGCAGTACCTTGACCGCCCACAGCCGCCATCCGCTCAGACCCAGTTACCCATGCGGAAAATGCCGCAAGGTCCCGTTTCTGAGGGCCGCGCAATTCAAGACGCGCTGTGGTAAGGGTGGGAGCGGGTGTCATCGGTTATTTCTTTTTCCCAAAACCAGACAGGCCCGGGGGCAATTGCATGCCTCCACCACCAAGTCCGGGCATACCCGCAGGCATCTTGCCTTGCATTGCTTTTGCCGCTTCTGCCATTGCCTTGGGGTCGTTCATATCGGGCATGCCACCGGGCATATCGCCGCCTTTGCCGAACATGCCTTTCATGGCCTGTTTCAGCATTCCGCCCTTACCCATCTTTTTCATCATGTCGGCCATCTGGCGATGCTGTTTGACCAGCTTGTTCAGTTCGGACACTTCTAGGCCTGCGCCTTTTGCAATGCGTTTCTTGCGCGATGCGGCCAGCAGATCTGGGTTCGCGCGTTCTTTCTTTGTCATGGAATTGATCAAGGCGATTTGGCGCTTCAGGATACCGTCATCCATGCCGGATGCAGCCATCTGTTTGCTCATTTTCGCAGCACCCGGCATCATTCCCATCATGCCTTCCATGCCGCCCATTTTCATCATCTGCTCAAGCTGCATCTTAAGGTCGTTCATGTTGAAGCGACCCTTCTGAAAGCGCTTCATCATGCGCTCGGCTTGGTCGGCCTCAATGGTCTCTTGGGCTTTTTCGACCAGTGCAACGATGTCGCCCATGCCAAGGATACGGCCCGCAACGCGGTCCGGCTCAAAGGTTTCAAGGGCGTCCATCTTTTCGCCAAGACCAACAAAGCGGATAGGTTTGCCAGTAATCGCGCGCATCGACAGGGCTGCACCACCGCGACCATCACCGTCCATGCGGGTGAGGACCACGCCAGTGACGCCGATCTTATCGTCGAATTCTTGGGCGACGTTCACCGCATCCTGACCGGTCAGGCCGTCCACAACCAATAGTGTCTCGCGCGGGTTGGCCACGTCGCGCACGGCTGCGGCCTGTGCGATCAGTTCTGCGTCGATGTGCAGGCGACCAGCCGTGTCGAGCATGTAGACGTCATAGCCACCAAGGCTTGCTTGGATCTTGGCGCGTTTTGCAATCGCAACCGGATCTTCGCCTTTGACGATAGGCAATGTATCGACGCCAATCTGTGCGCCCAAAATCGCCAACTGCTCCATCGCGGCAGGGCGGTTGGTATCAAGCGACGCCATCAGGACGCGCTTGCCTTCTTTTTCTTTCAGACGTTTGGCCAGCTTGGCGGTCGTGGTTGTTTTACCAGAACCTTGCAGACCCACCATCAAGATAGGTGCTGGTGGATTATCAATCTTAAGAGCGCCCGGATCAACGTCACCTGTCAGCACATGCCGAAGTTCGTCATGGAC
>CBDTVI010000284.1:0-1858 GCA_965364065.1 uncultured Yoonia sp. | reverse complement strand
GTTTTGCCGCCACTTTCGATGATTTCCAGCGCGGTTACCCCACCAAAGCGGGTGCCGCGACTGTCCATCAAGTGATCGCGCACAACCATGCTGCCGTCGGGTGCGATTTCTACAACACTTAGGCTGTCAGTATTGGCACTCGCCACAATGGCATAGGTTTTCCCGCCAAGAGTTGCTGCCGCAAGGGCCGTGGGGCCATTGATCCAAAGACCATCATCGGTTCCGATAGATTGCACATTTGTCAGCCCGCCGTCCGCCGCGACGCTGCGGCTGGTCAATCCGTTCTGGTTGGTGCTGATGCTTAGCAGAAAAGCTTGTCCTGCTATCGTAACAAGTGTGGTGCCGGTGATCTGCGACGCGGTCTCTGCCATGGGGTCTTGCAAGACTGCGTGGTCGATCAACGCTCCTTCGTCAGTGAACCGCAGTCGGCCCAGACCAGTGGCGCCAGCGAGAGCACCAAAGACAGCCTGCGTTCCATCTGCCAACTCAATGATGCTCGTGTGTTGGAAACCTTCAAATGCTGTGGGAAGCGTCGCGAGCGCGTTGGACGCTGTGAACGCTCCTGTTCCGTCCAAACTGACCAGTTGCAGGTCGCCGCTTTGCGTACCACCTGTCAGAAAACCTTTCGATGATCCCAAAGATATTGCGGCTAACCCGCTGACGGCCCCTGCCTGCAAAGGCCCCTCAAATGCGAGGCTTGCGCCAAGTTCAATCGCGCTGGAACTGATGTCCCAATGCTGCAGCACCCCGTCATAGCGTGTTGTACTATAAAGCTGTGTTGATCCGCCGAAAGTGATCAATGCCAGATCGGTGATACGCGAATGGCCGTCGCTAACGCCTGACACAGCAAAGCCTGTGAAGTTGAGTGATGACATAAATGGCGCCCCCCGGAACCGATGGTCGTCAAAATAGGGGGTGTTTTGGCACCCTTGAGGGGGTGATACGTGACGAAAGCAAGCCGCCAAAGAAAAGCTTGAGGCGCAATTATTTCAATAAAGCGATGCAATTAGTACAATAAAGCCGCGAATTTGAAGGGGTCATGCGGAAAGACTTTAAAGTCGCCGATTGAGAGGCGATTCAAAGATCTCAAAATCATGTTGGCGTGAGAGTCTTACAGCCTACGGCTTGGTCTGCAATTTAACTTGCGAATGTGCGCAAGTGCTCAACGCTGTTTTCCCTTGTATGCTGGTATATTGGCAGGTCAGGGCGTGCGGGCTTTTTCATGAAATGGAGCGGGGGATATGCGAATTGCAGTTCGACGCATTGGATGCGCTGAATGCATGTGTTGGTGTGTATCAAGTCCCGCATGGGCCTTTGAAGCGAAAGTGGCCCATGCGTCGCTATCATGTTTACCGGCCGTAATTTCCGCACCGAAAGAAACCGTTTCGGATTTGAATTAACTGGGTGTGAGTATTTCAAACAGCCTGCAACCGCTCGCTGCACATTAGTCAGTACTATACCCATCGGGGTTTTTGGATTGCCACGCCCACGTGCTTGCAGCCATGTCTTCCAAGCCGTGGGTTGCGTGCCAGCCCAGTTCTGTATTGGCGCGGCTTGCGTCAGCTTGCATCGCGGCCACATCACCTGCGCGGCGCGGGCTTTGCTTGGTTGGAATGTGGCGATCTGATGCGGCCTCGAAGGCCGCAACCATGTCACGGACGCTGTAGTTTTGCCCTGTGCCAATGTTGAAAGGCCGTGCACCACTGTTTTGAGCGGCATAGCCAAGGGCCGCGACATGTGCCCGCGCCAAATCGACGACATGAATGTAGTCTCGTAAGCCGGTGCCGTCCGGCGTGTCATAGTCATCGCCAAACACCTCTAGCACGTCCCTTTTGCCGACGGCGACTTGGGCAATGAA
>CBDTVI010000283.1:0-1937 GCA_965364065.1 uncultured Yoonia sp. | reverse complement strand
AATGGCGTTTACAAGTCTGGATTTGCGACAACACAAGCGGCATATGACAAGGCCGTGCATCCGCTGTTTGATACGCTGGATTGGCTAGAGGATCGTCTATCTAACAACCGCTATCTAATGGGTGACAAAATGACCGAGGCCGATTGGCGGCTTTGGACAACGCTTGTGCGCTTTGATCCAGTTTATCACCTACACTTTAAGTGTAATCGCAAACGGATCGCGGATTACCCTAACCTAACAGGTTATATGCGTGAACTTTACCAAGTGTCGGGCATCGCCGAGACAGTGAACATGGACCACATCGTGCGCCACTATCACTATAGCCATGAGACCATTAATCCGCACCGGATTATCCCGATCAACGCTGAGCTAACCCTTGATGCCCCACACGGGCGCGGTGCGTAACTGGCGCGACCTTTGTCCACCTGCGACAGAACCAAACTGTGCTAATGCATAGTTTGGTTCATCAAACCTTGTGCAACGCGTAAGAATCCGTTTGAAAAGCATCAACACAAAACGGGCGAACGAAGATGACAACTTGGATTACGACATGTGACACCTGCAAGCGTGATGGCTGGGACGCGGGTGACATGGAAAAAACGGACGGCGAAGCGCTTGCCGAACTGATCGAGGCTGCGGCCACGGGTCTGTCCGACGTCAAAACCCGTCGCGTGTCTTGCCTGATGGGCTGCAAAGGCGCGTGCAATGTCGCCATTCAAGGCGCGGGCAAGCTGAATTATACCCTTGGCACCTTTGATCCAGACCCTGATGCCGCCGCAGGGATCGTGGCATACGCCATGCAACATGCGCAATCCGAAACGGGCCGCGTGCCATTTCGTGAATGGCCGCAAGCGATCAAAGGGCATTTCGTGACACGTCACCCACCGCTTCCTGCAGACGAATGACGACTACACGCGATCATGGTGGCGGTATCGATGCCGCGATTGCCCAATATGGTGGGACACGTGAAAGCTGGCTGGACCTGTCTACTGGGATAAATCCATCACCCTACCCGATGCCGACCCTGCCCCATGATGCTTGGACGGCCTTGCCAGATCAGGCGGCATTCACCCGACTGTACGATTTGGCGCGCCGCTTTTGGAACGTCCCGGATGAGGCCGCAATCATCGGGGCAACAGGTGCGTCGGCGATCATCGCGGCCTTGCCGCGTGTCCTTCCTACCGGATCGGTCTGTATTTCCGGCCCCACCTACAATGAACACGGCGCTGCCTTTGCCGCATCTGGATGGGACTTGGGTCAAGACCCAAGCCACGCGATCGTCGCAGTGCACCCCAACAATCCAGACGGGCGTTTGTGGCAGGCAGATGAATTGACCGCACCCTATGTCATCATCGACGAAAGCTTCTGCGATGTGATGCCCAACGCGTCACTGATTGCTTTGGCAAAACGCCCCGGCACAGTCGTTTTGAAAAGCTTCGGCAAGTTTTGGGGGTTGGCTGGCCTACGTTTGGGCTTTGCGATTGGCGATCCTACGATCATTGCCAAGCTGACCGATCTTTTGGGACCTTGGCAAATCTCGGGCCCAGCCCTTTCGATTGGGGCAGAGGCATTGTCGGACCCGCAATGGGCCAATGAAACACGCATGTGCCTGACCGGGGATACCAAACGCCTTGACCGCTTGGTCACAGCAACTGGTGCGAAATTGGTCGGGGGCACAACCCTGTTCCGACTTTACGATGTTGGCGACGCCGCAGCCATGCAAGACCGCCTAGCGCGCCATCACATCTGGTCGCGCACGTTCCCATATGCGGATAATTGGCTTCGCCTTGGCCTGCCCGCCGCTGATCGTTGGGACCAGTTGGAAGCCGCATTGTGACGCTTGTCATTGCGATGCTGCTGGACGCAATGCTGGGCGAGCCACGCTGGTTATGGAACAGCACCCCGCATCCAGCGGTACTGATGGGACGGCTGATCGG
>CBDTVI010000282.1:0-1978 GCA_965364065.1 uncultured Yoonia sp. | reverse complement strand
GGTCACGCGCGATGCCAAGCCCGCCTTGGAAATACAAGAAACCCAGATCGTTGATAGCATCAGGGAAATCGGCATCGGCTGCGGCTTGATATAATTCAACCGCTCTTTCGACGTCCTGTTCGACACCCAGGCCGATCTCATAAAGTTGAGCGAGTTCGAATTGCGCCTCTGCTGATCCAGCCTCCGCGGCCTGCGTCAAAAGCTGTGCCGCCTTGTCTGGATCATAGCGGGTGTCTTGCGAATTAAGGCGCATATAGGCAAGCCCGACCATCGAACGCGTGTCGCCCTCATCGACCAGTGCCGCAAGTTTGGCTTCTTGGTCGGGACGAATATCTGCCCAAGCCACACGCATATCAGCATTCGAAACCGCACTGTCATCATTTGCCGGTCCCGCAATGTAGAATGGGGTGCCTGGAAGCGATCCGTATGTGTGTGGTTCTTGCTGGTTTTGGGTGGATTGAAGCACCTCGTCGCGCACTTGCCGGAACATCAAACTGATTTCCAGACCGGGTTTGGTCAAGCTATCCATCAGTGCCAGCGCGAAGGGGCTGTTACTACCGCTTCCGTCCAGTGCGACTTCACCGTCGCGCGCCGCAAACGCAACCAGCGTTCCGCGATCAGGTGAGGGCGGGGCCAAACCTGCGCGTCCGGTGCTGCGCGTTGGCGTATTGGATGTTGCATCGTCGCTCGCTGCGATCATATCAAGCGCATCGCCAAAAGGATTGTTGCGGCAAGAATCTAATATCACAATCCGCATTTTTCTGGCGCTGCTTACGACGTCCAGCATGTCAGTCAAAGACACTGCCTGACGTTGAACGTCTTTATTTGACGACACTTTGGCGTCGATAGGGATCAAAAAGTTTTCGCCCTGAACTTCGACACCGTGTCCGGCAAAATAGATTAAAGCGAGTTCTGCGGTTTCTGACCGGAACGAAAAATCGTCCAATGCACTGCGAAGTTGATCACCGGTACTATCAAGTACAGTTGTGACCTCAAACCCGATTTTAGTCAGCGTTTCGGAGACGCCTCTGGCGTCATTCAATGTGTTGTCGAGTTTAATAACCGTTGAATAGTCACTCATCCCGATGACAAGTGCGACCTTTTCATTTGCCGTCGTGATTTGCGGTAGCAGCAATACCAAGCACAAAAAGAGCAGCCGCATTTTGAAGTTCCTTCATGGAAGCACATTGGTTTCGACTAAATCTGCATTGGCCAAATGTGCGACTTGAAATCGCCGCAACACAAGGGTTGACCTAGACAGACCGCAGAAGAACTTTGTTTGACCCGACAGCCTGTGCGATCTGTTCGTAGTGAATTCTGCGCACTGCTGAATTTGCGGCGGACCGCAGTAAAATAGTCTCGGCTTCTTCGATTATGGCAAAGGCAGCCGCATTGGTTTGTGCCAGCGTGTCCGTGCGCACCGGAACCAGCGGGCTGTTCGATCTAGTGGCATCTGCGCCCGTACTACGGATAAAGCCAGTTGGCAGGTCAGGGCTGGCATTTTCTCGTGCCAAGGCCCTTAGTTTTCGTGCGGCGTGGGCGATGGCGACTTGCGCTTCGGCATAGTCACCGGTTGTGGGCATATTCCGGGCTATTTCTTCCAATGCATCACCCAGACAATCGACTGTGTATTCGTTCGCGGGAACACGCCGACAGAAATCCTGCGCTTCTTGCAGTTGTCTTGCGATGGCTTGGGTCACTTCGTCGCTGACGTCCGGCCCAAGAGCCGGGATAACCGGGATAAATGGCGGGGTATTAGTTCCTACAGCGGGTGGGAGAAAGATAGGTGGTGGTAGATCGTCACGAGCTTGGGCAAATGCCTGGTTTGCGTAAAAAATCGGCAATAGAGTGATCGCAAACAACGTGGTTATGACAGTAGAGGTTTTCAAACTCATCTCCTTTGCGCGGTGTTGTAGGACCAGCTAACGCCAACAGAAACCTGCTGTCGGTCAGCCTCGATGAAAGCATCAGATACAGA
>CBDTVI010000281.1:0-1985 GCA_965364065.1 uncultured Yoonia sp. | reverse complement strand
TCCCGATCCGCAGATTGCGGGTCGGGGCCGCGAAGATAGTGCGTTGATTGAAAATGATACTACCGCTATTTCGCCTCGGACGCTTTGCCCAGCTGCATCAAAATCGGGCAATCAGGACGGTCGTCTCCAGCGCAATCACGAACCAAGTCAGACAGTGTACGTTGCATGTTCTGCAAATCGTCGATCTTCGTCTCAATCTGCTGCAAATGGTCTTTGGCAATCGCACGCACATCTGAACTGGCGCGGTCGGTGTTTTCCCAAAGCGCTAGCAAATTGCGGCAATCTTCAATCGTAAAGCCCAGCGCCCGCGCGCGACCCAAAAACGTCAGTTTGTGAACATCGCTTTCCCGAAAGGCGCGGTAGCCATTCGTGTCACGCAACGGTTTAATCAGATCGATATCCTCGTAATACCGAATTGTCTTGGCCGGAAGTCCCGACCTTTCACCAGCTTGCCCGATGTTCATGCGACACCCCCTACCCGTTTGACCCAGCGAAGGCGTAATGCGTTGGACAAGACGAAAACACTCGACAATGCCATGGCACCAGCGGCCAACATCGGTGACAATAGTGGTCCGCCAAAGATATATAGCGCGCCCGCAGCAACCGGGATCAGTGCCGTGTTGTAGGCAAACGCCCAAAACAGGTTCTGGCGGATGTTGCGCATGGTGCTGCGGCTGATTTCAAACGCATTCACCACACCACCGATATCGCCGGACATAAGAACGACATCTGCGCTTTCAATCGCCACATCTGTGCCTGTACCAATCGCGATTCCCACGTCTGCCACCGCCAGAGCGGGCGCGTCGTTGATGCCGTCGCCCACATAGGCCAGCGTTGCACCGTCCTTGCGTAAATCGTTCAAAGCCGCGACTTTGCCCTCTGGCAAAACCTCTGCCACGACGTGATCGATACCAAGCTTCCCTGCGATCACTTGTGCTGTGGCTTTGTTATCACCCGTGATCATCACGATCTGTTTGCCCATTGCATGCAGTGCGGCAATCGCTTGCGGGGTGGCGGGCTTCATTGGATCAGACACCCCGATCAATGCCGCCAGTTTTCCATCGATGGCCACATAAAGCGGCGTTTGTCCTTCGTTTGCGATCTGAGTGGCACGCGCAGCCAAAGCGTCAGTTGCGACCCCTTCGCGTGTCATCAAACGGTCCGCGCCGATCAAGACAGCTTTGCCATCGACCTTCGCTTGCACGCCAAACCCCGTCAGGCTTTCGAAGCTTTCTAACGGCTGGGGTGCCATGTCTCGCGCTTGTGCTGCGCGTACAATTGCTTGGGCGATTGGATGCTCTGACATCGCCTCGACACTGGCGACTGTCTGCAAAACGGCATTTTCGTCAAAGCCATCACATAGCGCAAATTCAGTTAGCTCTGGCCTGCCAGCCGTCAGTGTACCCGTCTTGTCAAATGCGACGATCTGCGCGTTTTGGAGTGCTTGTAGTGCGTCGCCTTTGCGAAACAGCACACCCATTTCAGCGCCGCGTCCTGTGCCAACCATAATTGACGTGGGCGTGGCCAATCCCATTGCGCAGGGACACGCCACAATCAACACGGACACACCTGCAACAAGCGCAAAGCCAAGCGCCGGATCAGGCCCGAAGACCAACCATGCCAGCACCGTCAAAACGGCCAAAACCAGAACGGCGGGCACGAAATACATGGTGATCTTGTTCACAAGATCTTGGATCGGCAGTTTGGTGCCCTGTGCATCTTCGACCATCTGAATAATCTGGGCCAGCATCGTATCAGCGCCGGTTTTGGCGACGGTAAAGCTAAAGGCCCCTGTCCCATTCACTGTACCGCCCGTGACCGCGGCCCCCTGTGATTTCTCAACCGGAACCGGTTCACCGCTGATCATGCTTTCGTCGATGAAGGTCGCACCTTCTGCGACGATCCCATCCAGTGCGATACGCTCACCGGGCCTTACACGGACCGTGTCACCCACAGAAATTGCCTCAATGTCGACTTCTGTGGCT
>CBDTVI010000280.1:0-2002 GCA_965364065.1 uncultured Yoonia sp. | reverse complement strand
TCAATCCCGTCCATCTCAGGCATGTGCATATCAAGGATCGCCAAATCAAACTTCAATGTGCCCTTTAACAGCTTCAGCGCAGCATCCGCACCTTCTACGCTGTTGGTCTGCGTGCCCCACTTGCCAGTTTGCAACTCAAGAATACGCCGGTTGGTGGCGTTATCATCCACAACCAGAATGCGCTTGCCGGCAAGCTCGGATTGCTCGCCGAGCAAATCGCGTGCTTTCGTTTTGGGCAAGCTAGCCACCTGTGCCTTCAAGGTGAAGTGAAAGGTTGACCCGTTGCCAAGGCCTGCACTGGTCGCCCACATACCGCCATCCATCAACTCGGCAAGCCGCTTGGAAATCGCCAGCCCCAGCCCGGTGCCGCCATATTTCCGCGTGGTGGAACTGTCCGCCTGACTGAACGACTGGAACATCCGCGACATCCCCTTCTTGCTCAGCCCGATCCCTGTATCGCGCACAGCAAAGACCAACTCGACGGCACCGCCATCGAGTTTCTTTGAGGAGACATTCAGTACAACCTCCCCGGCATCCGTAAACTTCACCGAATTTGACAACAGGTTCAGCAGGATTTGACGCAGTCGCGTGAGGTCGGCACTGACAACGACAGGCACATCATCTTCAATGATATACGCAATATCGAGCTGTTTTTCTGCCGCACGCCCTGCCACTAGATCAAGTGCGCCCTCAATACACTCGCGCAGATCGAAGGGATGGTTTTCGATGTCCATCTGCCCGGCTTCGATCTTGGAGAAGTCGAGGATTTCATTGATGATCCCCAACAGCGCATCACCGCTGTCACGGATCGTGCGGGCGTAATCGTTTTGCTCAGAGTCCAGCGCCGTATCCATCAACAGCCCACTCATGCCTATCACTGCATTCATCGGCGTTCGGATTTCATGGCTCATCGTAGCAAGGAAGGAGCTTTTGGCTTCATTTGCGGTTTCCGCGGCAGCGCGGGCATCCTGTGCCTCTTGGAACAAGCGGACGTTTTCGATGGCAATGACGGCCTGATCGCAGAATGAATTGGCAACATCTATATCTTCTTTGGAAAATGGCCGCTGTTTTGTCCGCATGAATCCCAAAGCGCCAAGGCAGTCATTCCCCCGAATGAGCGGCACAAGCAACGATGACATGGCGCCGTATTTCTCGTGCGTAATCTTTTCAAAAGCGGATAAGTCGATCTTGCTCCGGTCCGGCACATGCATCATTTTTTTGGAGAGAATGACCTGAGATGGTAAATTGTTTTCTGGATCAAGGGGGTAGGCCGTGTCATCCTTGTCCAGCGAGAGACCGGAAGGGGTGGCTTGTCCGGCGTGGCGCATGTGAGTGCCATCAGAAATCAACACATCCACCTGATCCGCTGACACCAGCTTGACCCCCGCCTGAACAATCGCGTCGAGGACCGGCGTCACATCCGTGGGCGAGCCGCTGATCACCCGCAGGATATCTGCGCTGACGGTCTGACGCGCCAAGGCCGCCTGCGTCTCGTTGAATAGCCGCGCGTTCTGGATTGCGATAACCGCCTGATCAGCAAAGCTTTCCAGCAGGTTGATATCGCGATGCGTGAACGGCTTCGCGTTAGGACCGTCAATTTTACGCGTAATGCAAAGCCCGCCGACAGGTTTCCCCTCCCAGATCATCGGAGCACTCAGGCAGGAGTAGTTGACGCCCAGAAGTTCTCCAAGTTTTCTATAGGGTTCAGGTACATCGGAACCATTTTTCACATCTGGAATATGGACAACTTTCCTACACTCAAAGGCTGGGGCCAAAAGCGTCTTCGACAAATGCATTTCACGAAATTTCGGCATTAGTTCCAAGTTTTCGCCGCGAATGGCCGCCAATCGCACCATTTTTGCGTCATCAACCTCCAAGATTGATAAGTCGTTGCAGCGGATTAACCGCTCACAGCTTTGCAGGATCTTTTCAAACACGGGCTGAGTGTCTTCGACCGAACTGCTGATCACTTCCAGCACTTCTGACGTCAGATCGGAAGAGC
>CBDTVI010000279.1:0-2008 GCA_965364065.1 uncultured Yoonia sp. | reverse complement strand
CGGCCCCGAATGTCCCGATCATCGACAAGGCAGGCGTGCCAATCAGCAAAGAGAGCAGCAAATAAGGATAGGCTTCTGGTGCAAGGCTTAACAAAAACCCAAGTGCAGGGGCTGCCAAGGTTAGTGGCAATCCCGTGGTGATCCAATGCGCAAGTGCTTTCATCATTGCCACCCCTTCGAGCGGCAGTGGCGATGTGGCAAGCAAGGCAAGCGACCCGTCTTCGTAGTCCAGCGCAAAAATCCGGTCCAACGACAAAAGCGCAGCTAAAAGCGATGCCACCCATAAAATACCCGGTGCAATGCGTGACAGAAGTGCCGTGTCAGGACCCACGCCAAAAGGCACGAGAACGACAACAATCAGGAAAAATGCCAGCCCCAACCCAAAACCACCACCCGCGCGGACTGCCAAACGCAAGTCACGCAGCAGCAAGGCAATCACAGGAACGCCTCGTCTGATCCGCCGCTGGCATCGGGTGCGGCTTTGAACGGGGTCAAATCCAATTCGGGCGCCGAAAGGCCGAGGTCGATGTGCGTTGCAATGACAGCTATCCCGCCCGCAGCCAGATGCGTATTCTGCAACCAATCGGCAAATAGCTTGACGGAAAACCCATCTAGCGAAACGGTCGGTTCGTCCAAAAACAGCACCTTGCGGCCAATGACACCCAAGCGCGCCAATCCAAGACGACGCTTTTGGCCCGCCGACAAAGTACCGCCCAAGCGGTCGCGCAAGTCCGACAGATCAAAGGTGTCCAAGATGTCCGTAGGCAGGGGCGCGCCATGCACATCCGCCCAAAACTTTAGGTTCTCTGTGACCGTCAACGCGGTTTTGATACCATCAGCGTGACTGGCATAAGCGCCTTCGTCTTCGGGAAATTCCGCCGTGCCTTGTGTCGCAGACTGCAATCCAGCCAAACTGCGCAGTAAGGTCGTTTTCCCGATCCCGTTAGGGCCACGTAAAATCAACGCATTACCGGCTTCAACTTCAAAATTGATACCGGCTAGAACCGGAACGCCACCACGGGCACATGCAAAGTTTTGAACGCGCAGCATTCAGACGGGCAAAAGGGCTACAGCTACGCGCCGCCCCTCTGACAATAAGACATTGTAAGTGCGGCAGGCGGCAGGAGAGGCCATCGTCTCAACCCCGATCCCAGCGTCCTCAAGCGTGATGCGGAAATCTTTGGGTGGATGCGCGATTTCTGCCCCCGTCCCGACAAACAAAACGTCAATGTCTTTGACTGCAGCCAATAGCGTGGCTGTGTCCTCGAACCCGCCCCATGCCATAACGCCAGTCGGCAGAACGACAATCATCCCATCGTATTTCTTGCCGCCCACACGAAAAAAGCCGGTCCCATAGCCATCGATTGGCAAGGCGTCGTTATAGCTGATTTCATTCAGGCGCATGGTAACCCTCTTAGGTTTCGATGTGGCCGTATTTCGTGCCCGCACTTGGGTCCTTCTTGGACCAATCACGCTTAACGCCTAAAACCAGCAAGATCGTAGATGCCACAAAAATCGACGAATAGGTACCAATCAAAACACCCCACATCATTGCAAACACGAAACCACGGATCACGTCGCCGCCCAAGGTGAACAGCGCCAAAAGCGCCAACATCGTGGTGACAGAGGTCATCAAAGTCCGGCTTAGCGTTTCATTGATCGAGATATTCAGCACCTCTTTGAGGTCCTTTTTCTTATATTTGCGCAGGTTTTCACGCACGCGGTCAAACACAATCACAGTGTCGTTGATCGAATAGCCCACGATAGTTAGCAAGGCCGCGATTATCGCCAAGTCGAATTTGATTTGTAGCTCTGAAAATATGCCAATTGTCAGGATCACGTCATGCGACAATGCCACCACAGCACCGACCGCAAACTGCCATTCAAACCGCATCCAGATATAAAGCAAGATCGCCAAAACCGCGAGCGCGACAGCAATAACAGCCGTTTGGATTAATTCACCCGAAACTTTTGGACCGACTGATTCCACCGACGGAAAAGTCATGCC
>CBDTVI010000278.1:0-2031 GCA_965364065.1 uncultured Yoonia sp. | reverse complement strand
CCCGACCCCAGCAAGGGTGCAGCGCGGTGGTCCAGCGGCCAGCGCGGACGTGCCGAAAGGGTCAGATCATCAATCCCGCCCGCCGCCATCTTTTCGAGGCCCGCATAGGCAATCATGGCAGCATTGTCGGTGCACAGGCGCAACGGTGGTGCGATGAACGTGGTTTCATGTTGTGCGCACAGTTCCATTAGTCCGTCACGGATCGTTCCGTTTGCGGCGACACCACCGGCGATTGCGAAACTTGGGGTCGCGGGGTTTAGCCTTGCATAAATCGCCAAAGCCCGCCGTGTTTTTTCGATCAATACATCACTGACTGCGGCTTGAAAGCTAGCGCTTAAGTCGGCCTGATCTTGTGCCGTCAGCCCGCCTTTTTCTGCAACAACAGTGTCGCGTGCGCGCAGGATTGCGGTCTTTAGGCCAGAGAATGACATGTCGCATCCGGGTCTGTTCAGCAAAGGACGCGGCAGGGCGATCCGCTTAGGGTCACCGTTTTTCGCGGCAACCTCAACCGAGGGCCCGCCGGGTTGTGGCAGGCCAAGCAGGCGCGCGGTTTTGTCAAATGCCTCGCCGGGGGCGTCGTCGATTGTGCCGCCAATGCGTTGGAACGTGTCATGCGCCTCGACAATCAAAAACTGGCAGTGCCCGCCTGAAACCAGCAACATAAGATAGGGATACGCCACTTGGTCGGTCAGGCGCGGGGTCAGCGCATGCCCTGCCAGATGGTTTACGCCGATCAAGGGCAGGCCCGTTGCCGCCGAAAGTCCCTTTGCGCACATCACGCCGGATAAGACGCCGCCGATAAGACCTGGCCCTGCGGTGACGGCGATCCCGTCAAGATCAGATAAGGTCGTGCTTGCCATGGCCAAAGCTTCTTCGATGCAATGATCCAGCTTTTCGGCATGCGCCCGTGCTGCGATTTCAGGGACCACCCCGCCAAAGTCTGCGTGCAGCGATGTTTGCCCATAAACAACTGACGATAGAATTGTATCGCCACGTACGACAGCGGCAGCTGTGTCATCGCAGCTGCTCTCAATACCAAGAAGGGTTAGGGGCTTTGTCATGATGCTTCCGGTTGCTTGTCCGCCAGACGCAGGTAACATTGGACATGCGCGCAAACAATGGTGCCCTTATGACGCCCACCCTTATCGTGACACGACCAATTGCCCAAAGCGAAAGCTTTGCGGCATCTGTGATGGCCGCTTGGGATGGCCCGCTGAACCTGATTGTATCGCCGTTGATTGAAATCGTGCCATTGCCTGCGAAAATCCCTGATGTGGATTCTGTGATCTTTACCTCTGCCAACGGGGTGAATGCGGCGCGCAATTTGGAGCTGCCTGCGGGGCTTAGCGCGTGGTGTGTCGGGGACAGAACCGCCCAAACCGCAAAGCAAGCTGGATTTGATCCGATCATCGGGCCGGGTGACGCGGAGGGGCTTGTCTCCCGTCTTATTGCCGCCCAACCAGCAGGCATGATTGCCCATATTCGCGGCATGCATGCGCGGGGCAATATCGGCGCGCGATTGAATGCGGCAGGACTGAATTGTCTTGATGTGGTGGCCTATGATCAACAGTCGTGCAAATTGACCGCGCAGGCGCATGTGGCGCTTTGTGCCGATAAACCTGTCATTTTCCCCCTGTTTTCCCCGCGCACGAGTACCATATTAAGTGAACAAGGGCCGTTTAACGCGCCTGTCCACATAGTAGCGCTCAGTGACGCGGTTCAATCTGCCGTCGACCCAGCGCTTGGCTGGGACATTGCAGTGGCGTCTACGCCAGACGCTGACGCGATGAGGCTGGCAACTTTGGCGGCGCTTCGGCGTTGTATCGGGCGGGCATAGCTATCGGGCTTTGCTTGAGGGTCCCGCAGAGGCGGGGTAGAGTAAGCTAACACCTGCAGTTTTGTGGGTATCGGCGCTGAAAGGGTGAAAATCGTGGCAAAACAGCCAGCCAAGGGTCGAAAGATTCCAACTAAAACGCGAAAAGCAGCGGATCAGACGGCTAAAACGCCCGAATCGGCAGCTAAAACTGCACC
>CBDTVI010000277.1:0-2035 GCA_965364065.1 uncultured Yoonia sp. | reverse complement strand
TGACGACGGCGCATCAAGACATCGACAATCTGGCGGATTTCGGGATCGCGGCCAACAACGGGGTCCATTTTGCCATCAGCCGCCTGCGCAGTCATATCTGTGGCATAAAGATCAAGCGCTGACTGGCCGCCGGGAGCTGCTTTCTGCGCTGCAGGTTCGCTGGTTTCACCTTCAACCGAGTCGGCCAAGAGATCGCCTAACTGCTCAGACATTGCCCCTGCATCGACCTTGTCGAACTCTAACGAAATCCGATACAACAGCGACTCCAATACGCCAGTTTGCAGCATCGCAAGCAGCAGATAGGCAGAGCGTACAGTCGCATCGCCGAAATCAAGTTGCCCCATGTTCCACGCATCACGGATGGCATGAAAAAGATGGTCGGAAAATTCCTCAACTGCACTGGCGCCGCGCGGCAAAGCATCCAAAGCACGGGTGATGTCAGCATCAAGTTTGCCGCGATCGAGGCCTGCTGCATCCAACAATATCTGGAAATCAGAGCCATCTTCATTGGCAAGAACCTGAACGAAATGCACGAGCTCTACGTAAGGGTTTCCACGCGCTTTAGCCGCACTCGCACCCGCCGAGAATGCCTTTAGGCATAGTGGGTTAAGCTTGCCGACAAGTTCTTTGCGCTTAACAGTTTCAGACGATCCGCTTGGGGCCAATGTTCGCGCCCTCCATCAAAATAAACAGAAACGAAACAGCTACCGAGCAAAAAAAAGTCGCGCCCGATCTAAGTTTACCCTATCCTCGTTTCAAATAAAAAGCGACGTTTTTGATTTTTGCCGGCCTTCATTTGATGGGACGAAAGAAATGACCAGTCCGTTACCCGGCGATATTTTTAGCGTCGGACAGGTGCTTAACAACACATATGAGATCGACAAAATCCTTGGTCGTGGCGGCACCGGCGAGGTCTATCGCGCCCGCAATAAAATCACTGGTCGACTGGTCGCGGTCAAGGCGCTGAACCGGCAATTTTCAGGTAACGCAGACTACATCGAACTGATGAAACGCGAAGATGAAATGCGGTCCATTCAGCATCCCGCCGTCGTCAGGTACATCGAATGTTCGATGTCCGATGCCGACCACGTATTCTTGGTCATGGATTATGTCGAAGGCCCCCCCCTTAGTGATGTTATGGCCGAACGCCGGATGGACCCCCGCGAACTGTTAATTATCGGACACGGCGTGGCCGAAGGATTGGTAGCGACGCACGCCCAAGGGATCATTCACCGCGATCTGTCCCCCGACAACATCATTTTACGCCATGGTGAACCTGCAAATGCGACAATCATCGACTTTGGTATTGCAAAGGACACAGCAGTAGGCGCGCGCACGGTTGTAGGGTCTGATTTTGCAGGCAAGTATGAATATTCGGCCCCCGAACAATTGGAAGGGCATGTTGATCAGCAGTCCGACCTTTACGCTTTGGGTGCAACACTGCTTGCCGCATGGCGCGGGGATATCCCGTTTCTGGGCGCGACTCCCGGCGAAATCATCCGGCGCAAGCAATCACCGCTTGATACGGAGGGCGTACCTGAGCCATTGCGCGGGATTATTGACACTCTCACCTCGCCTGACCCCGCAAGCCGTCCTGCAAGTGCGGCTGCACTTGTCAAGCAAATCAGTGCTGTCCTGCGACCTGAAGAAAATCAACAGACGATAGCCGAAAAGCCTAAAAGAGCGCCACGCCGACTTGCTGCAATTGTCGCAGTTGCCCTGCTCTCGACGTTTACTGTGGGATGGTTCGGCGGTGGGTTTGATCGTTTTCTGACGCCCCCGCTTCCTCATGCAGACCCATATCTGCTGACCCTTGCTTTTGACAAAGGAGCAGACGCAATGCTGACTGGCAACGCGCCAGACCAAGAGGCTGAAACACGGTTAAGAGAAACGATTGCGCAAGCGCTAGGTATGGCATCCAGCGGTGATATTGCGCTGGCAACTGGACTGCCCGATAGTAATTGGGAAGCCGATGCACGCGGTTTGATTGAACAGGTGGCGATCCTAGAGAATGGTCAATTGACCATAAGCAATC
>CBDTVI010000276.1:0-2113 GCA_965364065.1 uncultured Yoonia sp. | reverse complement strand
AATCGAACCACCGACACGAGGATTTTCAATCCACTGCTCTACCCCTGAGCTACCCGGGCACCGGGATGGGATGCTCTGCATCCCATATTGGGTGTCGCGGTTTTAGACGCGGTGGTTGGGGGTGTCCAGAGGGAACTGCGCTAAAAATCAATGACTAGTGCGGTTTATGCAAATCCGCTTGCTGAAGCTGGCTTTCCAAGTCGTCCGCGTCCTCGGGATCGTCTGCCGGAATGGCATAACTGCCTGAAAACCACTTGCCCAAATCAATATCGGCGCAACGTTTGGAACAAAACGGGCGGAATTCAGCAAGTGTCGGTTTTTTACAGATTGGGCAGGCCATTAGATGTCCTTTAGCAACGCCTTGGGGAAGGGCGGGCGTTCGCGTTTACGCTGCAACTCGAACAGGCCCATCGGGGTCCAGCCGACCAATGATGTTTCAATCGGGTCAGCTTTGAATGCCGCGCGCAGTGATTGTTCGACCTGTTTGCGGTGCGCTTTTGACATCGATACGAAATCGACGGTGATTTGCCCGGCAAGCCCGCGCAATCGCAACGATCGTGGTAATGCGCGCGCGGCTGCAAGGTTGGCCTTCAAGGCCGCCGCAGGCGACGTATCATTGCCAGTATTCACGTCCACGGCGACAAGCGCGCGGGTGGGCTCAACGTACATATATCCTTCGCCAAGCGGGACCAATGCGTCGCCAATTGCTGCGAACTGATCCAGAACGCCCAGATGCACGAAAGAATCCGCTTCCGTCACGACTTCAGCCCGACCCGTCCATTCGCGCCATGCGACGGTATGCGGCCCGTCACCTTCGGTGAGCGCCTCGGGTGTGGTGCCGTCAGCGTCAGCCAAAACAGCGTCAGCCATTGTCAGCATCGCTTCAATGTCGTCGGCGATTTCAGTCTCGTCTGCGCCCTCGCAAGAGGATCGCAAGATCAGCCCATGTGCGCTGTCAAAGACTTGATGCGCGATGGCAAGCAGTGCGTCGCGCGTGTCTTCGTCAGTGATTTGGCGCGAGATATTCAAACCAGGATTACCAGGGGTCACAATGGCATAGCGGCTCTTGAACAGAACGCGGTCAGTGACGGGAACGGCTTTGCCGCCCTCTGCATGGCCCGTGACTTGTACCAAGAGCGGCTGGCCGGGGCGCAGTCCTTTGCCATGGCGCAGGAATGCGGTCTCACCTTCGGGTAGGCGCAGCATCATGCCGCCCTGACCTTTGATGGGCCGATCACATATACCGCGGTAAATCGCACCGGGGCGGGGGGCGTCGATATCATCGATCAAGATATCATCAAGTTTACCATCGACAAGATAGGCCGCAGCCTCAATCTCGCCAATGTGGTCCAGAACGATTGTGCGGCCCTTCATGCGTGGTCTCCGTAAATTGCGATGCCTGCGGCGGTTAGCAGGCCTGCGGTTTCCGCCAATGGCAGGCCCACGATCCCGGTATATGATCCGTTGATCCACGGAATAAACGCAGCGGCGGGTCCTTGAATTGCGTAGCCACCAGCCTTGCCGCGCCAGTCATCGCTGGCGAGATAGGCGTTCACTTCGGCGTCTGACAATTGCTTGAAGGCAACGGTGCTTTGGACGTCTTTGGTCCAGACCTGTGTGCCGCGTTTGACAGCCAATGCAGTAATGACTTTGTGGCGGCGACCCGATAGCGCGTAAAGAAACGACGCGGCTTCGCTTGCATCTGCGGGTTTGCCCATGATCCGGCGACCCAACGCCACCGTTGTATCTGCACACAGCACGACTTCATCGGCTGACGCTTCGACGGCAGCGACCTTTTGGGACGCAATGCGTTTGACGTAATCGCGGGGCAATTCACCCGAACGAACGTCTTCGTCAATATCAGGAGCGCGGATGGCCGAAGGAATCAGCCCAATTTGCGCCAAAAGCTCCAACCGCCGGGGCGAGCCAGAGCCGAGCACTAATTTCAGCGAAGTGTTTGGGGGCAGAGTTGTCATGTTGATACGCTACCGTTGCCGCGGCTGTGGTTTGCCAATGGCAAACCCCTTACCTGCGGTCGGCGAAACATGCGTTTCGCCTTACTTAAAGCGATAGTTAATCCGACCTTTGGTCAGATCGTACGGTGTCATTTCGA
>CBDTVI010000275.1:0-2126 GCA_965364065.1 uncultured Yoonia sp. | reverse complement strand
GCAGATAGAACCACAAGCAAGGTCGCGACTGCGAGGATCGTTGGATTGATCTGTTCGCGCAGTCCCGAGAACATCTGACGCGGAATTGTGCGTTGCTCTGGGCCGGCGAGGAATAGAACCAGGACAACTTCGTCAAAGGATGTCACGAAGGCGAAAAGCCCGCCAGAGATCACGCCAGGGCGGATCAGCGGTATGACCACATCCCAAAACACTTTGAGCGGTGACGCGCCAAGGCTAAGCCCTGCGATAAACAACGACCGATCAAACCCGCTGAGCGTCGCGGTGACTGTGATGATGACAAATGGCACCCCAAGGGCCGCGTGCGCGATGATAACACCACCGAATGTGCCGACCAGATTGAACTGCGTGTAGAAAAAGAACATGCCCGCTGCGATGATGATCAAGGGTACGATCATTGGTGACAACAACAGCGCTGTGATCATTCGCTTGTAAGGCATCCAAGGTGACGCCAAGCCAACAGCCGCTAAAGTGCCAAGCGTCGTGGCAATCAGTGCCGCAGCAATACCAATCACGAAACTGTTGCGGATCGCTATCCGCCATTTTTGATCGTCGACAATTTCTTGATACCAGCGCAACGAATAGGCTTCTGGATCAAATGACAGCATGCCTTCGGTAAACGTAAAGAACGGTTCTGAGTTGAACGACAGTGGCATGATTACGATGATCGGCAGCATCAAGAACACCAGCACCACAAAGGCGGTGAACCGCAGGCCGTAGTGCCCCGCGATGTTCCAGAATGAATAGTACTCGGGGAAACGCTTCATGATCTATCCCAGCTTCAGGTTGTCGGTGCCGACAAAGCGGTCGAACAACCAATAAAGAACCAAAATCAAAACCAACAACAACGATCCGAGGGCCGCCGCCAGTTCCCAATTATTTGAGACCTGCATATGGAATGCGATGATATTCGAGATCATTTGCCCGTCTGTACCACCAACCAACGCAGGGGTGATGTAGTATCCGATCGAGATAATGAACACCAAAAGCGCACCTGCCGACAGGCCCGGTAAACTCATGGGCAGATAGATTTTGGACCATGCCCCAAGTGGCGAACTGCCCATGGAGATTGCCGCGCGCATATAGCTGTTGTCGATACCGCGCATCACGGCGTAAAGCGGCAAAACCATGAAGGGCAGCAAAATATGTGTCATCGCAAGGATGGTCGAAAATTCGTTATACAACAGCTGTAATGGTTCATCGATGATGCCTAACCACTGCAAGGTTGAATTCACCACACCGCCTGTTTGCAGTAGGGCAATCCATGCGGTCGTACGTACAAGCAGCGATGTCCAGAACGGTAGCAGCACAAACACCATCAAGAAATTCGCCAAACTACTGGACGCATGCGCCATGAAGAACGCGAGCGGATATCCCAGCAGGATTGTTAAGCCGGTGATGACGAGCGCCATTTTTAGGGTCTTGGTGTAAAGTTGCACGTAAATCTGCGTATCACGCTGCCCGATTGCACCGTCTGCGTCACGCTCTAGATCGACTGCGGTTAAGTAGTAGCTGGATGAATAAATCGGTCCCGCATTGCGCAGTGCGCGCCATGTGGCAGGGTCGCCCCAACGGTCGTTGGCGGCAAGCAGCAAGGCCGCACCGTTGGCGGCAATGTCTGCATCTTCAACGCGGCGCAGGGCGCGGGCGGTTGATTTTGTAACGCTGGACATGCCGGGCAGGGCACGGTTGATTTCATCGGCAAGTTGGCCAGACGTGCGGTCATTGGCCATGCGTTTCATGTCGGCCGCAAACTGGGTCAGAACTGCATCGTCGGGCACGCTATCGCCGGACCAATCCTCGAGTGCTAACAGAGTGTCTGGCACGAGGTTTGCAACGGTCGGATTGTGGATACTGCGATACAGCATCGTCGTAATCGGGGCCACGAAGGCAAAAATTAGAAAGACTAACAACGGCACCACAAAAAGGAATGCTTGCAAGCGACGCTTGCGCACTTCGCGCGCGGCATTGCGCGCATCTTCTGGGTTCAGCGTTTGGGTGATATTTGTCATGCTATATTCTGTTGTAAAGTTTCCCCCGCGCCACATCGCGGCGCGGGGGAAAGCTGCTTATTGCAGCAGCCATTCGTTGAACTTTTCACCAAGGCT
>CBDTVI010000274.1:0-2136 GCA_965364065.1 uncultured Yoonia sp. | reverse complement strand
GGCGAAGGCTTTAAGGTCCATCCCTGCGCAAAATAGTTTGCCTGCCCCAGTCAAGATTGCTACATGCACCGCCGGATCGGCCTCGACTTGATCAAAGGCTGCGCGCATGGCGTCGCAGACTTCTGGATTGACCGCGTTGCGCTGTGAGGGGCGGTTCAGGGTGATCGTCGCGACGCCATTGGCGGCTTCGTATAGGACGAATTTTTCAGTCATTTTGAACCTCTTTTTCGGCGCGTGTGCGCAGGTTTGCACGGATGATTTTGCCAGTGGTTGTCATTGGCATATCGTCGATAAAGCGGACCACGCGGGGGAATTCATACGCGGCCAGTCGTGATTTGACATGACCTGCGATCTCGTCTGCGAGTGCGTCAGTGCCTGCGACACCTTCGGCCAATTGGATATAGGCTGCTACGATTGCACCGCGGATCGGGTCGGGTTGGCCGACAACGCCCGCCAATTGCACGGCGGGATGGGTCAGCAGACAGTCTTCGATTTCGGCTGGCCCGATGCGGTATCCGCCTGAGCTGATGATATCGTCATCGCGCCCGATGAATTGAATGCGGCCCGTGGGCGTTTTACAGCCTTTGTCGCCTGTTAACAGCCAGTCGTCTGCACCGATACGGATGAATTTCGCAGCGGTCGCAGTAGGGTTATTCCAGTATTCGAGGAACATCACCGGATCAGGCGCACGTACAGCAATACTTCCTTCTTGGTTGATGTCACAGAGTGTTGCGTTGGCTTCATCAATGACATCGACGGTGTGGCCCGGGACGGCAAAGCCCATAACACCCGGTTCAGCGGGTGCGAGGGCTGCGCAGGATGACACGATCATATTGCATTCAGTTTGCCCGTAGAATTCGTTGATCGTTGTGCAGAATACCTGTTGGCCCCATGCGATTAGTTCCTTGCCCAAGGTTTCGCCGCCGCTTGCGACGGACCGCATTGGAACGGGTGCATCGGGCGTGTCGAGGCGCATGAGTTTGAGTGCTGTTGGCGGTAAGAATGCATTGCGAATGCCGTGGGTGCGGATCAGATCAAAGGCGGCTTTGGCGGTAAATTTGCGAAACCGGCAGGCAACGACAGGGACGCCGTGATGCAGCGCTGGCATAAGCACATCCAGCAGGCCGCCGATCCACGCCCAGTCGGCGGGTGTCCAGATTTTATCCCCCTGTTGGGGAAAGAAATCATGGCTCATCTCAACGCCGGGTAGATGCCCCAGCAATACGCGATGCGCCAGCAGCGCACCTTTGGGCGCGCCGGTGGTGCCCGATGTGTAGATCAGAATTGCAGGATCATCGGCGGCGGTGTCGACAGGTTTGAATGTGTCAGGCTGTGCGGCGCAGACCGTGTGAAAACAGTCTGCGTTTGGTTCCGCACCATCGATGCACAAGATGCGTTTTAGGGATGGCAGTTCGTCCGCTAGATCCGCCAAAATATGCGCGCCATGTGCATTGGTGATGACGACGCTTGCGCCTGAATCGCGCAGGCGGTGTAGCAAGGCTTCGGGTCCGAAAAGTGTGAACAGCGGCAGTGAAATTGCACCCATTTTCGTGACTGCGATATGTGCGGCTGCGGTTTCGATGCATTGGGGCAACAGCACCGCGATCCGGTCACCTGCCTGCGCTGTGCTGGCGAGCGCGTTGGCCAGTTGGTTGGATAGATCACGTAGCCCGCCAAAGCTAATTTCGGTCACCGCGCCATCGTCAGCGATATCAATAATCGCGATGCGATCAGGCGTGATGTCGGCGTGTTTATCGCAGATATCGACACCGATATTGTAGCGAGCGGGGATGTCCCAAACGAAGTGGGCGCGGGTGTCTTGCAAAGACTTTTGCTGCTTTAACATGAGGTGAAAATGAACAAATGTTCAATTCCTGTCAATTCCTGATTGTGCAGGTCACCGCACGTTGGGGCGGATTAGGCACAGGCAATTTTTTGGGAAAACAAAGGCGCCTGAGTGGGTGTCGTATACGTCATGTGCGAAATCGAAATTAACGTGATGATAGCTGCCGGTAAGATAATTAAGGTATTGTAATAAAACGGTTAATGCATTGCGTGGGGAGTTTTAGTTTGCAAAAATGCATAAATAGTTAAAGAAATTTCATCCACGATTGCGATAAAGCCTTGGCTTATCAC
>CBDTVI010000273.1:0-2157 GCA_965364065.1 uncultured Yoonia sp. | reverse complement strand
GCTTCTGCTTGGGCAGAGGCCAAGTTTTCCGCGAAATCAATGGGCGCCTCAACCAAGCGCATGCCCTTACCGCCGCCGCCAGCAACCGCTTTGATTAAAACGGGATAGCCAATCTCTACGGCACGCGCGGCCAAGAACGCAGCATCCTGATTGGACCCGTGATACCCCGGAACGACCGGAACACCCGACGTTTCCATCAACGCCTTGGCTGCATCCTTGAGACCCATCGCGCGGATTGCATCCGCTGACGGGCCGATGAAAACCAACCCCGCTGCCTGCACTGCTTCGACAAAACCCGGGTTCTCGGACAAAAACCCATACCCTGGATGAATTGCCTGCGCGCCGGTCTGCAGTGCAGCCGCGATAATCAGATCACCCTTAAGATAGCTTTCAGCAACAGGCGCAGGACCGATACGCACGGCCTCATCCGCTTGGATGACATGTAATGCCTGCGCGTCAGCGTCAGAATAGACAGCCACTGTGCGCACACCCATTTCGCGGGCAGTTTTTATGACGCGGCAAGCGATTTCGCCGCGATTGGCGATGAGGATTTTGTCAAACATCGGCATCACATCCGGAACACGCCAAAGCGTGTCTCCTCTATTGGGGCATTCATTGACGCGGCAAGCGACAGGGCCAGTACTTCGCGGCTTTTGCGCGGATCAATAATGCCGTCGTCCCAAAGGCGCGCACTGGCATAAAGCGGGTGCGATTGCTCTTCGAACATATCAACTGTTGGTTTTTTGAACGCGGCCTCTTCGTCAGCCGACCAAGTCCCACCACCGCGCTCGATTGCGTCCCGCTTTACCGTAGCGAGAACACCTGCTGCTTGTGGACCACCCATCACAGATATCCGCGATGTCGGCCATGACCACATAAAGTCCGGACTGTAAGCCCTTCCAGCCATGCCATAATTTCCGGCACCAAAGGAGCCACCAACAACCATCGTGATCTTGGGGACTTTCGTCGTCGCCACTGCCGTGACCATCTTGGCCCCATGTCGCGCGATGCCTTCGTTCTCGTATTTCTGACCGACCATAAAACCAGTGATATTTTGCAAAAACACCAACGGGATTTTGCGCTGGCTGCACAGTTCAATAAAATGCGCGCCCTTTTGTGCGCTCTCGGAAAACAGCACCCCGTTGTTGGCAACAATCCCGCAGGGCCAGCCGTCAATATGCGCAAATCCACAGACTAGCGTTTCGCCAAAGCGGGCTTTGAATTCATCAAAACGTGATCCGTCCACGATGCGTGTGATGACCTCGCGGATGTCGTATGGCGTACGTAGATCAGCGGGAACGACATCAAACAACGTACCCGGATCAAGCGCCGGAGGTTCAGATGCCAAGCGTTTGGGATTATTCCCTTTTTGCAAAGCACATGACGCAACAGCTTGCCGCGCCAGCGCCAGTGCATGCGCGTCATCTTCGGCCAAATAATCAGCCACACCTGACAAGCGCGTATGCACTTCGCCGCCGCCAAGTTCTTCGGCTGACACCACTTCGCCCGTGGCTGCTTTAACCAAGGGCGGCCCTGCTAGAAAGATCGTACCTTGGTCGCGCACGATAATCGACACATCAGCCATTGCGGGCACATAAGCCCCGCCTGCGGTGCAAGACCCCATCACAACAGCAATCTGCGGGATGCCTTTGGCGGACATCTGCGCTTGATTATAAAAGATGCGGCCAAAGTGATCGCGGTCGGGGAACACTTCGTCCTGATTGGGTAGGTTCGCGCCGCCACTGTCGACCAGATAGACGCAAGGCAGATGACAGCTTTCGGCGATTTCTTGGGCGCGCAGGTGCTTTTTGACGGTCATCGGATAGTAGGTGCCACCTTTAACGGTCGCATCATTGCACACCACCATCACTTGCTGGCCATTAACTAGCCCCACACCGGCGATCACACCCGCACAGGGGGCGGCACCATCATAAAGGCCAAGAGCAGCGGTTGCACCCACCTCTAGGAACGGGCTGCCCGGATCAAGCAAACCCGCGACGCGGTCCCGGGGCAGCATCTTGCCACGGCTGACATGGCGCGCGCGGGATTTTTCACCGCCACCAAGGGCTGCTTGCTGTGCGGCCTGCGCCACCTCGGCCAAAGCCGCTTCATGCAAATGGCGGTCGGTCATGTGGAAGGTCCTTGTGGTTGCGATAC
>CBDTVI010000272.1:0-2165 GCA_965364065.1 uncultured Yoonia sp. | reverse complement strand
TCCAGTTTCAGAAGCTATATTAAATACTTGAATAGACTTGATATTTCTAATATTACCGGCCATCGTGTTTTCCTGAAAAATTTAATTCATCAAACTATATCAATCTAAAAATTAGATACAAAGGCTAAATCTTTGAATTTTGCGCAGTCCTGCGGTCTCGTTAGCGTGAGGTAACCGCAAACCAAATGTGGAGGGAGATTCCATGACTGCGCCTGTTCTCAAGGTGGACACATTGTGCAAATCGTTCGGCGGCGTTCACGCTATCCGCGATTTGTCGTTCGAAGTGCGCGAGGCCGAGATCCTCGGTCTGATCGGCCCCAACGGGTCTGGCAAATCGACAACCGTGAACAGCCTTGCTGGCATATTTGCGATTACATCTGGCAAAATCATGATGGGTGACGTGCAAATCGATACCTTGCCTGAATATGCGCGAGTTGCGCAGGGGCTTGCTCGCACCTTTCAGACAGCCAGCACCTTTGGCGAATTTACTGTGCGCGAACAGATTCTGCTGGGCAGCAACGTCACACGGAAATCACACCCATTATCATCGGTCTTTGGTATTGGCCGCAAGGCAGGCGAAGATGCCGCTTTGGAAAAACGCGTTGCCCATATTCTTGAGATTACCGGCCTGAAACCTGTTGAGAACGACCGCGTCGGCACGATCAGCTCTGCGCAGCAACGGTTCTTAATGATTGCAACGGCATTGGCCTCAAACCCCAAAGTTATTTTACTCGACGAACCAGCTGCCGGTCTTGTCTCGCATGAGCGCAAGACATTGAGCGACCTCATCAAATCCATCCGTTCGCTTGGTGTGTCGGTGCTGGTCATCGAACATCACATGGCGCTGATCATGGACGTCAGTGACCGCATCGTCGTGTTGAACTTTGGCCAAAAGATCGCTGAAGGCACACCGGATGAAATTCGCAGTAATCCCGTTGTTATTGACGCTTACCTTGGCGAGGCGGCTTAGGATGCTGACGGTTTCAAATCTCCGCGTCAGCTATGGCCCGATTGAAGTCATTCATGGCATCGATATCGAAGTGGGTGAGGGCGAATGCGTTGCCCTGATCGGGGCCAATGGCGCGGGCAAATCCTCAACCCTCAAGGCAATTTGTGGGCTGGTTCCGGCAAATACGGGCACAATCACATTTGAAGGACGCGACATTACCAATCAAAGTGGTCATGCGATCGTAAAAGCAGGCATCACTATGTGCCCCGAAGGCCGTCAGGTATTTCCTCATATGAGCACGCTCCAGAACTTGCGCATGGGGGCCTACACCCGCACCGATCCCGATCAAGCAAGTGATATCGAAGAGATGATGGATATGTTCCCAATCCTGCGAGACAGGGCGACACAGGCGGCGGGAACACTGTCAGGTGGAGAGCAGGAGATGTTGGCCATTGGTCGCGCGTTGATGGCCCGACCCAAGCTGTGCATCTTTGACGAACCGTCACTTGGCCTTGCGCCCAAGATCGTGGCGGAGGTCGGTGCAACCATCAAGCGGATCAAAGAGATGGGTAAAACTATCCTATTGGTCGAACAGAACTCTGCCATGGCACTGCGCCTGGCGGATCGCGCCTATCTGTTCGAAGCCGGAGAGATCGTGCTGAGCGGGACAGGCGCGGAACTGCAATCACATCCAGATGTTGCGAAGGCGTATCTGGGCCACTGAACTTAACGTTTCTGGGAGGAGACACACATGAAATTGACAGCAATCACAGCTGCATTTGCACTGACGGCCACCGCCGCTTTTGCCGCAGATAAGACTCTTGATATTGGGGTCAGCGATGCGCTGACTGGAGGCGGAGCCGTCTACGGTCTGCCACAAGCCAACGCGGTCAACCTTGCCGCCAAAGAGATTAACGCATCCGGTGGCATTAAGGTGGGCGACGATACCTATATGCTGAACGTTATCGCCTATGATGATAAGGCGAACCCGACTGAGGCATCTAACGCTGTGCGCAAGCTGATCGATCGCGATGGTGTGAAGTACATCCTTGGGTTCTGCTGTTCCGGTGCCACGGGTGCTGTTGCGTCGTTTATTGCGGACGAAGATGCGGTGATGCTGGTTGGCAATGCGGCTGAGCGTTCGATCACGACCCGCGAAATTCCAAACCTCACGCGCACCCGTCCGCCTGCGGATTACACTGGTGCTGCTGCTGGC
>CBDTVI010000271.1:0-2178 GCA_965364065.1 uncultured Yoonia sp. | reverse complement strand
CCGGTCCAATCAAAGCGACTATCTGCGTGGTGCACTTCGCACGCGATCGTCGCCATCAGTGCCACTTGATCGTCTTCGCCCTCTGTTAGGGCGGCAACCGTCTTGGCCAAGTCATCATAGTTTACGCGCATCACGAATTCCTATTTCTGCGTGTCGACAGTCAAAACGATTTTGCCTGTATAGGCTTTGCGGGCAAATGCGGCTTGCGCTTTCGCGATATCGCGCAACGGAAACTCTGCAGCCACAAGTGGTTGGATATCGCCGCCCTCGATCCGTTTTACCAGATTGCCAAATACCTCTGGTTCAAGGACTGTGCACCCGAAAAACCGCAAGTCCTTTAGATAAAGCGTGCGCACATCCAATGCGACGACAGGCCCGCCGACAGCCCCCGCCACAGCATAGCGCCCCTTGGGACGCAGCAGATCTAGCAAGCTTGGGAACTTATCACCCGCGACCAAGTCAATGACGACATCCACGCTGGCATGCCCCAAAACGGCAACGTAATCGTCCGAGCGATCAACAATTACATCAGCGCCCAGTTCGCGCAATGAGTGTGCCTTGGCAGGGCTGGTCACCACAATAACACGGGCGCCGCGCGCTTTGGCCAGTTGCACCGCCGCCGATCCTACACCGCCAGAAGCGCCGGTGACCAAGACCGTTTCGCCTGATTGCAATTCCGCCCGCGTGAGCATGTTTTCGGCTGTGGAATAGGAGCAGGGAAAAGATGCCAGTGCGACGTCACTCAGCGGGCTATTCACTTTGTAAGCATGACGGGCCGCGACGGCACAAAACTGTGCAAACCCACCGTCGCATTCGGAGCCCAAAAACCAAGGCTGGGCGCGCATTTCGCCTCCCGCCTCAACCAAGCAAGGCTCTACAATCACACGCTCGCCGATGCGCTCCGGATCAACCCCTGCGCCAACGGCCGTTATATAGCCGCAAACATCAATGCCTTGGATGCGCGGAAAGCGCAGGGCCTCGCCTGTCCAGCTGGCATCATCTGCGTCGCTGTCACCCTTGGAATACCATCCAACGCGGGTGTTGATATCAGTGTTATTCACACCCGCGGCGGCCACCGCGATCAACACTTCACCGGCTTTCGGGATCGGGCGGGGCAGATCATCGCGCCACACCAAGCATTCTGGTCCACCATGGCCCGTAAGAGCGACACCGGACATTGTTGCATCATCGGTCATCAAATTGGTCCTAGTCATTTCGCGCCACGCTACGCGGGCTGAGGGGCAAGGAAAAGCCCTGCGCGCAGATTGACGTTGCACCTGCGCGTCAACGGCCTAGGTTTTGCAGCATCACGGAAAAGGACACGACAATGCGCGACTTTCACCAACCCGGGCGTTCAGCCGTTTATGCAACCAACGGTATGTGCGCGACGTCGCACCCCTTGGCCGCGAAAGTGGCCGTGCAGATGATGGAAGCAGGCGGCAACGCCATGGATGCAGCCATCGCAAGCGCTGTGTTGCTGGGGTTTTGCGAACCACAGATGACCGGGCTTGGCGGCGATTGCTTTGTGCTGATGACACCGCCGGGCGAAGACCGCGTTGTGGCACTGAACGGATCAGGACGCGCACCTGCAGGTATTGATGCGGACAAACTACGCGCCAAGGGCGATGCGATCGCGCTCTTTTCTGCAGATGCAGTGACCGTACCGGGGGCCGTCGACGCATTTTGCCAATTGTCTAAAGATTTTGGCAACTTGGGCCTAAAGGCCGTGCTTGCGCCGTCCATTCACTATGCTGAAAACGGAATCCCTGTGGCTGAACGCGTGGCCTCTGACTGGGTTGGGGGTATGGGTAACTTGTCTGGTGTCGCGCGTGATATGTTCTTGCTGGGTGGCAAGCCACCTAAGCCAGGGCAGATGTTCCGCGCACCCAAACAGGCCGAAGTGCTGCGCCGCATCGCAATGGAAGGGCGCGCAGGTTTCTATGAAGGCGAGGTTGCCGAAGACATGGTCGCCAGCCTGAATGCAGTCGGCGGCACACATACGTTGGACGATTTCGCTAACGCTGCATGCGAATACACAGCACCCATCAAGGGTGATTACGACGGACTTGATCTGTTTGAGCATCCACCGAACGGGCAGGGCGCAACTGCGATCTTGTTACTTAATATGCTTAAGCATTTCGACATCGCAGGCATGGACCCTTGGGGGTCCGAGCGTGC
>CBDTVI010000270.1:0-2227 GCA_965364065.1 uncultured Yoonia sp. | reverse complement strand
GTGATCGCAGCAAAAGACGTATCAGCGGCATCCAAGGTTGATTTGGTCGCCGCACCAACCCCGTCAAAATCGGACACAACCCCCGTCACCTGATCCGTCGCCGTGCGCAGTGTTTCCGAAATATCGGAAAAATCTGTCAGCGCCTGTTCCAGTCCTGCGGTCGCATCATCGACGTTTTGCAAGATATTGCGCACGAGGTCCTGATTTTCCACGCCCGTCAGCTGTTCGAGTTGCACGATTATACGCGATGCGTCCGCGAGCAGGTCCGGCGCGCTGCTAACCAGCGACTGAAATGACGATTGGCGCGACGGGATGATCGGGACGCCATCAGCTTGGGCTGCCAAAAGTGCCGCACCGGGCGCGCCACCTGACAAAGCAATATAGGCCACACCCGTGACCCCTTGGGATTCCAGTCGCGCGACCGTATCGACCGCAACAGGCGTGGTCGCATCAATTTCAACGGCGACGTAGGCGCGGCTGGGGTCGTTTTCCCAGATGCGTATCCCTGTAACACGGCCCACGCTGACACCATTGAACAACACTTCAGCGGATTGATCCAAGCCAGACACGTTTTCAAACAGCATCCCGTATTGCGCATATTGCCGGTCAATCTGCACACTGGCCAGCCACAGGAAAAACCCCAATCCACCCAATATACCCAGAATGGTGAACATCCCGATAATGATAAAATGCGCGCGGGTTTCCATCAGATAGCTTCCTTTTGTGCAAGGGCGGCGCGGGCGCGCGGGCCTTTGAAATAGGCCTGCACCCACGGGTGATCGACGTCCTGCATCTGTGCCATTGTGCCAGTTGCCAAAACTTTACCTTCGGCCAGCACCGCAATCCGGTCACAGATTGCATGCAGACTATCAAGGTCGTGCGTGACCAAAAACACCGTCAGCCCCAAGGCGCGACGCAATTGAGCTGTCAACGCATCAAAGGCCGCAGCGCCAATCGGATCAAGGCCCGCTGTCGGTTCATCGAGAAACACAATTTCAGGGTCCAGCGCAATCGCGCGGGCGAAACCGGCGCGTTTGCGCATGCCGCCTGATAATTCTGACGGCATCTTTAACAGCGCATTTTCGGGTAAGCCAACCATGCGCACCTTGATCGCCGCCAATGCCGCGCGGGTTTCAGGGGACAAATCCAACTGTTCGCGCATAGGTGCTTCGACGTTTTGCTGCACGTTCAGCGAAGAAAACAGTGCGCCATCTTGGAACATCACGCCCCAGCGGCTGCGCAGGCGGCGATAGTCTGCGACGCTGGTGTCACGCACATTTTGGCCAAAGACGGTGATTTGCCCTGCGGCGGGTTTCAGTAAGCCGACGACGGCATGCAACAGCACCGATTTGCCCGTACCTGAGCCGCCAACAATACCAATAATCTCGCCGCGCTGCACATCCAGATCCAGCCCGTCGTGAACAGTGTGTTTGCCAAAACGGGTGACAAGGCCGCGCACGCTGATGATCGGATCATCTGCCATGTCAGACCCCCATAATCGCAAAAAATATGGAAAATAGCGCGTCTGCGGTGATCACCAAAAAGATCGCCAGCACCACGGATGTCGATGTCAGACGCCCGAGCGATTCCGCGTCGCCACCAACCTGCATGCCTTCAAAACACCCGACAATGCCGATAATCAGTGCAAAGAACGGCGCTTTGATCAGGCCGACACCAAGATGCCAAACGCTTGTATTACTCAGCAGTCGCGACTGGAACACGCCCGGTGACACGCCAAGTTCGACCCACGACATCAATGCGCCGCCGATCAGCCCCGCAAAGTTTGCAATGATCCCTAAAATTGGCAACATCAGGATCAACGCGATGACGCGCGGGGCCACCAAAACCTCGATCGGGTCCAATCCCAGCGTGCGCATCGCGTCGATTTCTTCGCGCATTTTCATCGACCCGATCGCGGCGGTAAAGGCCGATCCGGACCGGCCTGCCACGATGATTGCGGTCAACAGAATGCCCAATTCGCGCAAGATCGAAATCGCGATCAGATCGACCACGAACACCTCTGCCCCAAACTGGCGCAATTGTGCGGCCCCTTGAAACGCAAGCACGACCCCGATTAAGAACGCCATCAGCGCCACGATGGGGACAGCATTCAGGCCAACCTGCTGCATATGATGGACAATCGCGGTCCATCTGATCCGCGACGGATGCATGATCAGGCCAAAAATGGTGGCCATCACTTGCCCCAGAAATCCAATAATTGCCAATG
>CBDTVI010000269.1:0-2308 GCA_965364065.1 uncultured Yoonia sp. | reverse complement strand
GCTTGCATCAGGTCGTCTGGAAAGTTGCGTTTCACAGGGCAAACACTGAAAATACCCGTGTGGCTGACCACGATAGGCATGTCGGTAATCTCGAGGACATCACGCGCCACTTGCGGCGATGAATGCGCAAGGTCGAGGATCAGCCCGCGTGCTTCGACTTCTGCCACAACTTGACGTCCAAAGTCGGTCAGACCGTGGTTGCCCTCGCCATGCAAAGACCCTCCCAAGGCGTTATCAAAAAAGTGTTGCAGCGCGATCATGCGGTGCCCTGCTGCCACCAGTTTGTCGAGGTTGGCGAGGTCTCCTTCGAGCGCATGTGCACCTTCGATACCCAGCAAACCGCCGACGACGATTTGCCCTGCAGCGCGGTCTGAAAGCAGTGTTTCGAGGTCGGCGCGGGTTTTGATCACCCGCAGTTGTCCGTCCGACGCATCGGCGTAGTCATGCAGTCGCTTTGCTTGATAAATCGCGCGTTGAAGCAGGCTGTTCCATGTGCGCGGCGGCCAAAGTTGCGCGACGACCAGTGAAGTGATGCTGTCCGACGCGTCAGCCGAATTGCCTTCATAGTTCTGCCCCGTCGGGCTTTTCGTGACCGAAGTGAACATTTGCAAGGCAACATTGCCTGCGATCATACGTGGCAAATCCAAATGCCCACGATCCGCACGATCCAGTAAGCTACGCCTCCACAACAATGTATCGGCATGCCAATCGCCGATGATCAGTTCGTCGTGCAAAGCTTGTGCCTGCGCCGAGATGGGAAATGGGGCATGCGGCGTGACAGCGTTTCGTTTGTTTTCAACAATGCCGGGAACAAATATTAAAAAGCCTGCAACCGCCACGCTCAGGGTGAGCCCGATAATTTTTAAAAACAGCATCAACGGCCTTCGCCTACCTAGAGCCGCCCTAGCAGATCACGCGTTGGCCATGCATCTGCTGGCAACCCAAGGCGTACCTGTTCAGCCTGCACTGCTGCCCGAGTCATGGCACCCAATATTCCGTCGATGCCGCCCACATCATGCCCAAGCGCGGTCAACTTGCTTTGCAGCTGCTGCATCTCGCCGCCGCTAAGTGCAGGTGTCGGATTGCCCGCGTCATAGACCGGTGCACCGCCCAGCCGCGTCGCAAAGTATGCGGCCGTGGTGACGTAGACAAAGCTTTTGTTCCATTCAAAATAGACCTCGAAATTTGGATAGGCCAAGAATGCTGGGCCATTGCGCCCCATGGGCAACAAAACAGATGCTTCGAGATTGGAAGGTCCCAGCGATCCCGTGCGCGCCCTGATCCCGCGGCTGGCCCATTCGCGCACGTCCGCTTTGTGGTTCAATCCGGTTTGTGACCAGTCCAGATTGGCCGGCACGATGATTTCTTGCAGCCAAGGCTCGTTCGCTCGCCACCCCAGCGATGAAAGAACATTTGCGCCGGTCATCAGGGCATCGGGCGAGGAGTTTTTGAGGTCAACGACCCCGTCACCATCGCCGTCCATGCCTTGGCGCACGATTTCGCGTGGTAATTTTTGCAACTGCCCGATTTCACCCGCCCACGCGCCAGTGGTTGTCGCAGGGTTCATCCCGCCGCGGCGGTAAAGCTCGATTGCGGCGATCAGTTGTGGGCGAAACAATTCGGGGCGGCGGCAGTCATGTGCGAGCGTCAGCAATGCGTTGCGCGTGTTAAAGTTGCCTTGGACTTGACCATAGTCCGTCTCAAACGCCCAAAACGCCAAAAGGACGCCGCGCGAGATGCCAAAGCGGGATTCAATGGTGTCGAACGTACTATCAAGGCGACGGCTAAATGCCGCACCGTTGTCGATACGATTTTGGCTGATCAAGGCGCGTGAGAAACTCACAAAGTCCTTTTGGAAAACGCCCTGTGATCGATCCGCGTTGATCACCGACTGTTCGATCTGCGCCCCTTGGAAAAAGGCGTCTGTGGTGGCAGCCGGAATGCCTGTTGCTTGCGCTTCGGCTTTGACGCCGTTGATGAATGCGCCGACGGGGCCACCGCAGGTTTGTGCGCTGGCGGCATTTGCAAAAAGGATTAGGGCAATGGCTGCTGCGCGCATAGTAATCTCCGGCGTGATTGATTGCGTCGAGCGTAACAGTGCAGGACAGGCGCGCAAGTGGTCTTGCTTAGCTGCGGGGCAAATCGCCGATCGGCTAGAGCAGTGCCAAAATCAAAGCAATCACCAGTGCGCCACCCCAAGTTTTCCAAAGCACGCCAATTGCGCGGTCGATATCGTCCGCACCCAGGTCGCGTTCGCCATCTCCGTTCACAAACGGAAAATCCTGCATTTGCCCATCATAGCTGCGTG
>CBDTVI010000268.1:0-2310 GCA_965364065.1 uncultured Yoonia sp. | reverse complement strand
TCTACATCTGGATTCTTTGCCATACCAAACGCTAACACAGGCTTGCACATTCTCAAGTCCTTTGGCACGAACAGACATGACCAAAACGCTTCTCTCATTCGGGCACGGTTATAGCGCCCGCGCACTGTCCCGCATCTTGCTGCCACAAGACTGGCGCATTATCGGCACCACGCGGTCCGAAGATAAGGCCTCGCGGCTGATGAACGAAGGGATCGAACCGCGGCTTTGGCCCGGTGCGGACATGATCCCCGCGCTGAACGCGGCGACACATGTTTTAATCTCGGCTGCCCCAGATGAAGCCGGTGATCCAGTGCTGGCCGCACTTCATGATGAAATCACCAAACGCGCAGATCAGTTTGAATGGGTCGGCTACTTGTCCACAACGGGCGTTTACGGGGATCACCAAGGCGATTGGGTCGATGAAGACACGCCCCTGACCCCAGCGACCAAACGCGGCATCGCGCGGGTCAAAGCAGAGGCCGCATGGGCCGATATTCCAAACCTTCCGCTGCATATCTTCCGGCTTGCAGGCATCTATGGCCCCGGTCGCGGGCCGTTCTCAAAGGTGCGCAACGGTACCGCGCGCCGGATCATCAAAGAAGGACAAGTTTTCAGCCGGACCCATGTGGTAGACATCGCGCGTATCGTCGCGGCCTCGATCAACAAACCGAACCCCGGCGCGGCTTACAATGTCTGTGACAATGATCCCGCCCCACCCGAGGACGTAATCGCCTATGCAGCTGAATTGCTCGGGTTACCAATTCCTGAAGCGATCGATTTCGAAACCGCCGAAATGACCCCGATGGCACGCAGTTTTTATGCCGAAAGCAAGAAAGTGCGTAACGACCGGATCAAAAGCGAATTGGAAGTAGAACTGCTATATCCCGATTATCGCAGCGGGCTCAAAGCGTTACTGGCGCAGGAAATCGGCGCCTGAAACCCCACGCGATACCCGCATAAAGCAGCAGCAAAACGATACCGACAACTGCATTGGTGATGTAGAATCCCATACGGTCAACCAACTCAAGATTGTTGAGGAACGGATAGGGCAAGCCACTGGTCACAGCCCCTGCAGGGCTATTGTTAAGCGGTTGCACGACAAACTCTGCCCACAAAACATAGGTCGCAATCACCCCGATCAGCCAAACAAACGCAGGCTTAAGTCTGCGGTAGCTGCGATGCACAAAGATCGTATCTATGACCAGCAAAAGCGGGCCGAAAAGATGCAAATACATCTCTAAATGCCACGCGCCCAGTTCACCATCCGTCGTGACCGACATCGGGTCCGCGAAATATAGCCGCCAGTATAGAAAAACCACCATCGTGTTAATGACGGCCGTCATACAGACGAACCCGTCCCAACGATTGTCGGAGCGACCTTCTTCCATCGCCATCATCCGGCTGAACACAAAGAAAGACGCAAACAGCGCCCAGATTGTTAGAAACCGGAACGGACCACCAAAGGCGTCCCAACCACCGAAAATCATCGTGCGGATGCAGTAGCCAGCGGCCAGCAAGAACGCAGTCCAGCGGAAAATCAAACGGGGGTTAAGTGTCATATAATGCTCATATTTTAGACAGAGGATGCGCAATGCGAGCGATGTTCGTCCAGTGCAACCTTACGTCTGTCTGGGCACTTGCTGTTGTGATGTAAACAACCCATATCAAAGGCGCCTCAACCTGAAAGCCGCACGATGACCCTACGCCAGAAAACTGCCGCTTTCATGAACACCCAAAGGGTGCAGAATTTCATCGTTGCTGTCATTATTTTCAACGCGATCGTCCTTGGCATGGAAACATCAAAGCCGATCATGGCAGCGGCGGGCGATTTGATCCTACTGCTAGATACGCTCTGCCTGACAATCTTTGTAATTGAATTGGTGGCAAAGCTTTTCGCCCAAGGTCCGCGCTTTTTCCGTGGTGGCTGGAACATCTTTGATTTCGTGATCGTCGGTGTGTCGCTGATCCCCGGGAATGGGGGGCTATCTGTTCTGCGGGCCTTGCGCATCTTGCGCGTGCTACGGGTGATCTCGGTCGTGCCATCGCTGCGCCGCGTGGTCGAAGGTTTTGTGACCGCTCTGCCCGGCATGGGATCAGTATTCCTACTGATGGGCATCGTGTTCTACATCGGCGCGGTCATGGCGACAAAGCTGTTCGGCACAGATTTCCCGCAATGGTTCGGCACACTTGGTCAATCAGGCTATACCCTGTTCCAAATCATGACACTGGAAAGCTGGTCGATGGGCATCGTGCGCCCCGTGATGGAGGTCTACCCCTACGCATGGGCGTTCTTCGTACCGTTCATCATGG
>CBDTVI010000267.1:0-2318 GCA_965364065.1 uncultured Yoonia sp. | reverse complement strand
GCGCACTGGCTTTCGCTTCAAAAGGCACGGCCCGTAAACAATGGCAAAGCCCAGAAATGCGCCGATCCAAAGGACGCCAGACAGCATATAGAATGTCATCGCGGACCCGATCCAGATTGAAGCGGCGATCCGTGCCGCGATTGACCCGAGCAAAGAAAGATAAATGGCCACGGTGCCTCGTCCAGCAAGCAAGGATTGCCCCGTATGCCCTAGCGTGGCGCGGGTCATCATCGCCAAGGTCATTACACCAAATGCGCCCGCCATCCAAAGATGCTGCGCAGCAATCGCGGGAACCACATCCGGCCACAAGATAGCAGCCCCACCCACCAATGCACCAAGCGGGACAAATCCGTATCCGACATGCAAAATCCAAAGCAGTGGTTCGGGGTAGGATTGCACACCCTGCCAACGGGCAAGGCGAATGCTGTGTATAACCCCGATGATCAACAATCCAAGGCCTGTCACAATATGCTGTGGTGCTACGACCCACGACGCCAGCCCAACGGCCGTCGCGACTAGGGCAACCCGGTCAAATCGTTGCATAGGTGGCACTGGCATGCGGTCGGATTTTCGCTGCGCCAACCAGTTTCGGGTAAACGATGGGACGACGCGCCCTCCGATCACGCTGATCATCATGACAACTGCTGCAATGCCGATCCGCAAACCGGTGCCATGCGCGGCGATGTCGCCCCGCGCCGCTTCGATGTGGAACAATAGATTTGCCAGCGCAAAGACCAATAAAAGAGCGAGCACGACCAGATTGCGCCAGTTCTTTCCGACGATGATCTCGCGCATCAGAACGCCTGCAAGGGCTACAGGAAACGCCAAATCGACACCCACCACCACGCCAAGCGGCCAAATGGCCGACGTCGCGACCACCACACGCCCTGCCAGCCACAGCACGAACAGTCCGGCCAGTTGCCAGCCAACGACTGGCAATCGCCCCGTCCAGTTGGGGACCGCTGTCAGCAAGAACCCCGCGATGATTGCGCCCAGATAGCCAAATAGAAACGCGTGCGCATGCCAAGAAACTGGATCAAGGTGCGTCGGCAGCATAAACGATCCCGAAAGCATCCCGATCCACAACAGCATCGCCACAGCCGCCCAAATAGCCCCAAATAGGAAAAACGGGCGGAATCCAAAAGAGAACACGGCTGGTCCCTTCCATTGGCGACTTCGTTCAGATGTTGTTTGGGTCATGAAGAGCTTTCAGCGTCTTTTCGTCAGACGCGGCAATATGATGTTCGTACGACGCGTCAGGACACGTCTTTCCAGTACCCGTTGGCGGCTGCTACTGTTGCAAAATGTGTCGCAACAATTTGGCTAGAGGCAATCAGCGCCTCAAAATTCTCTGCATACTCGGGCCGAAGTTTTTCACGGATAGCCGCGTCAGGTTGCGTCATCTTAATCGCAACACGGCTGAGTTTAACTGCCAGCTCATAGCCCTCTTCAGGGGTTCTAGTCAGCAGCGTGGGAAGCCAAGTTGTCATTGGGATGTCCTTACTTTCAGAGAGTGAAGCTAGAATGGACCACTGGCAAAATTATGCAATGATAGTCCAAACAATCGTCAAGCAAACGACAAGATAAACAAGCGTGTTGATCATCCAGCGGATCAAACCTGCATCTCCTTCTGGGTCTACCCCCAGACGTTCACAAACCTTGGTTCCGGGCCAGAGAAAAACTTCGGACATAGACATGGGTATCGCCTTTAATAGGTATTATTGATGCGTATTATCTAGCGCTTTTAAATACGCATTGTAAATGCTAATTATAGCACATGCAGTTAGACAAATTCACCGACTACGCCCTGCGCGTTCTTATGACCTTGGCGGTCCGTACGCCTGCAAGGATTCCAACGTCAGAAATCGCCAAGATTTTTGGACTGTCCGAAAACCATCTTTCCAAGGTTGCGACCCAGCTTGTTCGTGAAGGTTTTGTCACCTCGGAACGTGGGCGCAAAGGCGGACTGGTTCTGGCGCGTCCTGCCATTCAAATAACGATCGGTGACGTCGTTCGCGCGATGAAGCGCAACGATCCGGTGGTCGAGTGTTTTGGAGAAAACAAGTCTTGCCTGATTTTGCCGGCCTGCGGTTTGCGCGCACCGTTGGCACAGGCGCAAGAGGCGTTCTTTTCAACGCTGGATGGCTATACGCTTGCCGACGCAACTGCGTCTCGGCGCGCATTGAGTGCGCTGCTAGAAACATGACAGGGATGCGCTATGTCCGCATTCACTTGGAAAAATTAGAAACGCCGCGCTTGGTCAGGCCATTTGCGGCGCGAGTGTCAAATCAGGTCGGCGCGTATATGCTACGGTGCCG
>CBDTVI010000266.1:0-2321 GCA_965364065.1 uncultured Yoonia sp. | reverse complement strand
CCGATCTTTGGTTCAGTATGTGGGGGTAAAGAGACGCGTTTGAATCGTGGATTCCTACGCAGACTTCGGTGTTTAATGGTAACCCCGTAGCCATTGCAACTTGGTGAGTAATTGTTCCTAGAATGTCCATAGATTTGCGTACCGGTGCAATCTTGTCAGCAATACCCAGTTTTGCAGGCAGGTCGGAAAATGCGCCTTCATGGGGCAGCCACAAATCAGTATGACACCCAATCGAAGTAACATCACTTGCTACAACACCGGTCAATTTGTGCCCCCAATATTGAGGATAGGTCACGATGTGTGCGGTGCGGTCTTTTAGCTGCGGATCCGTTACAAACTGCCAATAAAGTTGGGCACCGACGTTCAACCCCCCAGCTAGTTTGGGTGATCCCGTTTCGGTAAAATTGGGCCGTAATTTATCATATGCTTCGGCAAGTGTAGCGGGGCCATCGTGTTCATAATCCAGGATTGGCGCGGCGAGGTTTCCATCTTCTTGCAGCAGGACAATACTTGCGCCATGGGTCGTGACCGAAATCGCGTCGATGCCGTAATCAATATGAAATTGACGCAACGCATCCAACAAAAAACCCCAATGCCCATCGACGTCGAAATGCGGCCAAGGTGGGCCAGCCAGCACAGTGTTTGGGCGGATCACCACCGCCAGTTCAGTCAATGTTTCCAAATCAACAAGCGCAAGTTTCGCGTTGGTCTTGCCTATGTCGATGACTGCGACGTGCTTGGGCGCGGTCATGGCATGTGGAACAATGGCTTGAGCGGTGTGGCGATAGGCGCATTGTCTGGCGTTGTTTCCATGATGTCAGCCATCGTAGCCCACCATTTATGCATAAGGGGATGGTTCGATAAATCGTCCATGTTGTGATCCGACGTTCGCGTCAAAACACCTATTAAAAGACCTGTCTGTTCATCCACATGAATCGAATAATCGCTGACGCCTGCGTCATGCAGCAAGTCAACTAACTCTGGCCAAATCGCGGTATGACGCTTGCGATATTCGTCGGCCATATTGTCGTTCAGACGCATTTGGAAGACATAACGCTCTTTCATGCCTTCCTCCGTGCGGCGGCCATTGTCCAAAGACGCGGTAGCGCGATCACGCCGATCAGCAGCAAGCCGATAAAGATCGACATCACAATGCCCGGCACATTCAAAAGGCCTAGCCCAAAGGTTACTAACCCCATTACAAATGCGGCAATCACCACACCGGGGATCGACCCTGATCCGCCAAGGATATTGACGCCACCAAGAACGACCATCGTGACCACCTCAAGTTCCATCCCCGTTGCGATGCTGGGGCGCGTCGAGCCAAGACGAGACGTCAGGCAAACCGCCGCAACACCCGACATAAGACCCGTCAGCAAGAATAATATAAACTTTACACGCTGCACGCGGATACCGCTGAACAACGCGCCTGTTGGGTTGTTGCCAATCGCATAAACGGCACGGCCAAAGTTGGTTTTATGCAATAGGATGCCGTAGAATATAGCGATTATGACGAAAAGCAGCATTTCAACTGTGAACACCCAGTAGATATACCCCTGTCCAAACCATGCAAAACTGGATGGGTAGCCACGGAATGCATCATCACCAAGGATGATATAACTGATGCCGCGAAACAGGCTCATCGTGCCGATTGTCACCACAATTGAAGGCAAACCAAGGACCGTTACAAAAAACCCGTTAAATGCCCCACAAAGCAAGCCGACAACCAAGCCGATCAAGACAAGTTCGGTAGTGCCTGCACCATATTGGACGGCCAAACCCATTGCGGTGCTCGCAAGTGCAATGATTGACGCAACCGAAAGGTCAATTTCGCCCGAGATGATCAGCAACGCCATTGCAAAGGCGATCATCGCCTTTTCCGTAAAGTTAAAAGTTGCGTCGCTCAGGTTCCATACGTTGAGGAAGTATGGCGAGGTAAAGCTGTTCACGACAAAAATCGCTATGGCCACGGCCAACAGCAAAGCCTCCCAGCTTTTAAAAATGCGTGCAGCACGGCTGTTTAGGCGATCTGGCACATGACGCGTTTGAACGTTTGTGTCGGTCATGATGTCGTCTCAGCTGATTTGAGGATGATCCGGCCTTTAGTGCGGCCTGCTCGGGCATTGAATGCGACCGCAATCAGGATTGCGCTACCGGAAATAGCCAACTGCCAAAAGGGTGATATATTCACGACTGGTAACGCGTTTTTCACGACCCCAAGAAAGATCGCCCCAAGCACAGCACCGCCAACAGATCCAATGCCGCCGGCGATTGAAATACCTCCGATGACGCAGGCTGCAACAACCTCAAGCTCGAACCCG
>CBDTVI010000265.1:0-2337 GCA_965364065.1 uncultured Yoonia sp. | reverse complement strand
AAAGCACAGGCAATCAAACTGAACTGGAAATCACCGTTGCCGTATCTTCGTTTTCAGGACCGGAAACCTTGGATGAAGTGCAGCAAGGTTGGGCTGGCGGCATGGAAAACATGCAAAGCTATGCAAATGGCCTTGCACACCCGACCTGACGTGAACTTGGACTGGAATTCATCATTGATGGACAAACTGCATCATACGTTGCCAAGAAAGCCTTGCCAAACGCGCGCTGTACCGCTTTCATGGCACACATGATAAGAGGCAGATGTCTACGTCGCATCGACATCTGAACACCCTCGCATGGTTTGGTAACGCGGCAGGTTTTACATTATGGATGTTACGTTTCTTCTGAACGGGGAAAACGTGCAGGTGGATGCGGATCCAACGCGGACTCTGCTTGATTGGCTGCGCGAGGACCGTGGACTTTGCGGCACGAAAGAAGGCTGCAACGAGGGCGATTGCGGCGCATGCACGGTGATGGTGAGCGATGACAACGGCGCTTTGGCGCTGAATGCTTGCATTCTTTTCATGCCCCAATTGCACGGCAAAGCAGTCCGCACCGTCGAAGGGATCAGCGCGCCTGACGGCACCCTGCATCCGGTCCAAGAGGCGATGATTGCGCACCACGGATCGCAATGCGGCTTTTGCACACCGGGATTTATTGCATCGATGGCGGTAGGCCACAGCACGGGTCGCACTGACCATGATGATGTCTTGGCGGGCAACTTGTGCCGTTGCACAGGTTACGCCCCGATCATACGCGCAGCGCAAGCAGCCGAAGCCGCCCCTGCCGCTGAGTGGCTTGAGGAAGCAGCACCTGCCGTGGACCCACAGCCCTATGCCCCCGAGAATTTGGACGACCTAGCTGATTGGTACGCGGCCAACCCAGATGCCACGTTGATCGCAGGCGCGACCGATGTCGGTTTATGGGTGACCAAACAATTGCGCGACCTGTCTTCGGTCGCATTTCTGAACCGCTGCGCAGAACTGCGCCAAATCACCGTCAGTGACGACAGCATTACTTTCGGCGCTGCTGCAACAATGACTGAAGTGCTGGCCGTTCTGCGTGACCACCATCCGTCCTATGCTGAAATGGTGCGCCGCTACGGGTCTGAACAAGTGCGCAATGCGGCCACAATTGGCGGCAACATCGCGAATGGATCACCTATCGGGGACAACCCCCCTGCATTAATCGCACTTGGGGCGACCCTGCATCTGCGCCACGGCAAAACCTCGCGTGATGTAGCAATCGCGGATTTCTTTGTCGCTTACGGCAAACAAGACCGTGCCGCTGGCGAACTGGTAACAGGCGTCACAATCCCCAAGGCCGCACCTGACCTGCTCTGCTACAAAATCTCCAAACGGTTCGACCAAGATATCTCGGCTGTGTGCGGGTGTTTTGATGTAACTGTCATGGACGGCAAAGTTACCGCCGCGCGCATCGCCTTTGGCGGTATGGCGGGCACGCCGCACCGCGCAAACGCGGTCGAGGCCGCTTTGATCGGCCAACCTTGGACGTTAGACACAGTCACCACCGCTGCTAAGCAATTCAGCAATGACTACGCCCCGATGAGTGACATGCGCGCCAGTGCCGCCTACCGGCTAGAGGCCGCAGAAAACCTGCTGTTGCGCTATTTTGCTGCCCGCACGGGCACCCAAACGAATGTATTGGAGGTGGCCCCATGAGCATCGCAAAATCCCTGCCCCATGATGCTGCCGCCCTGCATGTCACAGGTTCGGCACGCTATATTGACGATATCCCGACGCCCACAGGCACGCTGCATTTGGCCTTTGGTACGTCTGAAATTGCACGCGGCAGCTACAGCAAGCTTGATCTGACGAAAGTGCGCACCGCCGGTGGTGTGGTCGCGGTTTTGACGGCGGATGATCTGCCATTTACCAACGATGTATCGCCCTCGATCCATGACGAACCGTTGCTGGCCACAGGCACCGTTCATTACCTTGGCCAACCTTTGTTCTTGGTCGTTGCCACGTCGCATCTTGCGGCGCGCAAAGCCGCGCGCATGGGACAGGTCGATTACACCGAGGAAACTCCGATCCTGACAATGGACCAAGCGCTTGCCGCAGATAGTCGGTTTGAAGACGGCCCGCGGATTTGGACCAAGGGCGACGTCGACAGCGCGCTCGGCACCGCCGCACACCGTTTGCAAGGTCAGATCGAAATGGGCGGTCAGGAACATTTCTACCTTGAAGGCCAAGCAGCACTCGCCCTGCCCCAAGAAGGCGGCGATATGGTTGTGCACAGTTCAACCCAGCACCCAACCGAGATTCAGCATAAGGTAGCCGATGCTTTGGGCGTGCCGATGAACGCTGTCCGCT
>CBDTVI010000264.1:0-2348 GCA_965364065.1 uncultured Yoonia sp. | reverse complement strand
CCGGTCGGGACGAACCAACAAGTCGCTGATCTGCTGAAAGAGGCGCGCCCTGATCTAACTTGCGATGTTGCGTCGAACCCCGAATTTTTGCGCGAAGGTGCTGCGATTGACGATTTCATGCACCCTGACCGTGTCGTGATTGGGGTCCAATCTGACCGTGCCGCGGAAGTTATGCAGCAAGTCTACCGCCCCTTATCGCTGCGTGATTATCCGGTATTAACTACCGACCTTGAGACCGCAGAAATGATCAAATACGCGGCCAATGCGTTTTTGGCGACGAAGGTCACATTCATCAACGAAATCGCCATGCTGTGCGAACGCACCGGCGCTGATGTAAAGGACGTGGCCAACGGCATGGGGTTTGATAGCCGCATCGGGCCAAAGTTTTTGCAGGCTGGCCCCGGCTATGGCGGGTCATGTTTTCCCAAAGATACCAAAGCGTTGGCACGGATTGGGCAAGATAATTCAAGCCCATTGCAGATTGTCGAGACGGTCATCAAGGTCAATGAAGAGGTCAAGCGCCTGATGGTCGAAAAGATCGTCGATCTGTGCGAAGAAAAGCTGCAAAAGAAGACGATTACAGTGCTGGGCCTGACATTTAAACCTGACACGGACGACATGCGCGATGCACCGTCATTAACTGTCGTTCCGGCGTTGGTCGGTCTTGGCGCCGAGGTGCGCGTCGTTGACCCGCAAGCCTACCGCGAAGCAAAAGATCTGTTGCCAAACGTGCAGTGGTTTGATGATCCTTATGCCGCCGTTGAAGGTGCGCATGCGGTGATTATGCTTACTGAATGGAACGAGTTCCGCGCGCTTGATCTGCGCGACATGGCAGGACGGATGGCAAGCCCGCGCATGGCGGATTTGCGCAACATTTACTCTTGCGATTACGCGCTGGAAGCAGGGTTCGAGGCCTATGTCGGCATGGGTCGCAAATCCCATTTGCCGCAAGGCTAGACGGGAAAAAGTCATGAACGAATGGTGGCGCGGTGCGGTTATCACGCGGCGATGCTGTCAGACTAATTCGAACCAGACTCAGCGTGTGGCAGAATGCGTGAATGTAAGCGGAACATGGTTGCCGCCATTCGGCTAGAGCGACAATTCGAGTGAGTTTGAAATTGGTTAAGGAATAGAGGTGGCGATCTTGATCTAGGGGTTGGTTTTGAAGTGCCAAAATAGGATTGCGTTCTGACCTTCCAAACCCATGAAACTACCTTGTCGGCCTCAAACCAGTTTCCTGCAACAAATCCACCCTGCAATTTCCACTTGTTATTTTGGTATGAAAACTGGACCTTTAAGTACTTGGTCGTGCGAAAGGAAGCAGCGCCACAATGGTTGATATTTGGGATGGAATAGGCGCGGCATTCTGGCTTGTTGTGACGTTCGATGCAGTTCTTTGGGACATCAGCTTGCGGTCGTTGCGCGTGACTTTAACAGCGTTGGTTATCGCGTCGATTATTGCCATTCCCTTGGGCACATATCTTGCGTTGCAGCGGTTTCGATACAGGCGATTTGTGATTTCGTTGATCAATGCCTTGATGGGCCTGCCGCCCGTTGTAGTTGGTCTTGTCGTTTACATATTGCTGTCACGCTCAGGGCCATTTGGCGTGTTGAATTTACTGTTCACACCTACCGCAATGATCATTGCACAGGTCATTATCATCACCCCGGTTATTGCCTCTATCGCGCATCAATCCATGCGCGAACTTTGGGCAGAATATCATGATCTCTTGATCTCGCTCAACACGTCGAAAAGCCAACGAATTATGACGTTGATGTGGGATGGGCGGCGCAATTTATTGACTGCCGCGCTTGCTGGATTTGGGCGTGCAATTGGCGAAGTGGGGGCCATCATGATCGTGGGCGGGAACATTGACAATGTGACCCGCGTATTGACGACAGCCATTGCGCTAGAAACTGGTAAGGGTGATTTTGCTTTGGCGTTGGGACTAGGTTTTGTGCTGATCGGTATCGCAATCATTGTGAACCTTGGGATCCACACGTTGTCCCGCACAGAACGGGAGGGCCGCTGGTGAGCGCGATTTTTCCTTTGATCCTACAAGACGTGCAGGTGCGCCGTGCGCGAAAGCTTGTCTTGGGCCCTGTTAACCTGACGCTTGATCCAAGCGGACCGACGATTGTTGTTGGTCCAAACGGTTCTGGAAAGACGACGTTGCTTCGCGTCATGCACGGGATTGAACGGATCAACGGCGGTTCAGTGACTTGGGCGCACAATGACCCCGCCAAGCATGCATTTGTGTTTCAATCGCCTGTCGTGATGCGCAGGTCGGTGGCTGAAAACCTCGCCTATCCGTTAACGTTGCTGAAATCCGGGCGCACCCAAGTCA
>CBDTVI010000263.1:0-2350 GCA_965364065.1 uncultured Yoonia sp. | reverse complement strand
GCTGTATTTGCCCCTCCGACACAACAAACGTGTCAGAATATTCCCAAACCATTCCGCCCAATCAAATAAGGGGTGTGGTGGCAGAGACGAAGGGATTCGAACCCTCGAGACCCTTCCGGGCCTACTCCCTTAGCAGGGGAGCGCCTTCGACCACTCGGCCACATCTCCGCTGATCGGTATAACCGCCCAAATAACGGTAGTACAAGGCGAAATCGCTACATTTCTCCAAAACTGCCTCCAGTCACTGAACCACTCCAGTATCCGCGGAAACGTATGTCTTTAGGCTTGACGCGGACAGGATCTGGCAGAATTGGCCTACCGACGGCTTTAGGCCTGAAAAGGCATGCGCGCGGCGACAGGGCGACTCTCTGAAAAAGACAACTAAGCAGATATGGTCTGGCGATCTCGACTGGAATCAATTGAAGTTTATAGATCCAAGTGCCGCCCTTGCGCACCGGACACCTTTGAAGCCATTTAACGCGACCCAAATGCCCGTAACGCCCGTTTGACTAAGCAGGTGGACACAACACTTTGGTCTTTGCGCGAGGCTGTGCCGGGCTGTCCGGTGCTCCCCTATTTCAGTGGGCACATGAAACGTCGCACCCGTCATGATCATTGCACCGTCAAAAGCCAGATGGCAGCGTCACCCACCGATCATGTAGGGCATCAATACAATTTCGTTCTCTTCTGAGATCGGAGTGAACCACGCGTCGCGGTAAATCACGCCATCAAGTGCAAATGAGACCCCTCGTTTGATTTGTGGCCTGAGCGCCGGGTATTGTGTAGCAAGCTGATCCACAATTTGTTTGAAATTTGCGGCATCAAGCTCCACAAACTCCTGTCCGTCAGCCAAGCTGCGCAACGATCCCCAAAGTTTCACACGGACCATTTTATACCTTGGACGTCATGGCTTTCAGCACTCTAGGTGGTGTCATTGGCAGTTCCGCCATCCGCACACCCGTCGCGCGAGACACGGCGTTTGATATGGCAGCCAAAGGGGGCACAATCGGCGTTTCGCCAACACCGCGTACGCCGTAAGGATGTCCGGGGTTGGGGATTTCCAAAATAACCGTTTCAATGGATGGTAAATCAGACGCGACCGGAACCCGGTAGTCGAGAAAACCCGGGTTTTGCAGGCGACCATCTTCGCCATAGATGTATTCTTCGTTCAACGCCCAGCCGATGCCCTGAACCGCCCCGCCTTGCATCTGACCTTCTACATAATCAGGATGAACAGCCTTGCCAGCATCCTGAAACACCGTGTAGCGCAGCACCGTGGTCATACCTGTTTCGGTGTCCACTTCGATATCCACGAGATGCACCCCAAAACTGACCCCGGCACCGTCTGCGTTCACTTCATGGTGGCCGGCGATTGGGCCGCCGGTGTTGTCGGCCACAGCCGCAATCTCGGCCAGTGTCATCGGGTCAAAATCGCCAGCATTTGGGCCAGATGGCTTTGCGGCGCCGTCTTCCCAGATCACCGCTTCCTCATCAATGCCCCAAATCTTCGCGACCCGTGCGCACATTTCTTTGATGGCGGCTCGGGCGGCTTCGATCGTGGCAAGACCGACGGCAAAGGTTACACGGCTACCATCCGTCACGTCATTGAAACCAATCGAGTTTGTGTCGGTTATGACTGTGCGAACCCTATCGAACGGCACACCAAGTTCTTCTGCTGCCATCATCGAAATCGATGCCCGCGAGCCACCAATGTCCGGGTTTCCCTCGACCACCCCAATAGTTCCATCCGAGTTCAGGTTCAGCGACACGCAGGTATTGCCGCCAAAATTGAACCAGAAGCCACAAGACAAACCGCGCCCCTGATTTGCGCCCAATGGGGCAGAGTAATGCGGATGTGCCTTGGCGGCCTCAAGCGTCGCAACAAGCCCGATGTCATTAAACGTGGGCCCGTACGATGACAGCGTTCCCTTTTGGGCTGCGTTCTTGATCCGGGTCTCCAATGGATCAAGTCCGAGTTCCTGGCAAAGCTCATCGACGACGCTTTCGATCGCATAGATTGCCATCGGGGCGCCTGGTGCGCGATAGGCCGCTTCTTTTGGGCGGTTGGTCATGACATTCCAGCCAAGCGTCTGAACCGCCGCAAGATCGTAGGCCGCAAAAGCCGCTTGCGCGCCAAACTCAACGGTGCCATTTGGGAATGCCCCGCCCTGATAGCGCAAATGTGCCTGCCCTGCCGTGATGCGGCCGTCATTTGTCATGCCGATCTTGACGTCCGTTGACGACGACACTGTAGGGCCAGTCGCACGAAACACTTCTTCACGAGACATGACAATTTTTACCGGCTTGCCTGCTTTGCGTGACAACGCCAGTGCAACGGGCTCGATAAACA
>CBDTVI010000262.1:0-2386 GCA_965364065.1 uncultured Yoonia sp. | reverse complement strand
GCATTCAGGGCTACGACGGCCTCTGTTATGACATCACTCATTTTTTAGTCCTTTTAAGTTTATGTGACTGCGCGGCCTCTGGTGTTAGCTGCTCAGTGCGCTACATTCATATATATGGTTATGCAGACACAACGCATCAAATGTATCGTTACGGCACTTTTGTTAATGGTGGGGTTTTCCCTACCTGTCATGGCGCAACAAACGACGCTTGATGAACTTTTTCAAGAGCTGGCCGAGGCTGACGCTGCGGTTTCTGGCCGTGTTGAGCAACAAATTATCTCGGAATGGAGCAAAAGCGGATCACCTGCGATGGATTTGCTGATACGCCGCGGCCGTCAGGCGCTTGATGATGGCGCACCCGATGTCGCAGTCGAACATTTCAGCGCGCTGGTCGATCATGCGCCAGATTTTGCCGAAGGGTATTATGGTCGTGCGTCTTCATATTATCTGCTTGGTCTGACGGGTCCTGCTTTGGATGATATTCGGCAGACCTTGATCCTCAACCCGCGCCACTTTGAAGCGATGCGCGGGCTGGCTTTGATTATGGAAGAATTGCAGCGACCGCAGGACGCTATGGCGCTTTATGAAATGGTCCTTGCATTCAATCCACAATCGCCGGAAGTGAATGCATCAAAGGCACGTCTTCAACTACAGTTAGAGGGTCAGGCGCTTTAAGCGCGGACCCTCGTTTAATCGGGGTACGAAATGATGGGTTCCCGGATTACGGCCGTTCTTGGCCCGACGAACACTGGCAAAACACACTACGCGATTGAGCGCATGATGTCATACAAGTCGGGTGTGATTGGTCTGCCGCTGCGCCTTTTGGCGCGCGAGGTTTATGACCGCATTGTTGCCCTGCGAGGTCCTGGCGTTGTGGCGCTAATTACTGGCGAAGAACGCATTGTCCCACCGCGTGCGGCCTATTGGGTTTGCACAGTCGAGGCGATGCCAGACGGCATGGGCTGCGATTTCCTTGCGGTGGATGAAATTCAGCTATGCGGTGATCCAGAGCGTGGACATATCTTTACCGACCGCCTTTTGAATGCACGCGGCCTACACGAGACGCTGTTCTTGGGTGCTGAAACGATGCGCAACGCGATTGCTGCCATGGTGCCGGATGCGCAGTTCATGCGCCGCGAGCGAATGTCCCAATTGACCTACTCAGGTTCGAAAAAGATAAGTCGGATGCCTGCAAGGGCCGCAATTGTCGGGTTTTCGGTTGAAAATGTATATGCGATCGCAGAACTGCTAAGGCGCACAAAAGGCGGTGCAGCGGTCGTGATGGGCGCGCTTTCGCCCCGTACGCGCAACGCGCAGGTCGAGATGTATCAAAACGGGGATGTCGATTATTTGGTGGCCACAGATGCTATCGGAATGGGCCTTAATCTTGATATCAGTCACGTCGCTTTTTCGTCGCTGACTAAATTCGACGGGCGGCGCATGCGGCATTTGATGCCAGACGAGCTTGCCCAGATTGCAGGACGTGCTGGACGGCATATTGAAAACGGCACCTTTGGTGTGACGGGCGAAGCCCCCCCTTTGGACGACATGGTCGCGAAGGCGATTTGCGATCACAAGTTTCAGCCACTCAAGAAGCTGCAATGGCGCAATGGCCGCTTGCAGTATGGATCGATCAAGCGGCTGATCGCCACTTTGGAAGATCGCACCAATGATCCATGGCTAAGCCGCGTGCGCGAAAGCGATGATCTGGCTGCGCTTAAGGCACTGGGTGCTGATGCGGAAGTTGCTGCGCGTGCCACAGACGGTCCGTCGGTTAAATTGCTGTGGGACGTTTGCCGCGTCCCTGATTTCCGCGGTATCAGCAAAGGCGAACATGTGGGGCTGCTGATGCAGATTTATAATGACCTGCACCAGCTTGGACATGTATCGTCCAACTGGTTTGGTCTGCAAGTTCGCCGCATTGACCGCACCGATGGCGACATTGATACACTGTCCAAAAGGCTGGCATATATCCGCACATGGACCTATGTCGCACAACGGAATGGGTGGTTGGTTGACGAATCTCATTGGCGCGAAGAGACGCGCGCTGTAGAAGACCGACTATCAGATGCACTACATGGTGCATTGACGCAAAGATTTGTGGATCGGCGGACCAGCATTTTGCTTCGCCGGCTCAAACAGAAGGAGAGCCTTGTGGCCGACGTGAATGACAAGGGTGAAGTGACCGTAGAAGGCGAATTCGTCGGACGGTTAGAAGGTTTCCGCTTCCGGATGGACAAAGCGGGCAGCCCAGATGAGGCGAAAACGCTCCGCCAAGCATCTGTGCAAGCGCTGGTGCCGCAGTTCCATCTGCTGGCTGACCGCTTTTACAACGCGCCCGATCCCGAAATTGATTTCACCGAACAAGGTGGATTGATGTGGGGCG
>CBDTVI010000261.1:0-2388 GCA_965364065.1 uncultured Yoonia sp. | reverse complement strand
TCGCGGGCGATACCAGCGCCGTGACACAGGGCGCTATCGTGGCGCAGCTGAACGCCAAGTGGCGGGCCGATGTTCTGCCGTTTTGTGCATCTGCCACGCGAGGGCGCTATCCCTTTGATCAGTCCAGTCGGATTGACGTGAACATATTGGACTTTTCGCGGCTGTTCGGGGCGGGCGGCATGATCGATAGCTATATCAACGACAGTCTTGTCCAATATGTGAACACCAACACGCGACCATGGTCGTGGCGGGCCGATTTCGGGCTGTCCCCCGATGCATTGGCCCCGTTTGAAAATGCGCGCGCGATCCGTGATGCTCTGTTTCCCGGTGGGGCTGGTCCGGTGATTGGGTTTATCTTGATCCCGGATGATCTTAGCCCGAATGCATCGCGCGTGACCCTGAATGTGGACGGCCAAGTCCTAAGTTATTTTCACGCCAATGCCGCAGCACAACCGCTAACTTGGCCCGGACCGAACGGCACCAACATGATCTCGTTGTCCTTCGTGCCGCTTGAAGGTGGCCCAGAAGCGATACGTACTGTGACAGGAAGCTGGGCAATCCTGCGAATGATCGGTGGCGGACAATTAACCGCGACGTCTCTACCCGAGGTATTTAACCTGCGCCTGACCGGCGGTGGGTATAGCGCCAGCTTTCAGCTTCAAGCCAATAGCGTCGTGAACCCGTTTGATCTTAAGATATTTTCCGGTTTCACTTGCACCGAAGGTTTCTAAACGATGCAAACTGGCCTTTTCGGCAAACTGCCTGCGCATGGTGATTTTATCGCGCGCGGGGTGTCTGTGCCGTTGAGAAAGGCTTTAGACCATTGGGTAACCGTGCATATCGGGCAACGGGAACTGCCAAAAGGCGGCCTGCGCGCGCGGCTGGTTTTGGGTGGTGACCCCGTACTTGCCATGATCCTGCAAAGCAATGACAAGTCTGGACGCGTGTTTCCTATCGTCGCCGTGACGCAGTATTCAAATCAAATGACCGCTGATGAATGGTGCCAAGAGGCAGCAGCGATCCTTGAGCGCGCAATCAAGCAAGGACAAGACGCGCAGGCAACAATGCAACAACTGCCGCTTGCACCAATGGCAGGGCCAGATCAGGAATTTCCATTCGATGCGATTTGGCGCGACGAACACGTTCCAGTACCCATTGCAGAGGCACTGTCCTTACTCAATTCTGATTGATCTTACTGCCTTTCATAGTGATGTCACCGCCCGCCTTGATGTTGAAATCACCCGAAGCGTCAAAGCTAATGTCCTTGCCTTCGACTGAGATGGTGCCATCTTTTTTCAAAACCATGACGGCTGACCCGCATTTTAATGTGATGCTGTCTGCAGCCTCTAGCAGCATGGCCTTGCCGGCCTTATGCCAAACATCTTCGGCAACATCATGGGTTTGACCCTTACCGACCTTCACCAAACGACCACCATCGTTGGTCCAGCTTTGGTTGCCCGTCAGCTTAATTGTTTCGTCGCCGCCGATATCGACGGAGCGCTTGCCCGAAATGCTCTTGCTTTCATCGCCACCAATGGTGTGACTTTCGTTACCCGCTATTGTCCAAGCGTCATTCGATCCGATTGTGTGGCTTTGATCCGCACCCACAGTCACGGTGCGCCCGGCACCAACTGCTTGCGACTGTGCGGCCCCAACTACCCGACTTTCGGCAGCACCCACGACATCGCTGCGGGCGACAGTGACGTTGATGGTCTGATTGGCACCAACATTCTGGCTGTGATTGGCACCTATCGTCTCGCTGCTGTTTGATCCGATATCGATACTTTCATCAGCACCGACCGACAATGACCGGTTGATGCCTACGCTTTCAGTATCATTGCTACCGATCGTAACGGTACGGTCCACACCGACATCCGTAGTCTTGTTGTTACCAACATCCTCGGACCGGTCGACACCAATGGATTGGGTCGCGTTGTTATCAACCCGCTCGGAAAAATCATTCTGGATCAGGCGACTTTCGTTATTTTTGACAAGCTCGTTATGGTCTTTTTGGGCCTGAAAATAGACTTCTTCCGCGCCGGCCTTATCTTCGAACCGCAATTCGTTGAAACCGCCACCACCAAGTGAGCTATCTGATTTCCAGCCTGACTGCGTCGCATTGCCCGGCAAACCATAGGGCGGCATCTGTGAGGCGTTATAAACACGACCCGTGATGATTGGTTGATCAGGATCGCCCTCAAGGAAATCAACGATGACCTCCTGCCCAATGCGCGGAATTTGGATAAACCCGTATCCCGATCCCGCCCAAACCGAACTGACCCGTACGAAACAAGACGAGTTTTCATCATTTGCACCCAGTCGGTCCCAATGGAACTGTACCTTCACGCGGGCGTATTCGTCGGTGAAGATTTCTTCGCCAGCAGGGCC
>CBDTVI010000260.1:0-2393 GCA_965364065.1 uncultured Yoonia sp. | reverse complement strand
CCAAATTGGTTTCTGCGCGCCGTTTGTAGCCTGCAATCGGGGCCAGTACATACCGCATAACGCGGCCCATCAACGGGACCCGCGTAGCGTAAGGCAGCAAGTGCAAAGCCGCAATGAGCCCGCGGAAAACCGTATTCGTTAGTCGGTCAATGATCGATCCTTGGGGTTTGGTCATCAGGCAGAAGGCAGCTTTGCCAGGCCGGTCCCGATCATGCTGTCGCGTGTCACCAATGCGCTTAACGCGTCTTGGGTCCAGTTATCAGTACCTGCGGGTCTGTGCGGAATAACGATATAGCGCATGTCGGCGGTGCTGTCGTGCACGCGGATGGTGGCGGTTTCGGGCAATGTCACGCCGAACTCTGCCAAGACTTTGCGCGGTTCTTTGACTGTGCGCGACCGGTAAGCGCGTGATTTGTACCAATCGGGCGGCAAGCCCAGCAGGTTGCGCGGATAGCATGAACATAAGGTGCAAACGACTATGTTGTGCACGTCAGCGGTATTTTCAAGCGCGATCAGCCGCATAGGGCCGATGTCGAAACCCATGTCGCGGGTGGCTGTGCTGGCATCATCAAACAATGCGGTTCGAAACGCCGTGTCGGTCCACGCACGCGCGACCACAGCGGCCCCGTTTGCCGGGGTGCGCGCGTCCATTGCATCGATTTGGGCGTTGATGTCTTGGGCGGTTGTGACGCCCTTTTCGATCAGCAATTCGCGCACGGCGATTTCCATTTGCTGCCAATAGGTCAGCGGGTGGTCATCATCGGGGCGGTACGGATGGCCTGATGGCGAAAGATGGTCGTGGTGATCATGGGGCATAGGGAGCGTCCGCCGGTTCGAGCCAATGGCTATAGATTTCTGCGTCGATTGTATCTTGCGGAGTGTCAGCGGCGTCGCCCCAAACTTCGGCCATGGTAAAGCGCATGCGCATTAAGGGCAGGGGTTGTCCGGCATGGCGGTAGGCCAGTTGCTCGGGATTGGGGAATGGGCCAAGCGTGCGTTCAACCCATCCGACCTTGCCGCGCAAATATGCTGGTGTGCGCACATGGCCGGGTGGCATGTCGTGACGCACGCGCATGTAGGTACGGTCAATCACTTGCGGCCTCGCCGTAGGTTGCACCGCGTGCGGCGACGTCCGTCATACGCTGTGCGAGTTCGCTAGTTGTATAGACGCCCGCTTCGATCAGGTTTTGGTTCACCGACGCGATCCAGCGTTCGTAATATGTCATCGTCTCGAACGCGTCTGGTCCCATGTCTTCGAGGACGCGGCGCAGGGCGTCGACGGTGAAATGCCCCTTGGCAGACGCGATGATCATCAAGGCATCAACCCGCTTTTCCCACAGCGAAAAGTCATGCTGCTGTGTAGGGACGGGGCCTGCGGCGTCGCCGCCCATGTCGTGCCAGCGGCGGCCATCTTGGGTGTTTTGCGTATCTGTCATAAGGTTATGTTAGATCAAATTGCAGATGACTTGAATCACAAATTTCAGCTAATTCCCGCTGCGCATGACATGCTTATGCCGCTTGTTCTTCTTCATCGGGGTCACGCAGCGTGATGACACCGTCATCGACCATTTCACGGATCGCTTTTGTGACCTCTGCCATCGCTGTTTCCGCATCTGATTTATTGATCCGCCCCCGTTCCTCTGCGTCGTCGCGCAATTGGCCTGCCATGCGCTGGGACACGCTGCCAAGGATAAATTCGGCCGAAGCGATATGCGCGTCGTCCATGGCCAATGCGGCAGCAAGAGCCGTTGTTAACACCTCGCCATCGACAGAGCGGATGCAGTTGGGAATGTCAGTGGGTTTGACGCGTGGTGCGATATCTTTGAACGTAAAGATCGCCTTGCGCACATCGCTGGCAAATACTGGGTCCTCGTCGCCCAGACCAACCAATACATCCTCGCGGGTGTCTGTCTGTGTTGAATTGAGGATTGCACCAAGGCGTTGAACAGGTGCCCGCTCGAACGCGACAGCAGGGGCGTGCCCATAGTCTTGGGCAAGTGCGGCCCCGATCCGGCGCACGGTATCGGGTGAAATAGAGGCTGTTTGCGACATCGCGTACGTTATGCGCCGCGCCCGACTTCCAGGGGTTTTGGACAATACTTCGGCCGCCTTGGCGACCGGCAGTTTTGACAAGGCAACCGCGCAGACAGAGATGCCTTCAGCCTGCATTATGGCAACAATCCGTTCAACACTCAGGTCGGCAATGACCGGCCAGTAATCTCCGTTACGGACGCTTGCAAGCTGGCTGCGCAACTGGCTTGCCAATTGCGGGCTCAGGTGATCGGCGAGGGCTGTGACAGCCCCGTCATGGCTGCCCGGCGCGGTCAAGCCCACCGCCTCAAGCTCTGCTGCGAATTCGTCGGCAACCGCGGCCACGGTTGCGCGATCGACCC
>CBDTVI010000259.1:0-2401 GCA_965364065.1 uncultured Yoonia sp. | reverse complement strand
TGAGAATGTGCAAGCCTGTGTTAGCGTTTGGTATGGCAAAGAATCCAGATGTAGATGATGCTTATGCAATGTCGTCCCCTGACGAGGTGAAGGCGCTTTATCGTGCATGGTCGCATAGCTATGACGTGGCGTTCGGCGATGCGCAGGGTTACCAACTGCCGCGCGAGGTTGCGAAAGCCTTTGTTGCGGCGGGCGGCGTCGGGCCTGTGCTGGATGTGGGGGCGGGAACGGGTCTTGTGGGTAGTCTGCTGCGTGGCATGAATACGCAGCCTGTTGATGGCATCGATTTGTCTGAAGAAATGCTCGCAGTCGCGCGCATGAAAGGTGAGTATCGCAACCTTGTTGCTTGCGATGTGACCCAGCCGTTTGAACTCATAGATTCCCCATATGCTGGGATTGTCAGTTCAGGCACTTTCACGCTGGGCCATGTGGGGCCAGAGGCGCTATCGAATCTACTAGATGTGGCTGCCAAGGGCGCGCTGTTCGTGATCTCAGTGAACGTGGCGCATTACGTGTCGGCCGGATTCGAGGCCGCTTTTGCAGCTTTCGGTGATCGGATTGTGGGGCAAACCACGCAGGACGTGCGGATTTATGATGACCGAGCGGATGCGGGACATCGGAACGATTTGGCAAGGTTGGTTACTTTTCGCAAAGTTTAAAGCTTTGTATCGCCCGAACTAGCCTATCGGCACGGCCATTCGTTCATAGCCATCAGGTTGCGTAATTCGATTTTTCCTCGTCCAAGATAGCCTTTAATTCCGCCAGATGCCGCAAGTCCTGTTCTGGATAACTTTCCAGTTCTTGCGCGGTCTTTTCGGCGATATCATCGGGTAGCACGCGTAGCTCTTGGCCGGTTTGAAGGGCGCGGATGTAGGTTTCTACGGCGCGTTCAAAATAGAACATCCGGTTAAAGGTTTCCGCTACTGTTTCGCCAATGATCAGCACACCGTGGTTGCCCATGATCATCACACGTTTCTTGGGGTCGGTGAACAGTGACGCACAGCGTTCGCCTTCTTCTTCGAACGCTAATCCGCCGTAGCCTTCGTCAATCACATAGCGGTTGAAGAATGTGCAGCAGTTTTGATCAATCGGTGGCAAGCGGCTATCCTTAAGGGACGCCAAAACAGTCGCAAATACAGAATGCACATGCATCGCACAGCGCGCGTGCGGCACATGGCGGTGGATGCCACCATGCAGTCCCCATGCGGTTGGATCAGGCGCGTTTGGGCCAGATAGTGTTTCAGGATCATTGGCATCAACCACGATCATATCACTGGCTTTGATCCGGCTGAAATGCATCTGGTTGGGGTTCATCAGGAACTTGGTGCCGTCATCGTTGATCGCAAAGCTAAAGTGGTTCGCCACACCCTCGTGCATGTTCAACCGCGCGGTCCAGCGAAAGGCAGCCGCTAAATCGACGCGTTCGGACCAGTGGGTCATGTTTTGTGTGTGGCTGTTCATGACGGCTCCTTGGAATTGCATGTGGTGCGGGTTATTGATGACGCAACAACCACATCAAAGGAAGTCCCGATATGACATTCAAGCCAGCCAAGTGGCCCCGCAAGCTGCGTTCGCAAGAATGGTTCGGGGGATCGTCCAAGGACGCGATCTATCATCGGTCTTGGATGAAAAACCAAGGACTGCCTGCTGATTTGCTGGACGGGCGGCCTGTTGTCGGCATTTGCAACACGTGGTCAGAACTGACGCCATGCAACGCGCACCTGCGCGATTTAGCCGAAAAGGTGAAATTCGGCATTTATGAAGCAGGCGGCTTTCCGGTGGAATTCCCCGTGTTTTCGCCCGCTGAAAGTAGTTTGCGTCCGACAGCGATGATGTACCGCAACATGTGTGCAATGGATGTCGAAGAAGCGATCCGCGGCATGTCCATGGACGGTGTTGTACTGCTTGCGGGTTGTGACAAAACCACGCCCGCGTTGTTGATGGGGGCCGCATCGGTCGACCTGCCTGCGATTGTTGTATCGGGTGGTCCAATGCTGAACGGCATGTTCCGTGGCGAACGTGTGGGCTCTGGCACGCATCTTTGGAAATTTAGCGAGGCAGTGCGCGCGGGCGAAATGACTGCCGAAGAATTCGTCGAGGCAGAAGCGTCGATGTCGCGATCCGCAGGATCATGCAACACGATGGGCACCGCCAGCACGATGGCGTCGATGGCCGAGGCGCTGGGCATGGCGTTGTCTGGCAACGCGGCCATTCCTGCGGTCGATAGTCGCCGCCGTGTGATGGCGCATCTGACGGGGCGGCGCATTGTTGATATGGTCAAGGATGACCTGAAACCGTCCGATATTATGACCAAGGATGCCTTTGAAAACGCGATCCGAACGAATGCGGCGATCGGTGGATCAACCAACGCTGTCATTCACTTGCTCGCGATGGCTGGCCG
>CBDTVI010000258.1:0-2431 GCA_965364065.1 uncultured Yoonia sp. | reverse complement strand
GCGTGATGCTTGAACCGCGCACGCTCGCCAAGATGCTCGAAGTGCTTGATGTGCAGCCGTCCCATGTCGCACTCGATGTGGCGTGTGGGCTTGGGTATTCGACAGCGATTCTATCTAAGTTGTGCGAATTCGTTGTCGCTGTCGAAGACGACGAGGCTCGCGCGCAAGAGGCGCAAAGCATCTTGTCTGAAAATGGTATCGATAATGCCGCTGTGATGGCAGGCGTCTTGGCAGAAGGGTCGGCCAAATCCGGCCCCTACGACATTGTCATCGTCCAAGGCGGCGTTGAGATGGTTCCAGCACCTTTGCTTGATCAATTGCGCGAAGGTGGGCGGATTGCATGCGTCTTCCTTGAAGGCACCTTGGGTGTTGTGCGCGTGGGCCACAAAATTGACGGCGCCGTGAACTGGCGTTTCGCATTCAATGCAAGCGCACCGGTCCTCGAAGGTTTTAAGAAGCCTGCGGTCTTCGCGCTTTAAGTGATCGAATGTGCGCCTCGCGGCGTAATAGATAGAATGAACAAAGGTGACGCAGAATGAAACTTAAGGGTTTGGCAATCGTAGCGGTCGCAATGTCGATGATGACGGCCCCATCCGCGCAGGCGGAAACGTTGTCTGACGCTCTGGCCTCTGCTTACAATAACTCTGGGTTGTTGGACCAAAATCGCGCGCTTTTGCGGGCCGCCGACGAAGGTGTAGCCCAATCTATCGCAGCGGTACTGCCAGTGATTAGCTGGTCTTGGTCTGGGAGCCGCACGCGGACAACTGGTAACACACTCGTTGGTTCTGGATTGCAGCATACGGCCGTTGCACGCGTCACAGGCAGCTTGACGCTCTATGATGGCGGCGCGAGCAAGCTTGCCACCGAAGCACAAAAAGAGATCGTGTTAAGCACACGCCAAGCACTGCGCAATGTCGAGCAAAGCGTGCTACTGCGCGCGGTCCAATCTTACATGAACCTGATTAGTGCGCGCGAGTTCGTGCAACTGCGCGAAAACAACGTGCGCTTGATTACTCAAGAATTCCGTGCGGCCCAAGACCGCTTTGAGGTGGGGGAAGTGACCCGTACTGATGTTGCATTGGCCGAAGCCCGCCTTGCCGCGGCGCGCAGCCTTCTTGCCGCAGCCCAAGGTGACTTGGCCGTTTCAGCCGAAGAATTCCGCGCAGCTGTCGGGCGTGCGCCTGATAGCCCGCGTGCGGTCACATCAGCGCCAGTGTCGCGCAGCTTGAATGATGCCAAGGCGTTTGCTGTACGCAATCACCCCAGCATTCTTGAAGCACAGCACAATGTCTCTGCCGCCGAGTTGAATATCCAGCGCGCGCAGGCCGCTGTGAACCCAACCGTGTCACTTGATGGTTTCTACCAGCGTGACCGTGAAGATAGTGGGACACTACAGACCGGCATCACTATTTCGGGACCAATTTACCGTGGTGGTTCGATCTCGAGCCAAGTGCGTCAGACCCGTGCGAACCGCGATGCGACCCGTTCTGGCCTGCATCTGAGCATTATCGCGATTGAGCAGCAAGTAGCGAGCGCCTACGCTCGACTGCAAGTGGCCCGCGCAACCCGCGAAGCATCAGAGCAGCAAATCAGGGCGGCAACAGTTGCGTTCCAAGGCGTGCGCGAAGAGGCGACGCTTGGATCACGTACCACACTTGATGTGCTGAATGCCGAGCAAGAATTGCTTGATGCACGCGCAAACCGCATTGCGGCACAGTCGGACGAAGTTGTTGCGTCATATTCGGTTTTGTCGGCGATGGGCCTTTTGACAGCGGATCACCTGAACCTTGGTGTGCAGCAATATGATCCATCCGAGTATTACAATTTGGTGAAAAATGCACCGATGCGCCGTTCGCCTCAGGGTGACGCCCTCGAGCGTGTTTTGGAATCGATCGGCCAAGACTAAGCGATTGTTGTTTGAATTTTAATTTTCCACTACGGTTCATCCATAGGGTGTAAAACGGGGTTAGCATACGATGTCCAATATGGCGCGGACGGACGAAATTGACAAAGTCGTGTCATCGGTACGTGATTTCGTTTCACACAAAGATCAGCAAAAACCCAAAGCTGCAGAGCGTCTTGTTTTGCTGCCGGATCAGCGCATCAGCGCTGAAACTGCCGCTATGGAAACTGCTGAAGATGCGTTTTTGTTCGACGTGCAGGACGAAGAGCCCGACACAAGCAACGTCTTGATTCTAGAGCCGGATCTGCCTGCAGATCGTGCCGGACTTGAAGCCACCATCGCCGAACTTGAGGCTGCCGTCACAGCGCAACCCGACGACTGGGAAGCGGACGAGGGCGAGAATTTTGAGAGATTTGCTTGGGTCGCCAGTGCTTTTGACCCCCCCCCGATCGAAACCGTTGAAGCTGTTGAAGCTGTTGAAGCTGTCGAAACTGTCGAAACTGCGACCGCGCATGTTAACGATGTAGA
>CBDTVI010000257.1:0-2458 GCA_965364065.1 uncultured Yoonia sp. | reverse complement strand
AACATTGACCAAAATCAATCGTTTTTTGTTGGCAGAACGTATTATTGGCCCCAGAAATCGCGGGCGCTGGCCCGTATTGTAACAACAAAGGAGATGGATATGGGTGCGAATGTAGGAACCGTTGATCGTGTACTGCGGCTTTTGGTGGGTGCGGCGCTGATTACCGCGCCATTGATTAACTTCATGGGGCTGGGCGCAAACAATGTTGCCGTTTATGTGCTGGTGGCTGTGGGGGGAATTCTTGCCCTGACGGCTGTGTTTGGCATGTGCCCAATTTATAGTGTTTTGGGCATCAAAACCAAATCCTGAACCGATAGATGATTGAGTGCTATGACTGACATCGACCACTAAGGGATAGTGGTCGATGTTGTGCAGTTTGGCTCTTCTGCTGGCGTCTCAGTGCGCCAGCAGTACAGGTATATTTTGCTGTCCAATCATTGATTCTGTGGTGCCCCCAAAGAACCGTTCGTTCCAGCGATTGCGCCCATATGCACCCATCACCACCAGATCAGCAGCGTGTTCCTGCGCGCGCGAAAGAATTTCGTCGGCGACGCTTTTGCGCGCGGTGACATATTCCTGCACGGTGACTTTGCACCCATGATGACTAAGCCAAGTTGCAAGGTCCGCACCGGGTATGTCTCCATCTGCCCAACGGGACGGGTCAGCGTCAAAGCTGGCGATCGTGACCTCCTTGGCGGCTTTCAAAAGCGGCAGTGCGGCACGCACGGCACGCGCGGCTGGCAAGCTGCTGTTCCATGCGATCATTACGTTTTCCGGCATCAGCGCTTTGTTGTTCTGTTCCACATTCAAAACAATCGGACCCGGCGCCTCGAACAACAACCCGTAGACGATGTTGTTAAAGGCGGTCTCATTATCGCGCAGGCTGTCTTGGACAACGCAGATATCGGCAAAAAGCGCGCGGATTGCGACAATATCGTGCATTGCAGAGGGCTCAACGCAAAGCGTTCCCACTTCTCCAGTCAGTCCCTCTTGTTGCAGAAACGCGCGCGTTTTGACTTGTTTATCGGCCAATCTCTTTTGCATTTCGTTGCGTTCGCCTACCCAACTTTCGGGGATAATCGGCGCGGCATAGGGTGCGGTACCAATCGAATAGACAAGGATTGGCACAGGTCCGATATGTAGCACGCTCAGCCGCCCGTTTTGGTTTTGTGTGGCGGCAATAATTGGAGCAAGATCGGCAGTGGTGCCGTCTGGGCCTTGCAGGGCAAGGAATGTTGCGTTTTTCATAATGTGCCTCTTAATTGATTTGAAAGCAGCTTAGGCTCATCGCACCTGACTGCGATTGAGATTAGTCAATCGCGTTCGGCAACAGATCAGGCAAAGTCATCCTACCTAAAGAGAGACGACCCAATGGCAGACACAGCACATTATCAGACCCTTGGCATACCCAAAGACGCCACCGCGGATGATATCAAACGCGCCTATCGCAAGATGGCCCGCAAATACCATCCCGACGTAAACCCCGGGCCGGACGCCGACGCCAAATTCAAGGCAGCCGGTGCCGCGTATGAAGTGCTAAGCGACCCTGAAAAGCGCGCGGCCTATGATCGCTATGGCGCTGATTGGGATCAACCACGGCCAGACCCCGCCCAAGATCCTCGCGGGCAGGGCGGCTATGCCTTTGACGAACGCGATATAAACCCAGAGATGTTCCGCGAATTCTTTGGCCAGCGTTTTGGTGGCGGACCCATGCGGCAAGATCAGCAAGCGGTGGTCGAAGTCGCATTAGAGGATGCGATATCGGGGGCCAAACAAACGCTGACCCTGCAATCGCCACAGATTGACGATGCGGGTCATGTCACGATGCAAACCCGACGCGTTGATCTGGCCATTCCCAAAGGTGTGTTGCCTGGCCAGCAACTGCGCCTGAAAGGGCAGGGGGCTGGGGGTGGTGATCTGTTGATCGAAGTCGCCTTTCAGCCGCATAAGATTTACCGCATCGAAGGCCGCGATCTTTACGTGACCTTGCCCGTTTCCCCGTGGGAGGCCGCGTTGGGCGGCAAGGTCAAAATGCCGACGCCGACAGGGCCTGTTGACCTCAATATCCCCGAAAACGCGCGACAGGGTCAGAAATTGCGGCTGCGGGGCAGAGGAATGCCTGCGGCCCAAAAGGGCGATCTTTATGCAGAGCTTCACATCGTGAACCCGCCCAAAATCACGCCCGAAGCCCGCGAATTATACCAAAAATTGGCCAGCGCGCAGCCCTTTAACCCGCGCGCAAATTTAGGAGTGTAGTGTTATGAAAAAGGCGAAACCCCACAGCCACCGTGTTGATGTAATTGAGACGCTGACACTATCGGAACTGACCATTTTTTGTGATGCCAATGCAGATTGGGTTATCACGCTGGTCGAACATGGCGTGGTCACCCCTGTCATCCGCACTGCACCCGAATGGGAATTTACCGCAGCCCACATCGCGCGCGCGCGCAAAGCCGCA
>CBDTVI010000256.1:0-2534 GCA_965364065.1 uncultured Yoonia sp. | reverse complement strand
GCTCTTCCGATCTAGGTCGCACCTCTGCGACAATCCCATCCAGTGCATTGCGTTCACCGGGTCTTACACGGACCGTGTCACCCACAGCAATTGCCTCAATATCGACTTCTGTGGCTTGCCCATCGCGCAAAACCAAGGCCGTCTTTGGCTGTAGCCCCACAAGCTTGCGGATAGCCTCGCCTGTGCGTCCTTTGGCGCGCGCTTCTAGCCAGCGACCAAGCAGGATCAGGGTCACGATGACAGCTGCCGCCTCGAAATACACCGCCCGTGTGCCGTCCGGCAAAACTGACGGAACAAAGGTCGCAACGGTGGAGAACGTCCATGCCGCCCCCGTACCGATTGCGACCAGCGCATTCATATCGGGTGCACCTTTCAACAAGGACGGTATGCCTTTGGTAAAGAACGCGCGTCCGGGCCATGCCAGCACAACTGTGACCAAAACGAATTGCAGCACCCAACTTGTCTGAAGTCCGATGTTCGCCATCACCCATTGGTGCACTCCGGGGATGAAATGGCTGCCCATTTCAATGATGAATACTGGTAGCGTTAAGATCAGCGCGATTACGAAACGCCGCGACAACGCGGCTGCCTCATCTGCTTTGCGATCCACTGCAGCTGTGGCCTTGCTGCGCGGTTTTGCAGCATACCCTGCTTTGGTCGCCACCGCTGACAGTGCTTCTGGTGTCGTCACACCCTTCAAATAACTGAGTGTTGCGGTCTCAGAGGCAAGGTTGACGGACACATCTGTCACACCGACTGCGCCTTTCAACGCAGCCTCGACACGCCCCACACAAGATGCGCAGCTCATATCTGCGACCTCTAGCACGGTTTGTTCAACCTGCGCAGGATAGCCAGCGGTATCCAATGCTTGAGTAATCTGCCCTACGTCAGCGGGGCGGTCAAAATGCACAGTCGCCATTTCGGATGCAAGGTTCACAACCGCATCCTGCACGCCTGAAACACCTTTCAACGCTTTTTCGGCGCGCCCCACACAGGACCCGCAGTTCAACCCCGAAAGGTGCATTTTAAGAGTATCGATCATGTCAGTGCGTCCAATTGTGAGTGTCGCACTCTACATAGGGGTTCCACTGACTGGAAGGTCAATAGCCTTGGATCAGTTTCCTGAAATTAGCCATCCTCGCGCGATTGCGCGACAAGACTCTGCAGTTCCTCAAGCGGCACCGCACCTGGCACCAAAGCGTCGCCAATCACAAAGGCAGGTGTGCCCGTAAAGCCCAGACTTTGGGCCAATGCGCTTGATGTCGCGATATGGGCCGTCACTTCTTCGCTATCCATATCCGCGATCAATTTCTCAATATCCAATCCGACCCCGCGTGCCGCCGCCAAAATCGATGCTTCTTCGGCACGGCCCCGCAATTCCATCAAAGCCCAGTGCATCTCTGCGTATTTGCCCTGCGCACGCGCTGCCAATGCAGCACGGGCCGCCATAACGGACCCTTCACCCAAAATCGGCCATTCGCGGTAAACCACGCGTACGTCGTCGTCAGCTGCGAGTAGCGCTTTTACATCCGTCGCTGCGCGTTTGCAGTATGGGCAGTTGTAGTCGAAAAACTCGACGATCACCGCACCTGCGTCCGCATCACCAATAAAAGGCGCATTGGGGTCGTTCAAAAGTAAATCACGTTGCTGCGCGAGGGTTTGTGCGTTCTCGGCGGCTTGCTGTGATGTGCGTTGCTCATCAAGGATCGCTACAGCTTCCATTATGATCTGCGGGTTTTCCAAAATTGCCTCCAGGGCAAGTTGCTTGATCCGATCGTCAGTCAATTCTTGCGCGGTCGCGGCAAAGGGTAGTGCAGCAATGGCAGCGATCATCAATAGGTGGCGCATGGGTGGTCCTAACTTCGGTCAGCATCTGGGGCTTTAGCACATAAAAACACTTCGCCATGCGATGCGCCAGACACAACTGTGTCAGCCCCCAAATCGATCACACCTGCGCGTAAACGACGCGCAACAGGTTATGCTGGCTTGCCGTACCAGACCCTTGCGCGTAATTGGTTTGCATGGACAGCCAAGGCTCTTTCAAGCGATCCGCAATGCGCGGCGGGTTCACTGCGATTGCAGTGATCGTCACCATCATTTGCGTGATCCCTTACGTAGGCGTTCTGGCCGCTGCGGCCTCTGGTTCACTCGATACATTGAGCTTGTTGGCCCAGACCGTTCTTGGACGGTACACTGCCACGACACTCATTTTGGTGGCCCTTGTGATGACCGGAAGTGCGATCATCGGCGCGGGGGCTGCGTGGCTTGTCACAATGACCGAATTCCCCGGGCGCCGCTGGCTCGAGATCGCGTTGGCCTTGCCGCTGGCATTCCCCGCATACGTCTTGGCCTATGGCTATACGCATGTTTTGGACCACCCTGGTGTCGTCCAAACGGCGCTGCGCGATATCACTGGATGGGGGCCGCGCGACTACTGGTTCCCTGAAATCCGCTCCATCGGTGGGGCTGCGTTGATGTTGACGCTGGTATTGTACCCATATGTTTATCTATTGGCCCGTGCCGCATTTGCAGCG
>CBDTVI010000255.1:0-2555 GCA_965364065.1 uncultured Yoonia sp. | reverse complement strand
CGAAAACTTGCAGCCCGTAAACAATACCAGACACCGGCGCGCGAATGTCGAGACGATCAAGCTGGCGGCGTAGGGTGCGGCGACGCTCTGACAGTTCTAGCTCGTTGAATTGCAGGTCGCGCAGGCGCGTGATCGCCTCTTCGCGGCGGGCCGAAGACAGTCCGAGGATTTGCAATTCGATCTCGGTCATGCGTTCTCCGGCTTGTGCGCGTTGGGCGGTCAATTCACCCACGGTACCAAGAAGGCTCGCTTCTTCGCGCTGCAATGCCAGTACGCGGCTGGATTGCGCAAGGCCGCGATCCAACAGGGATTGTTGGTCAGCCAGTTCTTGGCCGATCAGCTCACGCTGGGTGGAAAGGGCCGATTGCTGCGCACCAATCCCGCCCATTTGGCTGGCGATTTGGGCACGTTGCTGAGTGAGCTGTTCAGCAGCACTTTTGTTGGTCTCGACTCGCGCTTCAAACAGGCGGATTTGCCCGTCCATCAAAATTTGCACTTCGGGTGTCAATTCATCAGTTAGAACGGAGCTGAAAGTAAGGGTGTCGGCATTGTCGCGCTCTGCCTCGAGCCGGGCACGACGGGCGAGGATCTCGAATAATTGGCCTTCTACCACAGCCAATTCAGACTGTATTTCTGTGGCATTCAGGCGCAAAAGCAGATCACCGGCCTTGACGGTGTCGCCTTCGTCGACGGCGATTTCTTCGACTACGCCGCCGTCAGGATGTTGGACAACTTGCCGGTTGCGATCAACTTCGATCTGGCCAGACGTGATAATCGCTCCGGTGATTTGCGCCATGATGGACCATGTGCCAAAGCCGCCGACCAAGATCAAAAGCGTCAGTCCACCGATTGCCAGATGCTTGCGTGCAGACCAGCGTTTGACTGTGGGATCAGCGCTCATGATACACCTCCTGATTTGCCGGTGCTGCGTTGGATCTCACCATGGTTTTGGACCATTTCAGCCAACACTTCGTCTTTAGGGCCAAAGGCGCGACGGGTGCCGTTTTCTATCACCAGCAGCATATCGCATTCCTGAATAGCAGAGGGGCGGTGGGCCATGATGAATACGATCTTACCTTCGGATTTGAGCGATTTAATCGCCTTGTTCAGCGCCATTGATCCTTCGTTATCAAGGTTGGAATTGGGTTCGTCCAAAACCACAATGACGGGGTCGCCGTATAGGGCGCGCGCCAAACCAATGCGTTGGATTTGCCCGCCCGATAGCCGCCCGCTGATCGCAGAGACGCGGGTGTCATACCCGTCAGGCAGTTTCAGGATCATCTCATGTGCGGCGGCGGTCTTTGCCGCGGCGATAACTTTGCCATCGTCAGGCGTCATCGACATGCGCGCGATGTTTTCCTTGATGGTCCCGTCAAACAGTTGCACGCGCTGCGGCAGATAGCCGACATGTTGGCCTAAAACATCCGGATCATACTGATCCAAAGCGGCCCCATCGAGCCTGATTTTGCCGCCCGCTGGGTGCCAAACACCTGTCAGCACGCGCGCCAAGGTCGATTTACCAGCACCAGATGTGCCGATCACACCGACCGCTTGGCCCGGCTGTATGTCAAAGCTGATCATGCGCAGTGCTGCTTGGCTTTCACCGGGTGGGACGACTGTGACTTGGTCCGCGACCAGCCGTGCTTTGGGTTTGGGGAGCGTTGTGCGTGTTGTTTCGGCCGGAACATGGCCCAGCAAGACCGACAGATTGCGCCAGCCTTCGCGGCCGCGTTGGAACATGGCCCATTGACCCACCAGCAACTCGATCGGGGCCAGTGCGCGGCCCAAAAGGATTGACCCTGCGATCATTGCGCCCGGCGTCAGCTCGTTGATCAAAACCAGATAGGCGCCTAAACCTAGCATGGCCGATTGCAAAAACAGACGGAAGGATTTGGTTAGGGCCGTGAATGTGCCGGACGTGTCAGCGGCATCAATTGTGGTGTCCAGTGATTGCCCGCGCGCCACTTGCCAGCGATCAAAAGCGGCCTGACGCATGCCCAAAGAATGGACCATCTCGCTTTCGCTGCGGATATGCGCGCCAAGTTGTTCAGATGCAAAGCTAGCCGCATTCGCAGCCTCGAGCGGCTTGCGAGACATGAATTGGTTCAAAAGTGCGACGATCAATAAGATCACTGCACCAACGATCGCCAACATCCCCATCAAGGGATGAAAGATGAAAATCCCAAGAAAGAAAAGTGGCGCCCAAGGTAGATCAAACAACGCCATGAGTGCAGGCGAAGTGATCAACCGCTGCACCGCCTCGAGATCGCGCAGGCCTGTTGCTGCTTCGCGGGGCGCGCGGTTCAGTGTGGTGGCTTTGAGGACAGCGGCAAAAACGCGACGATCCAAACTTGCTTGAAACCGCGCACCGACGCGGCCCATCACGCGGCCACGCACGAAATCTAGGATGCCCATCATACTATAAAGAAATGCTACCAGAACCGTGAGCGTGATCAACGTTTCAAAAGAACGCGAGCTCAGGACACGGTCATAGATGTTGAGCATATAAAGCGGGCCGGTCAGCATCAGCAAATTTACAAAAAAGCTAAAAATCG
>CBDTVI010000254.1:0-2571 GCA_965364065.1 uncultured Yoonia sp. | reverse complement strand
ATATGCTTGTGGTTTTCCACAATGTTTCTTGCGTGCCGTAGAGCTCTGTGTCGTTGCCCGGGTCCGGTTAAACCGCCCGCCAGAGGTGCGTCATCATCTGTTTTTGTGGTCGTTTGAAATTCACGGCGATGGCGCACCCACGAAAGGTGCAATCGTTATTCCGGTTCATCCATAAACCAATACCCGGAATCAGCGAACTGAACCAAGTTGACGCGGTATAGGCCCATCGGCCTATACGATCAAGGCCCCTTGGACCCCTTATCGACATCGCCTGCATGAAGTGCGGCCCAAAGATCTGGGCGCCGCTCTTTCGTGATTTGCAGTGACATTTGCTTGCGCCATTCTGCGATCTTTGCGTGATTGCCAGACAGCAAAACTTGCGGGATCGGCAACCCCTGCCATTCGGCAGGTTTGGTATATTGCGGGTGCTCTAGCAGGCCGTCGGAAAAGCTTTCTTCAACAGCGCTTTCTGCATTGCCCAAAACACCAGGCAACAGACGCACAGTGGCGTCGATCATCGCCTGTGCGGCGATCTCTCCGCCCGTCATCACGAAATCACCTAAGCTGACTTCTTGGATATTGTAATGCTGCAAAACCCGTTCATCCACGCCTTCAAAACGGCCACACAGCAGGGTGACCCCATCCGCGCGCGCCCAATTTCGCGCCATTTGTTGATCAAAGCGTTTGCCGCGCGGTGACAGATAAACCAGCGGTACAACGCCGCGCGTGCTGCGATGCACATCGGCTATCGCTTGTTCCAGCACATCTGCGCGCAACACCATCCCAGCACCACCACCTGCGGGGGTATCATCAACATTGCGATGCTTACCGATCCCATAGCTGCGCAAATCGAATGTCTGTAGCTGCCACAGGCCGTCTTTTAATGCTTTCCCCATCAGGCTTTCGCCCAACACACCGGGAAAGGCTTGCGGGAAAAGCGTGATGATCTTGGCCGTCCAAGTGCCAGCGATATCAGGTGTATCCGTCATCAACTCGCGCGGCTTAAGCGTCGCTTGGATCGCGATACGGCCAGCAGAGCGGGGGGGCTTGTTTACATCCGCCATTTCGGATTACGCGGGCGCATCGGGGAACAAGCCTTCGGGCGGGTCAGCGACGATGCGCTGCGCTGTCAGGTCGACAGTAGGCACGGCGGCCTTTGTGAAGGGCAGTAAGATCGTGTCGGATTGGCCGGGCAGGATGATTTCCAGTAGATCGCCTGCGCCATGATCCATCACGTCCTTCACGGTGCCAAGCGTTGTCCCGCCGGTATCAACGACAGTGATGCCAATTAAATCAGCATAGTAATATTCATCATCGGGCAGTGACGGCATCACTGCGCGGTCTGCATAAAGGTCTACATTGCGCCACAGATCGGCGTCTTCTTTGGTGACGACACCATCGATGCGGGCGGTAAAACCGTTCTTGAGTTGGCCAGTCAGCACAAGCTGTGCAAACACATTGCCGTCCTCGGTATAAAGGGGGGCATACTCTGCAATGGCTTGCGGGTCGGCGCAAAACGACTTGAGGCGGACCTCGCCTTGGACGCCAAATGCGCCGCCGATGGAGCCTACGATTACGCGATTAGTCATTGGGTAAACTCCGGTCCAACGCAGATATTTTCGATCCACAATCCACCGCCATTTTGGCAAATGTCCTGACTGCCTTCACGCTCAAACAGCATGCCCGCGATAAAAGCGATCATCACGAGAATAAGGGTGCGCAGCAAGCGGAACATGGTTGTGTCCGGTTAATTTGGGGGGTGCGCGGCCCCAAGGTATCTTCGGGCCGCGCGAAAGTGCTTACTCTTCAGCAGTTGCTTCTTCGACTGCAGGTGCTTCTTCAGCAGGAGCGTTTGCAGCTTCTTCAGCGGCTGCAGCTTTTGCAGCTTTTTCGTCAGCACGTGCCTTAGCAGCTTTGCCAGGTGTACCCTTTTTCAGGTTCGCGCGGTCTTTCTTTGGCAATTCGCCAGCAGCTTCGAGCATGCGTGAAACACGGTCAGTTGGCTGTGCGCCCTCACCAAGCCAATGCTTGACGCGCTCCATGTTCATTTTCACGCGCTCTTCGCTGTCTTTTGGCAGCATTGGGTTATATGTGCCCAGTTTTTCGATAAAGCGGCCGTCGCGTGGCATGCGGCTGTCAGCTGCAACGATTGCATAAAATGGACGCTTCTTTGAGCCGCCACGGGCCAAACGGATTTTCATAGCCATCAGATATTCTCCTTAAAGATGGTGGGGTATGGTGGATTATTATCCACCTTACGATTGGTGTTGTTTGTGGTGTTGGATGACTTCCTGAATAATGAAATTCAGGAATTTCTTGGCAAATTCCGGATCAAGATCGGCCCGGTCTGCAAGGTCGGTGAGCCGCGCGATCTGACTTTCTTCACGCGCGGGGTCGGATGGGGGCAGGGCATGTTCGGCCTTAAGCCGGCCCACGGCCTGTGTGTGCTTGAACCGCTCGCCCAAAGTGTAGACGAGGATGGCATCAAGGCGATCGATGCTTTTGCGGTGTTCCTTGAGGATGTCCGCGGCAAGGGTGACGGCGTCAGTCATGAGACACTCCGTTTTGGGG
>CBDTVI010000253.1:0-2727 GCA_965364065.1 uncultured Yoonia sp. | reverse complement strand
GCATGGTTGCAGGCCAAAGTCACCAATGAAACCCGTGGTCGCGCCATGGCGACCTACCGCATCGCCGACACTGGCGCGTCCTTTCTGGCACAGTTCATGATCGGCGCTTTGGCCAATCTTGAAACCTATATCGCCTATAATGTGCTGACGATCTTGTGTTGCGCATCGCTTTTGCCGCTTGCGTTGACCCGCCTACCGCAGCCTGAAACGCCCAAAGCAACGCGGTTGCGCCCATCGCTTGCCTGGGCCTGTTCACCGATGGCGGTCGCGGCGGTCTTGGTGGCAGCTTTGTCCAGCGCGTCCTTCCGAATGGTCGGCCCGATTTATGGCCAAGAAGTCGGGTTAAGCGCCAATCAAATTGGTTCGTTCTTGGCGGCATTTGTTGCGGGTGGTGCCATTGCCCAATATCCGGTCGGTTGGTTGGCCGATAAATACGACCGCCGCTGGGTGATGATTTGGCTTTCTGTGGCTGCGATTGCATCGTGCGGTTTGACGGTTGCGACGTCTGGGTTTGGCACCGCCAGTGTGATGACAGCCGCATTCTTGTTTGGACTAACAACGTTTCCGATCTATTCGGTCGCCGCCGCACACGCGCATGACTTTGCCACCTCTGACCAACGGGTCGAGTTGTCAGCCGCGTTGATGTTCTTTTTCGCAGTGGGCGCAATTGCAGCACCATATACCACCGCGGCCTTGATCGGGGCATATGGGCCATCGGCCATGTTTTACTTTGTCTCGGTCGGGCATGTGATCTTGGTGATTTTCGGCCTTAGCCGGATGCGTGTGCGCAAAGCCCCAAAGGATCGCACGCGCTATATTTACTCGCCGCGCACCAGCTTTAGCATCGGACGGCTGTTGGGGCGTAGTCGCGACCGCTAATTCCATGCGGCGTCTGGCGTCTGGCACCCTACCCCGCTAGATAGTGTCCAAACCTGCAAGGACTTCGCCATGGCCCGCCACCTGATCACATCCGCTATTCCGTATATCAACGGAATCAAACACCTTGGAAATCTGATCGGCAGCCAGTTGCCCGCAGACCTATACGCGCGCTATCTGCGCCAGCGTGGCCATGAAGTTCTATTTCTGTGCGCCACTGACGAACACGGCACACCAGCCGAATTAGCAGCCGCCAAAGCAGGCAAACCTGTCGCTGAGTATTGCGCAGAGATGCATGCGGTTCAGGCAGAGATCGCAGACGGGTTCCGGTTGTCATTCGATCACTTTGGACGGTCCTCTAGCCCGCAAAACCACAAGCTGACCCAAGCCTTTGCAGGGCGCTTGGCCGAAATGGACCTGATCCGCGAAGTGGTTGAGGAACAAGTTTATTCCAACGCTGATGGTCGCTTTTTGCCTGATCGCTATATCGAAGGCACCTGCCCGAACTGTGGCTTTGAGAGCGCGCGCGGCGACCAGTGCGACAACTGCACCAAGCAGTTAGACCCGACCGATCTGATTGACGCCTATTCGACGATCTCTGGCTCAAAAGACTTGGAAGTGCGCACAACAAAGCACCTTTATCTGCGCCAATCAGAACTCAAAGACGACATCGCCGCGTGGATTGCTAGCAAAACCGACTGGCCGATCCTCACCACATCCATTGCGAAAAAATGGCTGACTGATGGCGATGGCCTGCAAGACCGCGGCATAACCCGCGACCTTGATTGGGGTATCCCCGTTAAGAATGGCGACGCCGATTGGCCGGGCATGGAAGGCAAAGTTTTCTACGTATGGTTCGACGCGCCCATCGAATACATCGCCTGCGCCCAAGAATGGGAAGCGGCAGGCAAAGGCACCGACTGGGCACGCTGGTGGCGCACCGATCAGGGTGCAGATGACGTGCGCTATACACAATTCATGGGCAAGGATAACGTACCGTTTCACACGCTTTCGTTCCCAGCCACGATTTTGGGCAGCCAAGAGCCGTGGAAATTGGTCGATTACATCAAGTCGTTTAACTATTTGAACTACGATGGCGGCCAGTTCAGCACCTCGCGCGGACGCGGTGTGTTCATGGACCAAGCACTCGAGCTTTTGCCGCCAGACTATTGGCGTTGGTGGCTTTTATCGCATGCGCCGGAATCCTCGGACGCGGAATTTACGTGGGAAACCTTCCAAACGGACGCCAATAAAGACCTCGCTGATGTTTTGGGGAACTTTGTTAGCCGGATCACTAAGTTTTGTCGCTCCAAGTTTTCCGAAGCGGTTCCAGAAGGCGGCGTATATGGCCCATCAGAAGAACAGTTGATCGTCGATCTAACCACGCGCCTAAAAGCGTATGAAGGGCATATGGACGCGATGGAGGTTCGTAAATCCGCAGCAGAGCTGCGCGCGATTTGGGTTCTTGGCAACGAATACCTGCAAGCCAATGCGCCGTGGACGACCTTCAAAACCGACCCCGACACAGCTGCGATGCAAGTGCGCGTGGCGCTGAACCTGATCCGGATTTACGCGGTGCTGTCGGCTGCGTTCATTCCCGATGCGTCCAAAACAATGATCGCAGCGATGCAGACGGATGACGATGCTTGGCCCACTGATATGGCCGAAGCCTTGCAAGCCCTGCCCGCTGGTCATGCGTTTACCGTGCCCGAAAACCTGTTCCGCAAGATTACCGATGATGAACGTGATGAATGGTCAGAGCGTTTCGCAGGAACGCGCGACTAGCGCCAGCCTTGCCAAGGTCTCAGTGCGGCTTGCTTGGCGGCAAAGCTAAGGGTTAACGCCTCTGGA
>CBDTVI010000252.1:0-2838 GCA_965364065.1 uncultured Yoonia sp. | reverse complement strand
CTTGCGGTGTTCCCGCCATTTCTGTTTCAAGCTTAAAATCGGCAAAGCTGTCATAGCCCAACAATTCAGCGCGCTCTTGGCGCAGCTTCAGCGTCTCGGTCGCAATTCCACGATTGTCGGTCTTGCCGCCGTTGGCACCACGCGCACCCCAAGCTTCATAGGCTTTCTGGCGTAAATCGCGACGCTCTGAGAACTGCAAAAACGGCACGATCAATGACCGCGACAATGTCACAACAGGCCCGCCAGCATCTTTTTCATCGCCTGCAGCCTTGGCTGTGGCGACAACAAAATCGGGCAATCCGGACAGGTCATCCGCTGTCAAAGGCATGAACCATTCGCGTTCATCGGCGAGCAAATTTTGCACAAAATCGGTCCCGAGCACGGACAGGCGTGACTTGGCCGCGCGCAGTTTTTCTGCCGCTTTCCCTTCCAATTGTGCACCCGCGCGAACGAAGCCGCGATGGGTCAGCATCAAAACGCGCTGTTGCTCATCAGTGAGATCAAGATCGTCGCGCTTGTTCCAAACCGCTTGGACTCGCGCAAACAGCGCTTTGTTTTCTGAAACCTCGGAACTGTAAGCGCTCAGCATCGGCGCAAAGTCACGCTGCAATGCTTCGCGCGCAGGGTTACTGTCGGCACCCGCCACATTGTAAAACGCACCCAGAACGCGGCCCAAAGTTTCATCAGCACGCTCTAGCGCCTCAACCGTGTTGGCAAAATCAGGTGCCGCAGGATCATCTGCAATGGCTGCGATATTGGCACGGGATTCGATCAATGCCGCGGCAACTGCTGGCGTGTAATCATCGTCAGAAATCAGATCGAAAGGCGGCAGACCGAACGGTGTGTCCCATTTAGCGAGAAGTGGATTTGTCATGGAAATTCTCCTTTGCATGACAGGTAATGCTTGAACCTACGCTCCGCCAGTTGCATGGCGGAATTTATGTGGCCGATGCACCGCGCCCTTGGCAAACGGGGCAATCGATGTTCGGCTTTGTCGTAATTGTGCGCACCTGCGCATAAAGCGCGTCATAGATCAGCAACCGACCGCCCAGCCCCTCGCCCGCGCCAGTGATTTGTTTGACAGCCTCGACAGCCATCATTGACCCCATAACGCCGGGCAATGGGCCAACCACGCCTGCCTCGGCGCAGCTTGGCACCAGCGATGGGTCAGGAATTTGCGGGAAAACGCAGGTGTAGCAGGGGGTGCCATTCGCAGGGTCATAAAGGCTGATCTGCCCTTCCCACTGCGTGAGAGCCGCTGCAATCAAAGGTGTTTCAGTTGTCACAGCGGTATCGTTAATCAAAATGCGAGTAGCGAAATTATCTGACCCATCTAGCACCAGATCAAACTCAGCGAATAACGCTGCTGCATTTTCAGCATCTAGCCGGCGGTGGTAAGGCAAGACGGTTACAAACGGATTTTGTGCTTTCATCGCTTCGGCTGCGGAATGCACTTTGGGCATGCCAATGTTGCGATCAAGATGAATAACCTGTCGTTGTAGATTGGCATTTTCAACAATATCATCGTCGATCACACCAATTGTGCCAACACCGGCAGCCGCAAGATATTGCAACGCAGGTGCGCCCAGCCCACCGGCCCCAACAACCAAAACACGCGCATTGCGCAGCGCCTTTTGGCCCGGGCCACCCACTTCGCGCAGGATGATGTGACGGGCGTAGCGGTCCAGTTCAGTCTCGGAAAAACTGCCGGACTGCACCACGGGTGCCTCGTTTTTCGCAACCCGCATGCGCAACTTTCCAAGCAACTTGCGATAACCCCAGATCAAAAGAGCGAAGACAAAAATAATCGCCCATAGCCGTGCGTCACCGCCCGTCGCCATCCGCAAAGGATGCCCGTTCGGCAAAATAAGGTGACCCAAAATCACCGCGCCTATTAAAATCGCCATCATGTTCCAGCGCACAGCGCTAGGAACCTTCATCGCCACCCCAATCACCCACAAGGTAATCGCCATTGTGCCGACCATAATCATTGGCCAGTTGATCCAAATCCGCCCGCGCCGCGCACCGTTTCGTCCAAATCCTGCACCACCTCAAAATCCGCCTGCACCACGGGTGCAACCACCATCTGCGCAATCCGCATGCCGTGGGTCACTGTGAAGTCCTTATCGCCCAAATTAATCAAGATAACCCCAAGTAGTCCGCGATAATCGCTATCAATCGTCCCCGGCGCGTTGGCCAGCGTGACACCATGTTTCAGCGCAAGACCGGACCGCGGCCTGATCTGTACTTCAAACCCCAAGGGGATCGCCATGCGCAGACCGGTTGGCACCAAAGCACGGCCCAGCGGCGCGAGCGTTAGCGCATCTTGACCCGCCAAGTTTGCGCGCAAATCTGCACCGGCGGCACCTGCTGTTTCATAGGACGGCAAGCCGAGGGTTTGATCCGCATCCGCGTCCCATTGAAATTGGATGTTCACAGTCAAGCGAGGGCCTCTGCGATACGCGCCGCCAGCTTTGCCGCGACTGCGTCCTTGCCCATGCGCGGCCAGCTTTCAGCCCCATCTTCTGAAATCAGCGTGACCGCATTTTCGGTTCCGCCCATGATCCCTGTTTCAGGGGATACATCATTGGCGACAATCCAATCACATTGTTTGCGCAGCCGCTTTGCGGTCGCATTCGCAATCACGTCGTCGGTTTCGGCAGCGAACCCGACGACCAGTTTAGGGCGCCCATCCTTCATCTGCGATACAGTCGCCAAGATATCGGGATTTTCCGCAAAATCGAGGTGTGGCAGCCCTGCGCCATCTTTCTTGATCTTGCGGTTTCCCGCATTCGCGACATGCCAATCAGCGACAGCTGCGGCAAAGACGGCAGCGTC
>CBDTVI010000251.1:0-2872 GCA_965364065.1 uncultured Yoonia sp. | reverse complement strand
TATCAGATGATTGAATCAACTGATGGTTGGCAAATCAACGGCGTGCAATTGCTAGCGCGCCCCGACGTCGGGGCCTAGTCGCCCGCCCGGTGTTGCGCTGCGTACCGTCACGGTGCGCTTAGGATCATTTTATCTCTGACGGTTACCCCTCAAGCGAGCGGTCTGTGGCATTGCGCCCAGACCTTTTGCGCACCAACCAAGAGGGTTACTTGATGAACAAAGCAATTACAGACGGGATCGCGTTTGATCCGTTGCCGTTTTCTGCAGGTCTGGCACTATGGTCCAGCGGAGAAGGCACACCGGGGTCACCAAGTTATGCGATCAGTGGGTCAGGCGTATTTGTCGCCGCCGATCAGGATTTCTCGGGATGCCTCGAAATTCTGAAATCAGACCCGACGACCAAGCTGCGCTTTATGGGCGAAACACCCATTCTAGCGGGGTGTTATTTGCAAGTCACAGCACGCGTCAAAGCGGTTGCAGGCCCTTTGCCAGCCGTGGCAATTGCGGGCTGGGCAGGCGCTGCTGGTGGCGTCCAAGCGTCCGGCCTCGTGCAAGCTGGCCCTGCGGTTCAATTGACGACCTATGGCGCTGTCGTCGAGATCAAAGCGATCATCGCGACAGCGGACCGTGCTGGCGTCGACCTGCCTTGGTCAGGTGCGCAATACGGGCATATCGGTCTTGATCTGACAGGCCCTAGCGGTGGTCTGGTGCGCATCGATGACATCAAAATCGAAGATGTGTCATCGGTGTTTACCCGCGATTTGGTTGGCCTTGTCGATGTGCGCGATTATGGTGCAAAGGGCGACGGTGTGACCGATGATAGTGCAGCATTCAATGCGGCCGACAATGCCGCTGACGGTCAAACCGTGATGGTGCCTGCAGGTGACTATCTGCTGGAAAGCCACGTCACGATGCAAAGCCCTGTGCGATTTGAGGGACGGATCATTCAATCCCCAAGCTACCGGTTCATCCTGCAGCGTGACTATGATTACAACGCATATCTGGCGGCGTTTCAGGACGAAGAGGTCGCGTTCAAGAAGGCCTATCAGGCGTTGATCAACTTCTCGGATCACGACTCACTTGATCTATGCGGGCGGCGTGTTCAGCTGTCTGAACCCGTTGACATGCAGGCCGCCGATCCATCGCGAACCCGCTTTGAGACCCGCCGTGTGATCCGCAATGGCCAGTTCCAGCCTGCTGACGGGGCAGCATGGAACACGGTCGAAGTGACGTCACAGGCAAGCTATTCCGCTGCTGACGACAATCGGCTCACCAATGTCGTGGATGCGGCCAGCATCGCGGTTGGATCATTGGTGCAGGGAAATGGCGTTGGTCGAGAGATTTATGTCAGCGCAGTCAACGTCAGCGCACAAACGATTGAACTTAGCCGTCCATTGTTTGACGCCGAAGGCACGCAGGTTTTCACCTTCACCCGCTTTCAATACATGCTTGATTTTTCCGGCTACGAAAAGCTGAGCCAATTCGTTCTGGACGATATCGAATTTCAGGGCCGCGGTGTTGCCAGTGGCATATTGTTGGCGCCGGACGGCTTTACCTTCCACGTGCGTGATTGCTTTGTGAACAAGCCCAAAGATCGCGGCATTACATCGCCTGGTCGTGGGTGTCAGGGGATGATGATTGATCGGTGTCAGTTAATTTCAGATGAACAAGCGATCCCCGTCGCCGACCGCGTGAGTGTTGGTTTCAATGCGAATGCGAATGACGTCAAAATCCGCAACAACCGCACCAGCAAGTTCAAGCACTTTTGTGTTTTGGCAGGCTCTGGCAACTTGATTGCGGGCAACCACTGGTTCCACGGCGATGATGAAATCAACGGTGTACGCAAGGGTGGCATCATTATTACGTTGCCCAATCCCAAGACGATTTTCACGGGCAATTATTGCGACAACAACTTTATCGAATGGACCAATGAGCATTCAAGCGCGCCTGCCTTTGGGTCGCAGTTTTCCTTTGGCGGTCTGACGATCACGGGCAACATGTTCACAACCAACGATGTGGCTGATTGGTTCAATTTCATCGTGATTAAACCGTACGGCCCGGGGCACTTCATCAATGGGTTTGCGGTTGTTGGAAACGTCTTTCGTTCGCTCAATGGCCGCATTGATCGGGTCGAACATGTGGATACGACATTCGCCGATCTTGACTATAGCCGGACCCGCAGTTTCGCGTTCTCGGCCAATACGTTCCACAACGTAAACGAGCCGGTGTCAAACCCTGCGACGTTGTCGTTTGAGCAAAATACCGAGGCGTCCACTTGGGTATTGGAAACGCGCAATGCGCTGCCTTTTGAAGGCTACGCGCTGTCTGTTGAAAGCGTGATGCCGTCGGGGGCGGTGACCAATGCGAGCGGTGCTAGCGTTCATGATCTTCCGTGGTCACTTAGTGAACAGGGCAGCGATCGCCGCGATGTGCATTTAAATTGGGGCAGTGCCGTCAAAGGGCGCGTGCGATACGGCGTGCGGATGGATCAAACAGGCTAGTTTGTGAATGGTGGGCACGGCAAAAGGGCGCTTAAGGGCGCCCTTTATGTGCGGTATTTTGCTGCACTGCAGAATTATGCTGCACTGCCGCATGATTTGAGCTATAATGGGGTAAATTCACATAGCTTAAAAAGGGGAATCGTATGACGCCCGCATTTACATTAACACTTTCCGCCCAAACCATGACCGCCGCAAGCGCCGTGATTGTGCAGCAGATGCGTCTTGCAGATGTTGTCATTGATCAAACATTTCAGGCCCAGCGTGCTTTGATGGCGCCTTACTTTGCATCAGATGTTGAAAAGAAGTCACCTGTGGTCAAAAAGACAGCAGCCGCACCGAAGCTGAAAACAAAGGCATCCAAGAAGGCAAAA
>CBDTVI010000250.1:0-2876 GCA_965364065.1 uncultured Yoonia sp. | reverse complement strand
GGAAGACGCTGGCTGGGGTGGTAGGATTCGAACCTACGGTACATGCTACCAAAAAGCATTGCCTTACCGCTTGGCTACACCCCATCAGCGTGGGGCTGGATACTGCGAAGGCGGCGGCGGATCAAGCCCCGTTTGCAAAGAAAATCGTCTATTCTTTTAGACTGTCTTCGCGCAACAGATCTTCGGTGCTTTCTAGGTCGCGTTCGGCGTCGACAATACGCTCAAGTGCGGCGTCATCGGTGGCGCCTACTTCTTCTACACGGGTACTTTCAAACGGTTCTGGCGGCACGGACTTCCGGTCACGTTTGATTTCGATGGTTTGGGTCGCATCGGGCATCGCGATGCCTGCGGCTTGGATTGCGAGTTTGACTTGGCGCAATGCTTCGCCTTTGGCGCGGACAATCGACGTGGCATTTTGATCGACCCACCCTGTGATCACCAATTCGACGCCGGATGGGTGAAGGGCTTCGATCCACGTCTGTGCAGCGGGTTCGGTCAGTATAAACGGCAAATCTTGCACAGTGTCAGCAACTAGGTTGCGGGTTTCTTGCAAATCAGCAGCCCGTTCCACCATGACCGAAAACAGGAATCTCCGTTCAACATTTTGGCTATAGTTGATGATCCGGCTTTTAAAGACAACGGCGTTGGGGATGCGTATATGATTGCCATCGAAGGACAAAAGGATTGTGGCGCGGCTGGTCAGGCGGATGACCTTGCCGGTATCGCCGTTAATTTCGACCGTATCATTGGGCCGGAACGGTTGCCGGAACGACAGCATCACAGAAGCGATGAAATTCTCTACTGTGTCGCGTACTGCAAAGCCCAAGGCCAGACCGATAATACCAGCCGCCCCAAGGATCGTGCTGAGCAGCGCAGTTGCGTTCATAATATCCAGCGCAATAATGATGCCAAAAATTACGAAACTGATTCTCATCAGTTGCCGATAAATGTCCGCAACAAAGGCATTGGGGGCCAGACGCTCCCAAGGTTGCCGTAGCCTTGCAACGGCAAATCCTACGACCACGACGATGCCAAAGACCACCGCTGCGACCAATGCCAGCGGTAAAAAGACAATGATCTGATCAATGCGCGCCCGAAAACGGTCCATTGCTGGGTCAAGCCTGCGTACCAGATCTGTTGTTTCGGTGACTTGGTTGCGCACCGCCACGACGCCTAGGACGCGGGCTGCGAGGGGGTCAAGCTGAGTGGCATCAAGGCTGGAGGTTGTCGTTCCTCGCAAAGTGACGACGCCTTCGTTCACGGTGACGGTGACGTCCTCGTAAATTTCAAGCTCTGTCAGAATCTCGCGAATGCGGACCGCGATTGCTGCATCCTGTTGCGCTGAATTCTCGGTCGTGATCGGACCAGAGGCCTCTTGCGCCGCGCTGGGAAGCGCGCAAGTTAGAAAAAGGGCTAAGGCAAGAAGAAGACGCATGGCAAAAATCCATTAAGCTATGCGCAATGCATAGCAGGTCAGATCAGTCTGTCACACCCGAAGAGGATCAGCTTTTGCCAAACGATCAAAACCCATCAAGCTTTTGATGACTGCGTCCATTTGATCCAGCGGGATCATATTGGGCCCATCAGAGGGGGCATTGTCGGGGTCTTCGTGCGTTTCAATGAAGACGGCTGCAATACCAAGCGACACTGCTGCGCGTGCCATCACAGGGGCAAATTCTCGCTGCCCACCTGTTGATCCGCCCATGCCCCCGGGTTGCTGGACCGAATGGGTCGCGTCCATGACCACAGGATACCCCGTCTTGGCCATAGTGGGCAGAGACCGCATATCAGCGACCAATGTGTTATAGCCAAACGAAGAACCACGTTCTGTCAGCATAATCCGTTTGTTGCCCGTGCTTTCGATCTTGGCGACGACATTGGGCATGTCCCAAGGGGCCAAGAACTGACCTTTCTTCACGTTGATCACAGCACCTGTTTCACCCGCCGCGAGCAACAAGTCAGTCTGGCGGCACAAAAACGCCGGGATCTGCATGATGTCACAAGTCGCCGCGACTGTTGCGCAATGCTCAGGAGCGTGGATGTCTGTGAGAACCGGACAGCCGATGCTATCTTTGACGGACTGCATGACCTTCAGTCCTTCGTCCATGCCAAGGCCGCGTTTGCCGCCCAGTGATGTGCGGTTGGCCTTGTCGTAAGACCCTTTGAAAACGAACTGCGCGCCATGCGCGGCACATACCTCAGCCATTTTTCCGGCGATCATTTGCGCGTGGTCGATGCCTTCAAGCTGGCAAGGCCCCGCGATCACCAAAAGCGGAAGATCGTTGCTGACGGTCAGTGCGCCGATATCAAATTCATGCATTAAGAGCTTACCTGTTCGCGAAGGATTGAAGCCGTCAATGAAATCATCAGGTAGACGCCTGCGAATATAATGAAAGCCAAAATCGTGTTTTCAAATGCGCGCGGATAGGCTGCTGCATCGGGGATCACCGGCCGCACACTTTGCGATAGATAGCGAACTTGCCTGTTTGCTTCAATGCGGGCCGTTTCCATCTGTGTCAGGGCCTGCTGAACCATGATAGTTTGAAAGCTGTAATTCTCTTCTGCGGTGCGCAGTTCGGTGTTGCGGGCTGCCAATGATGTCTGACCACCATTGCCGCCTGTCAACTGATCGCGCAAATCTGAAATAAGATCATCGATGTTGCTGATCTGGGCGCGCAGCGATTCAACTTGAACTTCGCTCGGGCGGTCCACATTCAGGCGCGATTGTAGCACCAGATCAAGCCGCTGGCGTTCGCCCTCAAGTCCGTTGATTTGCGCCATACGCGCTGTAGATTCGCTGGCAGGATCGATTTGGCGGACATTTTCCTGAATAGAGAGCCATGTAGCAAGCGCCTCTGCCCGGCGCGTCTCGGCAT
>CBDTVI010000249.1:0-2889 GCA_965364065.1 uncultured Yoonia sp. | reverse complement strand
TCGTGTTCGGCTTGGCTTAGCAGATCAAGGGCGATCCAATCGGGATCGTTGTCTTTGTCCGCAATCACGAGAATCTCGGACGGGCCTGCGATCATATCAATGCCGACTTTGCCAAAGACACGGCGCTTGGCTGCGGCCACATAAGCATTCCCGGGTCCGGTTATCTTATCAACCGCCGCAATTGTTTGGGTGCCGTAAGCAAGGGCCGCAATAGCCTGCGCGCCGCCAATGCGGTAAATCTCATCCACGCCAGCAATGCGCGCGGCCATCAACACCAGCGGGTTCGTCACGCCATCAGGTGTTGGCACGACAATCGCCAACCGCTGCACGCCAGCGACCTTGGCGGGAATCGCATTCATTAGCACCGAAGATGGATATGATGCGGTGCCGCCGGGCACATAAAGCCCCGCCGCTGACACGGGCGTCCAGCGCCAGCCAAGCGTCGCGCCGATCTCGTCGGTCCACATCGCATCTGCGGGCATCTGGCGGCTGTGATAAGCACGGATGCGTTCTGCGGCCAGTTCCAAGGCTGCCCGATCTGCGTCATCAACTTTCGCGCATTCGGAAGCGATTTCAGCCTCACTAAAGCGCATGGTGTCAGCGGTTAGTTCCAGTCGATCAAACTTTGCAGTGAGGTCCAGAACGGCCGCATCACCGCGCGCGCGTACATCGGCAATGATGTCGGCGACGATATTGTCCACTTCGGGGCTGTCTTCGCGTTTGGCACCCAGCAGGGCGGTAAAGCGAACCTCGAAATCGGGATCAGATGTGGATAGAAACTGTGGCATCGCAAACTCCTTGGACGCACGACATAGCGGGCAGGGCGGGGTGCTTCAACGTATCGGCGCGGATTGTCTTATTCTGGGTGCGACGGGGCCTTGGAGGATGGTGCGATATAGGGGCGCGTGACATCGCGCAAAAGCACCTCAAGCGCTTCGACTTCAAGCCCGATGACACCGTCCCCCGCGAGCGTTAGCGCAACGCGGCCTGTGCCGTCTTCACCAGCTTCAAAATCGATGGAAAGCAGCGAAAAGACCATGTCAGGATCGGCTTTATCAACACCTTGGCTTTGGACCTTCATCACGTCTTCAATGACCAGTAGCGACTGGACCCGCTCAAAGCTGCGTTTGCGCAGACGGGCGTTGTCGGCATCCTCCCAGCGAAAACGGTTCAACAGGATCGCAAACCGGCGCGCTTTGGCGTCCCACTTCATTTCGGACGCCGGAAAGACCGCGTCTTGCACCAGTGCGGCCATTACAGCCAAATCATCTGTATCAAGTGCCTTGAGCCGCAACGGGGCTTCACGTCCGTCCTCGAATGTTGCGTCGTCGGTCATGTTGAAACCCTTTCGATCTTGGCCCCTACAGCGCTCAGCTTGTCTTCAATATGCTCGTAGCCGCGATCAAGGTGGTAAATGCGGCTGACTTTAGTCTCGCCTTCGGCGGCAAGTCCTGCAAGGATCAACGACACGGAAGCGCGCAGGTCCGTGGCCATCACGGGCGCACCCTTGAGGCGGTCAACACCTTTGACAGTTGCCACGCCGCCGTGAACTTCGATGTCGGCGCCCATGCGGATCAGTTCAGGGGCATGCATAAAGCGGTTTTCAAAGATTTTTTCTTCCAAGACCGATGTGCCTTGTGCGGTACAAAGCATCGCCATCATCTGCGCTTGCAAATCAGTTGGGAAGCCGGGGAAGACTTCGGTTGTGATATCCACGGCCATGGCGCGGTCAGTCCGGCGTTTCACCTTAAGACCATCAGGTGTCTCGGTCACGTCCACGCCTGCGGCGTCCAGTTTTTCAACAAAGGACCCGACCAGATCAAGGCGACCGCCAAGGCATTCAACCTCGCCACCCGCAAAGACAGGGGCCAGCATATAGGTGCCGAGTTCAATTCGGTCAGTGACAACAGGATGGGTCGCGGCGCCAAGGCTGTCGACGCCTTGAATGGTAATCGTGCTGGTTCCTTCGCCCTCAATCTGCGCGCCCATGCGGCGTAGGCATTGGGCGAGGTCCACGATCTCTGGCTCGCGGGCTGCATTTTCGATGACTGTGGTGCCTTTGGCCAAAGTCGCGGCCATGAGGACGTTTTCAGTGGCCCCAACAGAGGCAAAACGCAGCGGAACGCGCGCGCCTTTCAGCCCGCCCTTGGCCACTGCATGAAGGTAGCCGTCTTTGAGTTCGATCTCTGCGCCCATCGCCTCGAGTGCTGTGACGTGAATATCCATGGGGCGCGCACCAATGGCACAGCCGCCCGGCAGCGATACAATCGCTTGGTGGTGGCGGGCCAGCAGGGGGCCAAGCACAAGGTTGGACGCGCGCATCTTACGCACGATTTCATAATCGGCTGTGGTGGAAGTCATGTCGTGGCTGGACAGGACCTGCACTTTGCCATCCTGCATCGACGTGACTTCGACACCCAAGGATTGCAGAAGTGCCGTCATTGTTTTGATGTCTGACAAGCGCGGTGCATTGGTCAGGGTCAATGGCTCCTCTGACAATAGCGTTGCAGGCATCAACGCCAATGCAGCGTTCTTAGCGCCCGCAATTGCGATTTTGCCTTGAAGCGGGGTGCCACCAGTGACGACGATTGAATCCATGCCTGCTACTCTTTCTCTTTTGCTGTGCCTGCGCGCGTGCGGGCTTGAGCCTTACGTTTGGCCATATTGGCCTTCAACGCCGCCTTCAACCGATCTTCTCGGGTCTTGGCGGTCTTATCTGCTTTGTTCTTGGTGTGTTTGTCGCTCATGGTACCCCTGTTAGCAACAAGGGCAAAAACCGTCCAGAGAGGGCTTGCACCAAAGTCGGATTACGTCTAATTCCCCGATCCAAAGATGCTGTGGTAGCTCAGTGGTAGAGCGCGTCATTGGTAATGACGAGGTCGGGAGTTC
>CBDTVI010000248.1:0-2953 GCA_965364065.1 uncultured Yoonia sp. | reverse complement strand
ATCACTTCGTCCACAGCCAAGCTGTCGCCCGCATCCGCGTTGATCTTTTTGACCACGCCTTTGCGTTCGGCACGCAGGATGTTTTCCATCTTCATGGCTTCCACAGTGCACAAGGCTTGGCCTTCCTGCACCTCGTCGCCTTCAGCCACATCGACCTTCACGATCAAACCGGGCATTGGGCACAGCAAGAATTTCGACGTATCAGGGGCCACCTTTTCAGGCATCAATCCCGCAAGTTCAGCCTGACGCGGTGTGCGCACATGGACTTTGACGTCAGCGCCACGGTAACGCACGCGGAAGCCGCCCGATATTTTGCCGATTTTCAGCACCAAAGGTGTGCCATCAACCATCAAGCGCGCCAGCGGATCACCGGGCGTCCAATTGCTTTCGACGCGCAAGATGCGCTTTCCGATCACGACATCTGCACCGGATTTATCGGCGTTGATGGTGACATCATGGGCTTCGCCTTGCAGCTTGACGGCCCAATCATTGCCAACATGGCGTTCATGGTTGTCCATACGGCCTGAAATACGAGTGCGCCGGATTTCAGCGACACGGTGCATCGCCGCAGATGCCGCAGCGATCCGCATGCAAGCCTCATTGTTCAGCGCCACACCATCAAACCCATCGGGGTATTCTTCTTCGATGAAGGCTGTTGTCATGTTGCCGCTGGTGAATTTTGGATGGTCATAAACCGCCGCCAAGAACGGCAAGTTGTGACCGATCCCTTCCAACTCGAACCCGTCCAGTGCAAGGCGCATTTCTTCAATCGCAGTCGCGCGATCAGGCCCCCATGTGCACAACTTGGCGATCATGGGATCGTAATACATGCTGATCTCGCCGCCTTCAAAGACGCCAGTGTCATTGCGTACAGCGCGCGTCGGCGTCGCCTCTTCGACAGGTGGGCGGTAGCGGGTCAGGCGGCCAATGGATGGCAAAAACCCACGGTACGGGTCTTCGGCATACAGACGGCTTTCCATCGCCCAACCGTTGATTTTAAGGTCCTCTTGGGCGAACGGCAACTTTTCACCAGCGGCCACGCGGATCATCTGCTCGACAAGGTCGATGCCCGTGATCAATTCGGTCACAGGGTGTTCCACCTGCAAACGCGTGTTCATCTCAAGGAAATAGAATTTGCGGTTGCCATCGACGATGAACTCGACTGTTCCAGCGCTGGTATAGCCAACGGCTTGGGCCAATGCGACGGACTGCTCGCCCATAGCTTTGCGGGTTTCTTCGTCTAAGAACGGGCTTGGAGCCTCTTCAATGACTTTCTGGTTACGGCGCTGGATCGAGCACTCGCGTTCATGCAGATAAACGGCATTGCCATGTCCATCGGCGAGGACCTGAATTTCGATATGACGTGGCTGAGTGACGAATTTTTCGATGAAAATCCGGTCGTCGCCAAAGCTGTTGGCTGCCTCGTTCTTAGAGGATTGAAAACCTTCACGCGCCTCAGTGTCGTTCCACGCGATCCGCATACCCTTACCGCCGCCACCGGCAGAGGCTTTGATCATCACCGGGTAACCCACTTTGTTCGCTATTTTCACCGCATCTTCGGCGTCTTCGATCAAACCCATGTGGCCAGGGACAGTGGAGACATTAGCTTCTTGGGCGATTTTCTTGGACGTGATTTTGTCGCCCATCTTTTCGATCGCACCTTTTGGGGGGCCGATAAATACAACGCCTGCAGCTGCCAGAGCATCAGCAAATTTCGGGTTCTCGGACAGGAAACCATAGCCGGGGTGCACAGCCTCTGCGCCAGTTTTCTTGATCGCCTCCATCACCTTTTCGATGACAATGTAGGATTGGTTCGCAGGGGACGGACCGATATGCACGGCTTCATCAGCCATTTTCACATGCAGCGCATTGCGATCCGCATCGGAATAGATCGCAACAGTTTTGATGCCCATCTTTCGCGCAGTCTTGATGACACGGCAGGCAATTTCGCCACGGTTAGCAATTAGAATTTTCTTGAACATAATCTTTCGTCCCCCGAAACTAAAAAACCGCAGCCAAGGACGCACCCTGGCCGCGGTTTCTGAAAGTAGTACGCCCAGCGAGAGCGCAGTTAGCTAAATTAGCGGCAAATGCCCGCGTCATCACAGAAAACGCCAGCTGCCGCACCGACAACCATTGAACCTGTACGGTCCGTGCCAAGCAGTTCAGCAGCCACAAGGCCCGCACCTGCGCCGGCCACGCCGCGTTCCACATCGTTATTGAGGCAACCAGCCAAACCGAATACTGCAACTGCCGCGAGGATGATTGATGTCTTTTGCATAATCTTAAACCTATCGTTGTTTCTGAAGGTGCATCACAATTGATGCGACCACTGCGCCCAACAAACCCCAAATCGGTCTGATATCCAATATCATACTCAGCCTGATCCGAATTTAGGCAAGAATCCGTTATCGGCCCGCTTGGTGAGTAAGCAGGCCGATTAGGGGAAGGGTAACGGTATAGAGATTTAACAACATCAAGTTTGCTGGAACCCTTTGTTGTTAAATTGACGATGCCGCAGCTTTGCGCCCAAAGAAAGCGCGCATGACCGACAGGTCGAATATCGGCGAATTCTCGCTCAAATTGGGCATTTCTTGCCGCAATCGTTTGGGAGACAGGCATCATCATAGGCCCAACAAATCTGGGAATGTTTGCTTTATCACTTTCAGGTCGACCCGCAGCATTGCTTCATAGCTGGCAGGATCGAACGGGTCTTCGGCTGGGATCACTTCGCGTCCGAATAACCAGCTAAGCCGCCCCGCATCCAGATTGCCGCGCACGAACGGATCTTCGCCGAAGCTTTCCAGTATAGCGCGCAAAAAACCCTCATCAGCCCGCCTATCGGGCGGACGACGATCAGGGAAACGCACACGTTCCGATAGCGCAGTGGCTCCATCTTTGTGGGCGCGCCGCAGCACGAACTGAAAATCAGTTCCCGGCAAACGCCCCGGAA
>CBDTVI010000247.1:0-2954 GCA_965364065.1 uncultured Yoonia sp. | reverse complement strand
GTCACGGTCAACCCCTGCACGATGATAGAGAAGATCACGACGATATAAGTGACGGTAAGGATCAAAGGTTTCCATTCGCCGTCGGGCAGCGACAGTGCCAGCGCGACGGAAATACCGCCCTTTAGGCCGCCCCAGGTCATAATCGGGATGACGCCCCTGCTGAATGTTCGGAAGGGTTTCAAGACCAGCACCGGGATTGAGACGGCGGCGAGCCGAGCCAGAAGGGCAAGTCCGATTGCCATAAAGCCCGAGATCAGGAAGTCGATTTCAAATGCCACTGCGAAGACCTCAAACCCAATCATCAGGAACAGCACTGCGTTCAGGATTTCATCTACCAACTTCCAGAAGGCTTCGACGTATTGGCGGGTTTCTTCTGACATGCCGTGTTTGGCGCCAATATCACCGATCAAAAGCCCTGCACAGACCGCCATGATGGGCGCTGAGACATGGAGCCACACGGCCAGTTCGTAGCCACCAAAGGCAAGACCGAGGGTGATCAGAACCTCCAGAGAATAATCGTCGATCAGACGCATGACCCGAAAGGTCAGCCAGCCGAGAACGAGGCCCAGGATCGCCCCGCCCAGCGTCTCTTGCATGAACAGCAGCGCGGCGCCCGTGAGGCCCGCCCCATGGTTGTCGCCGGAGGGAAACGCGAGCCCAACGAGCACGAGAAAGACTACGTAGCCGACGCCATCGTTGAAGAGGCTTTCCCCTGCGATCTTGGTTTCCAGCGATTTTGGGAGATCTGCTTCTCGGAGCACGCCCAGTACTGCGACCGGGTCGGTGGGTGAAATCAGCGCGCCAAAGACGAGAGCGATCATCAGAGGCATACCAGTGATCCAACTGAAGCCGAAGCCTACGATGGCAGTTGAAACGCCAACGCCGATTGTCGCCATCAGAAAAATCACCAGCCAGGCTTTGCGCAGATCCGAAAGTTTGACATGCAACGCACCGGCAAACAGTAGTAGGCCCAGCATGCCCTCCAACAGTGCCTCGGAAAATTCCACTTCTAGCACCTGCGCGCGGATTTGTTCCTCGACAGTCAGTGTTGGGAATATGGCGTCCGTGGCAATAATCGCGAAAGACGCAACAAGTGCCACGACAAGGATGCCGATTGCAGATGGCAATCTTAGGAAAAGATAATTTATGGCCCCGAAGGCACCGGCCAGCACGATAAGAAGTGATGCAATCTGGAGAATTGACATGGCGATCCCGTCCAGTCTTTGCGTCTTGGTACCATCCGCTAAACCAATGGCCAATCCATCGCAAACCGCGAAAGTGAAAATCTATCATGTAACGACGATGGCCGCTTCCCGAATTGGCCGCCGCAACTAGCTGTGGCGAAGCATTCGAGGTGTCCGGCCAACAACAACCACAACTCAAAAAACCACCTTCCTGATTTTCAGAACCGCCCAATGCGACGGGGTGCGAATATACCCACGTAACATCACTCCAGAAGGACCCGCGATTGTTATGGGCAGGGAAACGGTGAATATTTGGTATCAATCAGGTCAAACGCCAAACACTCAGCCTCTCGGCGCGTATAGCCTCCATCGTATTCCATGATTGCAGCACGTTCCTCATACTCATCTCTGATCTCGCCATAAATGCCGCTGAGCTGCGGGAACGCCTCGCCGATGACACGCACCCCCTGCGACTCTTGCGACATTTGCGACTTTGATCGCGTTTCGCTGTGCGCAGAGTGCTCCTTTTTCAAATGCTCTCGTTCACGCCAGCGGTGCATTGCAGCCACGACGTCAAAATGTGGGTTCGCTGTCACGGTCGCACCACACGCCAGGCCAGTTCGACTGATTTCCCATCGACCAGAGCACCAGATGTCACCCGCTCAAGCCAACCGTTTTCTTCAAGTATCTGAACGAGTGAATTGACGATATTCGGTTCCCGAATAGAACCAGGACCCGACCGCACAATCGAGCGTCGATCGACATGGGCGTCTTTCCATTTGTCTCTGAGCCAACAGCGGAGTAATTCAGCTTGCCGTATATTCTCGGGCACGTAGATCCCTGCACACTCCAACCCACGCTGAATTCGAGCCTGCGTTCAGCTCCAAAATGGCCTTTCCAACCCATTGCCAGTTTACTTCTTACCGTTATTCAATCAGCTTCCAACCGATATCAGCCTAGCTCCCATCCAATACCAAGGCGGGACATCAGCGGCGCGACAGTGATTGACTGTTAATCAATTGGTTGTAGGTTCGACCCCTACCGCCGGAGCCAATTCATCTCTTTAATATCAAAAGAGTAAAAAGCCGCTCCTAGGGGCGGCTTTTGTTTTCTGCAACGTCTCTGCAACATGGGTTCGCGTGCGATTAAGCTCGATGCCAATGCCAGTGTGGGCCGTTTGTGACCAATGCTGCATCATGCACATTTCGGCACTAAGGGCGGAGAAAAACCTGAGGCAGCATCATTGCGTCGACTCCCTCCAACCCCATTGGTTTCAGTTGCCGGAAGGTCAGGTATTGTCGAAATATTCTTCCGTCAGGCGGCGTCAACAGCCGCGCGCATCATGTCTCGGACTTCGCCCGCGACCATGTGCAGCTGGTCGTTGTCGATGGCCTGCATCGATGCCACGGGGTCTATGGCGCTGATCTCTATGCCGCCGTCGACTTCACGCAGGATGACGTTGCAGGGCAGCATCGCGCCCACCCGTGGCTCAATCCCGATGGCCTTGTGGGCCATTTGCGGGTTGCAGGCACCAAGGATGCGGTAGGGTTCCATATCGGCGTCGATCTTCTTTTTCATCGTCGCCTTGACGTCAATCTCAGTCAGAATACCAAAACCCTTATCGGCCAACGCATTGCGGATGCGCGATTCCGCGTCATCAATGTCGGCGTTTTTCAGGATGCGGTCATAAGTGTAGGCCATTTCAGTTTCCTTTCAATCATTTGGACAGGTATTTGAACAGCGTCAGGATACCAATACGAACAATATGAT
>CBDTVI010000246.1:0-2975 GCA_965364065.1 uncultured Yoonia sp. | reverse complement strand
TTGATGAAATAGGGCAGTTTGATACCTGGCCCAAGCTGCGTTGTGTTGCGCTGCTCTGGAATTAAAAGACCTGTTGCGCGCGACAGTGTTGGGTCTGGCAGGCGCATTCGGGGCAGCCACAAGATCGGCACACCGCGTACGCGAAAGGTTGCATTTTCAAAGTAAAGTTGACGTTCTTGCGCGTCACGGATCACCCGCTCTGCGCGGATTTCCCACAGTGGCGGTCCTGTTCCACAAACCCGGCAAGAGGTCGCAGACGTCTTATAAAGCTGTGAATAACGCCCTTGTTGGTCGATCTGGGCGGCCACCAGTTGTAGCTGCTGGTCCAAGACAATGCGCGCACCCTGTAGAATTCCGTTTTCAAGACGTGGATCCAATGTGGCGCGGTCGGCTGTCAAAATGGTGCCATCGTTTGCGAGGATAAAGATCGGCCCCGTAATTTGCAGCGTATCGCTGTTGCGGTCATATAGGATTTCACTGGCGGTCAACCGGCTGCCGTCAAACAGGACTTCAACGTTGCCGTTGGCGATCAACTGATCTTGTCCGTTCAGGCGCACACTGTCCGCGATTAGCGTGGCGGCGCCTTGGGCCCAAACCTGCAAAGGCAGTAAAATCAGGAAGATAATGGCAAATGTTCGCATCACCCGTCCTCGTTATGCAACAAGATGCCAAGCGACATCCCGATTGCAGCCAATGGCGGCGCCCATGCCGCGAGAAGGGCTGGCAATTCGCCGTTTTCACCCAAGACTTGGGCAAAGTTGCGGATGAAATAGACCAAAAAGGCCAACAAGACGGCGAAAAGTACCATCAGTCCCGTGCGACCGCCACGTTGATGGCGCAGCGTGAAGCTAGCCCCGATCAGGACCATCGCAACCAGAAAAGCAGGTAAAGCCAATTCACCATGAAACCATACTAAATGACGTTGCGCGGAAAAACCGGCTTTCTGCAAACGGTCGATAAAGGCGGGCAATTCCCAGATCGGGATTGATGATGGTGTGCCGAAACTGTCGCGGATTTGTTCGGGTGTCAGGGTTGAAGGGACCGAAAGTTGGGGCAACCTCATGGCTGCGGCCTCTGGGATGGGTTCATCCAGTAAGGGCCATGATTTCACCCCGCGCAAGATCCATGCCCCTGACGCAAGCTCTGCTGATCCCGCATTGATCCGCCGTGCTGGCTTGCCTTCGGGATCAAAGGTCAAAAACGTCACAGCAGACAGCCGGGTGCCATCAAGATTGGCACTTTGTGCGCGGATCACAGTTTGCCCCGAATCGTCGCCTTGGCGCAGCCACAGACCCGATGATCCCAGCGACAAGATCGAGCTGCTGCCGCGCAAAGCATCGCCACGTGTTTCATATGCCTTCGAGGTCGCAGCCACGATCGGATTAAGTACCCCCACGCAGCCCAAACCAATCGCCAAAGTGACCGCAAGTGGCGCCAATAGCGCGCGCATCGCAGATCGCCCAGCGGCGCGCGTCACGACCATCTCGGACGATCGCGACAGAGCCAGAAAAAATGACACAGCCGCCAAGATCATAATCAGCGGCATCATGCGGTAGATCGCACGTGGAGCATTCAAAAGGCTCAGGACGATGACATCCCACATTGTTGCATCCGCGTTCGAGAATTTGCGCAGTTGTTCGACCAGATCGACCGATATGATGATTAAAAAGAACACTCCGGTGACGCTCAAATAGGTCATAAAAAACCGGCGTGCGAAATAGAAATCTAAAATCATGCCAGCGCACCTTCTTTGATGCGACGCTTGAACAGATAGGGCCGCCCTGCCCAGAACAACAAAAACCACACGATCATAAAGCCAATGATGTTTTGTAGATACGTGGCAAACCACAGCTCTGGATTGGAGCGGGCGATGTTCAGGCCGACGGTCTCGAAGGCTTTGACCAAGATGATCAGCAATATAGCAAAGACGATCTGTTTCCAGACACCAAAGCGGCTAAAGCCACCGACCATAAGCGCCGAAAAACCAACAAGCGCCGCCACAGCGCCAAGCAGTGATTGGCTGAACCTGTCATGGCCACGTGAGATTAACCGCGCAGCAGAGCGTCCCGTTTCTGCGACCAATGCAGGGGTGGGGTTCAGCAGTTCTGGTGTTGATAGTTCGCGATCGCGCCTACCACCGCTGCTTTCACCGCCGGTCAATGCGCCGATATTGAAGGCAAAATCATCAAATGTTGTGGTGAATAACCGCTGATCTGCGGCGCTATAGGTCTGGATCATGCCGTCGATCATCACAAGCTGGGTTGTGCCTTGGCCCCGAACAAGAAACGCCTGCGATGCTGTGTAAGTGACCTGCCGGTTTGCACTGCGTGTGTCAGACAAAAAGATATCCGACAGCGCCCCGGTTGGCGTGATTTCGCGGACATAAAAGGTAACGCCGTTTGTTGGCTCTAGGAACTGCCCTGCGGTCAGCAGGCGAGCGGTGACGTTTTGGGTAATGTCTGCCTGACGCTCTGACAATTTTGTCAGGCTCATGGGGACCAGAAAATGCATCAGTATCGACATCAGCAAGGCGACGATCAAACCAAAATAAAGCACCGGACGCGCAAGCCGGAATGGCGAATACCCCGCCGCTTGCACAACTGTAAGCTCTGATTCCGTCGTCATTCGGTTGGTCACATAGATTGCAGCGGCAAAGCTGGCCAAGGGCAGCGCAATTTGAATGACCGAGGGAAGGGACAGCGCGCTGAATTCCAAAAAGATGTTGAACGACTGACCATCCGCAATCAGTTGATCAAACAGCACCACGGCGCGGTTGATCCAATAGACCAACACAAGCACAAGGCTGAAAAAACCAAACAGCACCATCAACTGCGACAGCACATATCTGTCAAATTTTGCCAAGATGGTGTCCTTTACGTTCTGCGCCTGCCTGCTTTGGGGCAAACTAACCTATCGTTGCGACGGATTGAACAGCTATCTGGTCATTATGGGGGTCGCGGGCTACCTATTGCGCA
>CBDTVI010000245.1:0-3021 GCA_965364065.1 uncultured Yoonia sp. | reverse complement strand
CTCCTCAAGCAACCGCTGAGCCCGTTGTGACTGCTATGGCAGAAGCTACCGTCGTTCCTGATACGTCGACGATTGTCTCTGATCTGGCCCTTGTCGCACCGGAAATTGAGGCCGCGCCGGCCACACCGAGCGAGTCGCAGTCGTCTCTGACATCGCCTCTTGAATCAGACGAATTGCAGCAACCGAATGTACCTGACACACCTCTTGTGGACACGCAGCCTGCTGCGCAAGCAACTGAAACAACGACCGAACCCGTAGCTTCACCCGCTCCCGCAGCGCTTGCGCCACAAACGACCGACGTCGCGGTGACGCAAACAGCTCAAGCTTCACGCAGCGTGCCGACAGGTGTGCAGGCAGATGGGGGCGTTGAAGCTGCTGGGCGTGACGATGGCGGTCCTACGAATGAAGCTTCCGGTGCAGAACCATTTGAAGTCGACCCACTTGATGATCCTGCACTGGAAGACGACACTCCCGAAGGGGATGCGCCTACCGAAGCCACCCCCGAGGACAATTTATCGCCTGATGCACCAGCCATTCTGCGTTTTGCCGCAGCTTTTGAAAACCCAGAGGGTCTGCCGGTTGTGGCCGTTGTCTTACTTGATGACGGGACATTAACTGATGGTCCGGCACAGGTTTTGCAAAGCGGTATTGTCGCCACGGTTGCTGTTAACGCATTGATGGAAGACGCGACGCTCTGGTCCGAAGCCTACCGCGAGGCGGGCGCAGAGGTAGCGATGCAAGTGCCATTGCCTGATCGGGCAACACCTGGTGATGTTGAAGTGGCTTTTGCTGCCGCACTCGAGATTTTGCCGCAAGCGGGTATGTTGTTTTCTGACGGAACAGGCGTGCTGCGCAATGACCGTCTGGCCGCAGCGCAGGTGATGCAGATACTTGCCTCTGAAGGGCGTGGGTTGGTGACAGTCCAGCAGGGCCTAGGATCATTGGTACGGGCCGCAGAACGGGCCGAGGTGCGCGTTGCGACTGTTTCGCGCGATATTGACGGGGCCGGTGAAAGCAACAGCGCAATCTTGCGCGCCCTCGATCAGGCGGGATTTCGTGCGCGCCAATCAGGTGGTGCTATCATTGTGGCCCGCCTTAAGCCACGCACAATGGATGTGTTAAGTGTCTGGGCGCGCGACGCTGCAAGAGATGGTATTTTGATGGGGCCGGTATCAGCGCTCATGGTGGATCGCAGCGAGTTTTTGATCGAAACACCTGTCGAAGGCGCGGAAGAAGCACCTACTGAGGGTGGTTCAGGATTGCCGCGCATTTCACAGTAAGGGGCGGTTAATTCCCGCTGTCACGAAACATCGTGGCGTCTGCGGCTGCTTTGCGGATCGCATTCGATTTGTGCACGGTTTCTTGGTATTCCGCCTCTGGATCGCTGTCGTAGACAACACCACCACCCGCCTGAATATATAGCTTTTCGTCCTGCAAAACGGCTGTGCGCAACGCGATGCACATGTCCATGTCGCCATTGGCGCTGAAGTACCCGCAACCACCGCCATAAACACCGCGTTTTTCCGGCTCGAGTTCGTCGATGATTTCCATCGCCCGCACTTTTGGAGCGCCTGAAACGGTGCCTGCAGGCATGCCCGCGAAAAAAGCACTCAGCGCGTCTTGGTCGTCGGCAAGTTCGCCCACCACATTTGAGACGATATGCATCACATGGCTGTAGCGTTCGACGATGAACTGCTCTGTCGGGCGCACAGTGCCAATTTTGCTGACTTTGCCTGTGTCGTTGCGGCCAAGGTCCAGCAACATCAAATGCTCTGCGAGTTCTTTTTGGTCGGCCATCAGATCGGCCTCGTTGGCGTTGTCTTCCTCAGGCGTGGCGCCGCGCGGACGGGTGCCTGCGATGGGTCGGATTGTGACCTCGGAGCCGAATACGCGCACAAGGATTTCGGGGCTGGCCCCGATCACTTGAAAGCCGCCAAAGTTGAAGAAAAACATGAACGGCGACGGGTTAGTGCGGCGCAACGAGCGATAAAGCGCGAATGGAGGTTCGCGAAACTCTTGCGTCCAGCGCTGTGACGGCACGACCTGAAAAATGTCACCAGCTTTGATATAGTCTTTGGCTTTTTCGACAGCCGCAAGATAGGCGTCATGCGCAAAATTCGAGACAGGTGCAGCAACAGGTGCAGGATCAGACAGGTTGCGTGCAGCACTTGGCATAGGCCGTTCAAGGGCGCGCTGTGCGTCCATCACCCGTTCAGCGGCTTGGGCGTAAGCCGCCCGCGCTGTCAGCCCTGTGTTCACATAGGCAGGGGCCACAAGGATCACGTCGCCTTTGACACCGTCCAGCACCGCGACCACCGAAGGACGCAGCATCATCGCATCGGGCAGGCCAAGCGGATCAGGGTTCACGTCTGGCAGATGTTCGATCAGGCGGATCATGTCATAGCCCAAATACCCGAACAGTCCCGCAGAGGCGGCAGGCAAATCGGCAGGCAAATCAATCCGACTTTCGGCCAAGAGGGCGCGCAAAGCAGTGAGCGGGTCTTGGTCCATCGCGACAAAGTCGGTGTCATCAAAACGCGCGTTGCGGTTGACGCGTGATGTGGTCCCACGGCAATCCCAGATCAGATCCGGGTTCATGCCCACGATGGAATAGCGCCCGCGCACTTCGCCGCCGGTGACACTTTCCAGCACAAAGGCGTTCTTACCCGCGCCCGACAGCTTGAGCATCAACGACACAGGCGTGTCGAGGTCTGCGGCAATCCGGGTGTAGACAACTTGGTTTGCACCAGCGTCATAGGCTTTGGCAAACGTGTCGTAGTCGGGCAAAAGCGCCATATTTTAGCCTATTGGAACTGTGCGTTGACCGCGTTGATCGTCGCTTGATTGATATCCGTGTCGGTGCGTTGCTGCAAAGAAGTCGCGTATGCCTCGAACATGTCCTGTGCGATGCCCGCAGCGGCGTTTTCAGACAAAGCAGTGCGCTGTGCGATCACGGACGGGTCCGTCAGATCAGGCGCTGCAATATCGTCCAAGCGCACGATCAAAGCGCGGTTTTCGGCC
>CBDTVI010000244.1:0-3049 GCA_965364065.1 uncultured Yoonia sp. | reverse complement strand
ACAAAGTTTCTGTATCAATGACCATGAATGGCGCCGTGATCCCGATCTTGGCGAATTTTATCGTGGCAGGTGAAGAACAGGGGCATCCTCGCAATGTGCTCTCTGGCACCATTCAGAATGATATTTTGAAAGAATTCATGGTTCGCAATACCTATGTGTACCCGCCGGAACCATCGATGCGGATCATCGCGGATATCATTGAATATACGACCGACGAGATGCCGAAATTCAACTCGATTTCGATCAGCGGCTATCACATGCAAGAAGCGGGCGCGAACTTGGTGCAGGAGCTGGCCTATACGCTGGCCGATGGACGAGAATATGTCCGTGCCGCAATTGCGCGAGGCATGGATGTGGATCAGTTTGCTGGTCGGCTAAGTTTCTTTTTCGCCATTGGCATGAATTTTTTCATGGAGGCCGCAAAACTGCGCGCCGCCCGCCTACTTTGGTCGCGGATCATGGCCGAATTTGAGCCCAAGGATCCTAAGTCTTCGATGCTACGGACGCATTGCCAGACATCTGGCGTGTCGTTGCAGGAACAAGACCCATACAACAACGTCATCCGCACAGCCTATGAGGCGATGAGTGCTGTTTTAGGCGGCACGCAGTCGTTGCACACCAACGCGTTAGACGAAGCGATTGCATTGCCCACTGAATTCAGTGCCCGCATTGCCCGCAATACGCAGTTGATTTTGCAAGAAGAAACCGGCGTGACAAATGTCATCGATCCGCTGGCAGGGTCATACTATGTAGAGAACATGACCCATGAATTGGCCGAGGCGGCATGGGCCTTGATTGAAGAAGTTGAAGAATTGGGTGGTATGACCAAGGCGGTCGCATCCGGCATGCCCAAGCTGCGGATCGAAGAAACCGCCGCAAGACGGCAGGCAGGGATCGACCGCGGCACCGAAGTCGTCGTGGGCGTCAATAAATACCGCAAAGACAACGAAGACCCGATTGATATCCTTGATATCGACAACGAGGCCGTACGCTTGTCACAGATTGAACGGCTTGAGGCCACAAAGGCTGCGCGTGATGACGCGGTTTGTCAGGCCACATTGGACGAGGTGACCCGCCGCGCGCATGAGGGCGGCAATTTGCTAGAGGCCGCCGTTGAAGCATCGCGCGCACGTGCCACTGTAGGAGAAATCAGTATGGCCATGGAAAAAGCATTCGGGCGTCACCGCGCCGAAGTCAAAACCCTCGCGGGGGTCTATGGGGCCGCATACGAAGGCGATGCAGGCTTTGCGGCCATTCAGGCAAGTGTTGAGGCATTTGCCGAAGAAGAAGGCCGCCGCCCACGTATGTTGGTCGTGAAGATGGGCCAAGACGGCCATGATCGCGGCGCCAAGGTGATCGCGACGGCATTTGCTGACATCGGCTTTGATGTGGACGTGGGACCATTGTTCCAGACCCCTGATGAGGCCGCACAAGATGCCATCGACAATGATGTGCATGTGATTGGGATCAGTTCTCAGGCAGCGGGGCATAAGACATTGGCGCCAAAACTGGTGAAGGCGCTCAGGGATGCAGGCGCCGATGATATCATCGTGATTTGCGGTGGTGTCATTCCGCAGCAGGATTATCAGTTCCTTTATGACAGCGGCGTCAAAGCGATCTTTGGGCCGGGTACGAATATTCCCAAAGCGGCGCAAGATATTTTGGCGATTATTCGCGACGCCCGTGCGTAAGGCAAAACGATGCTCATTCTTGATCATATTGCCGTTGCTTGCACCTCTTTGGAGGAAGGCACCGCGTGGGTCCAAGACCGTCTTGGCGTTGTGTTGCAGCAAGGCGGGCAGCATCCGCTTTATGGGACCCACAACATGCTGTTGGGACTTGCGGATGGGTTATATCTTGAGGTCATCGCAAAAGACCCCGATGCGCACCCCGAAGCCGGTCATAGCTGGTTTGATCTTGATCGCTTTTATGGTGCGCCGCGTATGGCCAATTGGATTTGCCAGACTGAAAATATTGCAGCAGCACCTAAAGTTGCCGGTGCACCACGCGCTTTGACACGTGGCGATTTGGCTTGGCAAATTACTGTGCCGGACGATGGCAGTTTGCCCTTTGGCGGGGCCTTTCCGACCTTGATTGAATGGGCAAAAGACACGCTGCATCCAGCGTCCAAGCTTACGCAATGCGGCTGCAAGCTTTTGCGGTTCGAAATCGCGCATCCGTATGCGACTGAAATTGCAGAAATGCTGACTATGGATGACCCGCGTGTACACATGACGACAGGTGATTTCGCAATGCAGGCAACGTTCGAGACCCCGCATGGGATCAGAACGCTGTGACAATCCGTGCAGCCATCCCCGCTGACGCGCCCCAAATCGCCGACATTTGGAACCACGCCATTCGCGCGACGACGATCACCTTTAATCCAATTGAGAAATCGAACGCTGAAGTGGTCGAACTGATTGCCGAAAATTGTTTGATTTGGGAAGAAAAGGGGCAGGTCCTTGGCTTTGCCCGCTATTTTCCCTTTCGTGGCGGCGAGGGTTACCGGTTCACCGTCGAGAACACGATCATGCTGCATGACGATGGCCATGGTCTGGGTGGTGGACGTGCCCTAATGGAGGCCCTCTTTGCCGATGCAAAAGTTGCCGGAAAACACACGATGTTTGCCGGATGTAGCGCCGAAAACGCAGGTGCTGTGCGTTTTCATACCAAGCTTGGCTTTCAAACGGTTGCAACGCTGCCCGAAGTGGGGTTCAAGTTCGGGCGTTGGATTGATCTCGTTTTGATGCAAAGAATCCTCTGAAAGGCGCATATTCATGTCGATTTGGACGCGCATTGGCGAAGCAATTGCTGCGCTTACAAACGGCGAAGGCCTGTCAGAGGTCTTTGAAAAGCTGCGCGCATCACCCGACCGAACCGTTGCTTTTACAATTGCAGTGATCGCCCTTGGCGCAAAAATGGCCAAGGCAGACGGTACTGTGACAAAAGACGAGGTCGTGGCATTCCGCGAGGTTTTCTTGATCCCCCGCGAAGAAGAAGCAAACGCTGCGCGTGTGTTCAACCTCGCGCGGCATGACGTTGCAGGCTA
>CBDTVI010000243.1:0-3062 GCA_965364065.1 uncultured Yoonia sp. | reverse complement strand
ATGGGCCGTCGCAACCACGCATGTTGGGCGTGTCCGGCAGACCTGCATCGCCTGACGGCAAAACGATCCTGCCGATGCGCAATTTTGGTGTCACGATGATGTCGCTGGGCCTGATGACCAACGAAGACCAAGCTGTCGTATGGCGTGGTCCGATGTTGATGGGTGCATTGCAGCAAATGCTGACACAAGTGCAATGGGGCGCATTAGACGTGCTGATCGTGGACCTGCCGCCCGGGACAGGGGACGTGCAAATGACGCTGGCTCAAAAGTCCAAGTTGGACGGGGCCATCATCGTTTCAACCCCCCAAGACATTGCCTTGCTAGATGCCCGCAAGGGGATCGATATGTTCAATCAGTTGGGCACACCAATAATTGGCATGATTGAAAACATGTCGACGCATATCTGTTCACAGTGCGGGTTCGAAGAGCATATCTTTGGCCACGGTGGCGTTGCTGAAGAAGCTGCAAAGCTAAATGTGCCATTGCTGGCCGAAATTCCTTTGCATCTTGATATCCGACTGGCAGCAGACGGGGGTGCGCCGATCGTCGTTTCAAAACCTGAAAGCGCACAGGCCGCGGCCTTCCGCACGGTGGCCAAAGCCCTCATCGCCAAGGGACACGCATGATCCACCCGCAATTTCCGCCACTATTTACCGGCCAAGACGCTGCCGGAGGCGATCCCTTTGCACTTGCCTGCACACAAGCCGATGAAGGCTGTGATGCGGGGCTGGTGATCTATAATCTGGCGGCGGATACGATGCGGGTTGCCATTGTTTTTGCGCCCGATGTAGCGCTGTCCAAATCGGCAGCGATCCTGCCAATTTGTGGTGTCGGATTGCAAAACGCGCTGGGGGTTCTGGCACCGCCAGAGGTTGCAGTGCATCTAGGTTGGGACGGCGTGGTCTACGTCAACGGTGGGCGCTGCGGGGGGTTTCGCATGGCGGCACCCGGCGCCGTGGAAAACGAACCGGATTGGCTGGTGGTTGAACTGACACTATCACTTTGGCCCAAATCTGATGATATGGGGCTAACCCCAGACGAAACAGCACTTTACGCCGAAGGCTGCGCCGAGGTGGATGCAGTGTCTTTGGTCGAAGCATGGGTGCGCCACACACTTGTCGGGATCAACAATTGGTCTGACGGTGGGATTGTTACGCTACACCGCGAATGGGCTGGCCTCGCACATGGGCTTAAGGGTGATATAACTGTCGCCGGTCAATCCGGCACTTTTGTCGGGCTGGATGAAAACCTCGGCATTCTCTTGAAGGTAGAGACAGAAACCGTTTTGATACCACTAACAGCAAATCTAACGAGGCCCACATGAAACTCGCCCGTGCCATTCATTTCGACGAAAGCGACACGCGCGTCTTTCACAACCCTTCCCGCACTGGTGAATGGTGCATTTCAGGAGGATTTGAATTCTCAAACTGGGGCGAGGCCGACTTGATCGGCAAGGCGCGGCAAGCGTTCGCAAACGGTTGGATGGGCGTTGAAACCTTTGGGCGGGTCAGCTTTGTCGCCGTGACGCAGATCGAACCCCAAGAAGTTGACGTGATCGCCACGCTTTTGGCGCAGCACTTTGTTGATATCTACGGCGCGCCCGATCTGGACGCGGCCAAGGGCGTGGCTATGGAAGAAATCAACCAAATGGCCGAACTTTGCGCGGATCATCCCTCGAATGCACTACTGACGGTGGCGCGCGAATTAACCACTGCCGGTGTCAAAGAAGCCTACCGCGTGATCGAAGCGCAAGAGGCCGATATTATGCAATTTGCCGTGCACGGCTCGCTTGATGAAGACGAGCCGCACCACCATTAGCTATTCGGCAACTGCATTGAAAACAAACAATGTTTCGCCGTTTATCTCATAGCCGTCAATTAGCGCTGCAGCCCGCGGACTTGTCAGCCACTCTTCCAGCTTTATCGCAAGGTCATTCCGGATCTGTGCGTTCTTGTCAGGGCTGACAGGCAGATAGGCATATTGGTTAAACAGCACAGGATCACCGGAAAACAACAGCGCCATTCCGCCCTTATTGCCAAAATTCAACCAACTGGCGCGGTCCGCCAGAATATAGGCTTCCATCCCGGAAGCTGTGTTCAATGCAGCCCCCATGCCCGCGCCGACTGACCGGTACCAAGGTCCAAATTCAGCGATGTTCAAATCCGCAGACGCCCAAATTCCAAGCTCGGCTTTATGTGTCCCGCTGTCATCACCGCGGCTGACAAAGGGCGCGCCTGTGACTGAAATCATGCGCAACGCTTCCGCAGCATTAAACGCCGTAGCGATGCCCGCTGGGTCTGGTTGAGGTCCAACAAGCACAAAGTCATTATACATAATCTCGCGTCTGTGGGTGCCGTGACCAGCCGCCAGAAACGCCTCTTCGGCGGCTTTTGAATGCACCAGGATCGCATCAACATCACCAGCTTCTCCCAGACGCAACGCCTGACCGGTGCCAACGACCAACAGTTGAACAGTCAGTCCAAGATCCTCCTCAATCGCGGGCAACAGAACATCCGAAAGACCGGAATTATCAAACGATGTCGTGACCGCCATACGCATGACGTCGGCCGCCGATACTTGAGCCCAAACAAGGGCAACTATTGTGAAAATGACCTTTTTCATATCACGATGTCTCCTCTCAGAAAGGCAGCAAGCTCTTCGGTTTTTGGGTTAGCAAAGACCTGCTCCGCGCTACCTGTTTCATGGATTTTCCCGCCCAGCACAAAGACCATGTCCTGTGCCATTCTTCGAGCTTGGCCCATATCGTGTGTGGCCATCACAAAGTGAGTGCCGGCTGCGGTGGTTTCTTGCAAGAGATGTTCAATCTCTCGCGTCGCATGGCCATCAAGATTGGCACAAGGTTCGTCCAAAAACAATACATCCGGCTTGCGGATAAGGGCGCGGGCTATTGCCAGTTTTTGACGTTCGCCGCCGGATAGCCGCGTTGCCGGGCTGTTACGCACGGATGAAAGGCCGATCCGGTCGAGCCAATAATCAACCTCTTGTATGACTTGGGTGCGCCCGGATTTCAGCAACGTTAACGGATAGGCGAGGTTTTCAGC
>CBDTVI010000242.1:0-3065 GCA_965364065.1 uncultured Yoonia sp. | reverse complement strand
TGGGCATGCGCACATTGCTCAGTGTGGGCCAAGGATCTGACAGCCCGTCCAAAGTTGTCGTGATGACGTGGAACGGCGGCGGTGACGAAGCCCCGTTTGCGCTTGTTGGCAAGGGTGTCGTCTTTGATACCGGTGGCATCAGCCTAAAACCAGCCGGTGGCATGGAAGACATGACCATGGATATGGGCGGCGCTGGTGTTGTGGCGGGCGTGATGCGCACGTTGGCACTGCGCAAGGCAAAGGCCAATGTTGTTGGGGTCGTTGGTTTGGTGGAAAACATGCCGTCGGGTAACGCAATTCGCCCAGGCGATGTCGTCAAATCCATGAAAGGCGACACGGTTGAAATTATTAACACCGACGCCGAAGGGCGTTTGGTGCTGGCAGATGTGCTTTGGTACACGCAGGAACGTTTCAAACCGGTTGGCATGATCAACCTTGCCACGTTGACGGGCGCGATTTTGGTGGCCTTGGGGCATGAAAATGCAGGGCTGTTTTCAAACTCGGATGAATTAAGCGATGCGTTTTTGAAAGCCGCCAGTTCTGAAGGTGAAGGTGCGTGGCGGATGCCAATGGGTCCTGCCTATGATGAGTTGATCAAATCACGGATTGCTGACATCAAAAACGTTGGAGGACGCTTTGCGGGGTCGATCACGGCAGCACAATTTTTGCAGCGGTTTGTGAAGGATGATGTGCCTTGGGCGCATTTGGATATTGCTGGCACCGCAAGCGTAAAGACTGAAACTGCACTTGCGCCTGCTGGTGCGACAGGTTGGGGTGTTATGGCGCTGAACCGGTTGATCGCGGATAAATACGAGACATAAATGGGCGCTGTATTCTTCTATCATCTGACCGATAGCCCGCTTGAGGCGACCTTGCCGATGCTTGTCGGCAAGGCGCGCGGTGCGGGCTGGCGCGTGTTGGTCCGCAGTACGGATGATGCACTGACAAAGCGTTTGGACGATGTGATGTGGCAAGGTGCGAATGATGGTTTTTTGCCACATGGCATCGCCGGTGGATCGCATGATGCCGATCAGCCAATCTTGATTGGCGATGTTCCCAGCGACGGATTTGGGTGTTTGATGACTGTGGCAGGCGCCGCGGTTTCTGATAGCGAAGTCAAAGCGCTAGAGCGCGTTTGTATTTTGTTTGATGGCCACGATGGTGTAGCCCTTGATCATGCGCGCGGGCAGTGGAAAACGCTGACTGATGCAGGGTGCAGCGCGCAATACTGGGCGCAAGAAGATGGGCGTTGGACGAAAAAAGCTGAAAAGTAAGGTTGGTCGTGATCGACTTTACCTGTCTTAGAACGCAAAGCTTGCGTCGAAGTCTTCGGGTAATTCAGTGATGGGTGCGGCACAGGCCCCCAAAAATATCAAAAGTGCAAAACATCTGATCATCGTATCAATACCAATTCGCCATTTGTAATCTCGATCCGATCATAAAGCCCCAAATACGTCATGCCCAGCAATGATGTTTCCATTTCGCCGCCATTCACAACTGCTCGAATGTTGCGATCGGTGATGCCTTCTAGGGCAACTTGGTTCAAGACGACCGGAGCTGTTCGCACGACCCCGTTGGCGGTATTGGCACTGCTTGAGAAAACTAGGCTGGCGGGATCAAGCCCAATCCGTGCGGCATCGCGTTGTGACAGCACAACTTGGCTTGCGCCCGTATCAACAATAAAGCTGACAGGGCTGTTATTGATATCGAGGGTGAGGCGGTAATGTCCGTCAAAGCCGCGCGGCACGGCGATTGTGCTCGCGTCCACCATTGCTTGGCGGGGGTTCACATCGCTGCTGATATCTTCCCACAAACCGTAAGCGCCCACGACTCCGACAAAAATTAATGCCCAAATGGCTGCTTGTTGCGCCATTTTGCCCATATTGGACCGGCCTGCCACAATGGCAGAGCCACCGATGGCTGCACCCAGCAGGACCAAATAGGTCATTTGCATGATCTGATCTGTGCTCATGGGGATGATATAGGGATTATCCCCCGATCCCAAAACCCCTAAGGCCATCAAGCACGAATTGTACGGCCAATGCGGCCAGCAACATGCCCAGAACACGGGTCACAATGTTCAGACCGGTCTTGCCTAAAACGCGTTCAATGGCAGGCGCTGCAAGGAAAGCCAGCAGTACGATCAACAGCACCAAAAAGATAACGCCTGCGATGGCACCCATATCAGAGGCACCTTGGGCTTCGCCTGCAAGCAAGATGACGGTTGTGATAGCACCTGGGCCAACGATAAGGGGCAGAGATAGGGGGAAGACAGACGGGTCGTCTTCATGTTCGGCTTGACCTTCGGCCGCATTGTCTTCGCGGCGGGCTTGTCTGCGTTGGAACAGCATGTCGAGGGCTGTCAGGAACAGCAAGATACCACCCGCAATGCGGAACGCATCCATAGAAATGCCGATGAAGCCCAAGACAGCTTCGCCTAGGAATAAGAAAACCATCATCAAGGCGAAGGCGACAAAGAAAGCACGAATAGCGATTGCGCGTCTGCGGGCTGCATTCATCCCTTGGGTCAAAGCGATGAAAACCGGCGCAAGACCTGGTGGGTCTATGATGATGAACAGCGTCGTAAACGCAGCAATAAGGGCAGGTAGTTCGGTCATAATGGTCTCTGTCTGGCAGGCTCAGGTCCGGTTTGGCAAGTGTTGGATGCCTCCGGCGGAAGTTTATCTAGGAAAAAGAAGAAACACGGCGCGGACTATTGCTTTTGTGCTTTTTCGAGCTTTTCCAGTGCGGCCATCCACATTGCTTCAGCCCGTTCCAGCGCATCCATGACTTCCGCGTATTTCTTGTTCCATGTCGCAAGTTCGCCGGCTTTTCCGTCCTCGTAAAGGACAGGATCAGCAAGTTTCTTGGCAAGTTTGTCGCGCATATCATTGATTTTCTTAACGCGTTCTTCGCTTTTGCGCGCATCTGAGCGTAGAGCCATAATCGCTTCGCGGGTCGGTTTCGCTGTTTTGACAGCCTTTGGCTTGTCTTTTATTGATCCCTTGTCCGGTGACAGCAGCATCTTGCGGTAAGCCGCCAAGTCGTCTTCGTAAGGTGTGACG
>CBDTVI010000241.1:0-3079 GCA_965364065.1 uncultured Yoonia sp. | reverse complement strand
CAACAAGCCCGCCAAATGCGCTGCCGTTTACGGTATAGTAACGGCCCAACCCACCGGGCCAAGGCATTGTGACACCTGCCATTGAGACGACAGCAGTGGCGTTCACGGGGCTATCTTCATCCAAGCCCGCGACCGCCCATGCATAGGATACGATCCCGCCAAAGCTGTGTCCGGCCACAATTGGGTCCGTAATGCCAATAATAGATGCCGCTTCGCGCAGCATAACAGCTTGCGCTTGTGGGCTGTCACCATCAGTTGCGGTCAGCCGTTTATCGACGCCGGGTACGCGATCTGTATATCCAAGCCCCGGGCGATCGAACGCGGTCACAGTGTACCTGTCCGTCAGTTTTCCCATCAGATCAAAGGTGAAATCGCGCAGATTACCACCAGCGGCGTGCAGCAGAATTAAATGCGGTCCGCTGCCTTCTTGGACATAATGTACTTGCCCGCCTGCAACCGTGACGAACTGGCCCAGCGGGGGATGGCTTGCTTCGGCTTGTGCTGTGCGTTGTTTCGCCCCCGCAGCCGTTAGGGCAGCCCCAAGGCCGATGGCAAGTGCAGAGAATGTAAGTGCTTTAAGTGCCAATTTTATCCAACTCAAAATGGGTGGTCTGGTAAATCTGGTTGATCCAGTTTCCATATAGAAGATGCGCGTGGCTTCTCCACCTATTTTGTGGTTGTTCCGTTGGGTCATCATGCGGATAGTAGTTCATTGGCACGTTAATTGGCGTCCCACTGGCCACATCTCGGTCATATTCTTGCTTGAGCGTGCCACTGTCATATTCAAAATGGTTAAAGATATAGAGCGCGCGGTGCGCCTTATCTTCGACCAAAGCGGGTCCTGCATCATCGCTTGTGATCAGCGTGGTCAAACCGTTTGCCGCGTCAATTTCAGGTTGGCGCATTTCCGTCCAACGGCTGACTGGGATCACACAATCGTCTGAAAATCCGCGTAGATAGGGTGATGCCGGATCAGTGATATGATGCCGGAAACAACCGAATGCCTTGCGGTCCAGCATGTGCTTTTGCACACCGTGGAAGTGATTGATCATCGCCATGCCACCCCAACACACACCCAGTGTGGAATGGACATGGGTTTGGGTCCACGCAAAGACTTCTTCGAGTTCTTTCCAATATGTCACATCCGTAAACGGCAAATGTTCGATTGGCGCGCCTGTGATGACCAGACCGTCGAATTTGTCGTCCTTTACCTCCGAAAACGGCCGATAGAATTCTTCCATATGTTCGGCTGCGGTATTCTTGGTTTGATGTTCGGACATCCGGATCAGCGAAAACTCGATCTGCAATGGCGTCGCCCCGATCAAACGTGCAAACTGGTTCTCGGTCTGGATTTTCTTGGGCATCAGGTTCAACAACGCAATCCGCAGCGGGCGGATGTCTTGGGTCGCGGCGGTGTCTTCATCCAGCACCATAACGCCTTCGTTTGATAAAACGTCATAGGCGGGCAGGGCAGAGGGCAGTTTAATGGGCATTGGGTATGTTCCTGATATCGGGGGCAGAGATAGGCGCGTTAGCTGCGCATCTCAAGGGCGTCAGCGATCATGCTGACAAAGCCCTCCGTATCTTTGACGTTTTCCACTGCTGATTGCGCCACGGTGATGCCCCACTTTTCAGCCATTGCCTTATAACGCGGTTGGCGATGCGCCAGTGCTTTGGCAAAGGCCCAGCGGATGAAATCATCTGGGTTCACGCGGTCGGGGGCTACGTTAAATTCGGTCAGATAGGCCTGCCACGTCGCCAGCAAGAACACCGGATCATAAGACATCGGTTTGGGTTCTTTATCAAAACGGCGGATCAGCTCGGCTGTGTGGTCTTCGGTGCCTTCGATCCAAACCAAGAGCGTTTTCGCAGCCAGATCAGTCAAGATTGGGTCGTCAGGGTTATCCGCGTCGACCCATTCACAGATCGACCCGCCGGTGTCGCAAACGAAGTTGGGGTACTGATAAAGCTCAACCGATCGATCGATGAAAAAACTTGTGTCGTGCAATGCGGCGATTTCGGCCTGCTGAAACTCGTCCTGACGGCGGGTATATTCATCCCATGCTAGCCCACCCAATGCTTCGTCACCCGGCTTGCCAAGGTAAGACGACATTGGTTTGAGATCATCAAATGAAATATTCGAGCCAATATAGATTGAATTCGACCGCAAGAGATCGCGCAAGAACGGCACCTTCATCGCTTCGCGCTTGGCGTTATCGGCGATTTTTTCGCCCATGTAGCGCGTGCCAATGCGGTAATCGATGGAATAGTGGAACCAATCATCCGTGCTGCGCAGCATGGTAGACAGATGAGTCTTGCCCAAACCGGACATGGCAAAAAGTAAAATACGTTTCTGCGGGGCGTTACGCCATTCGGATGCGGATGCATAAATCATGGCGCTTTGGGTAACGGGCTGGGGCGAAACTATCCAGTGATTTTTGCCCCAGCGTGCAGTTATGCGAGCACGGCAGGCCAGTTAGCATCAGCCAATGCGATATTTCCCGGAATGTCCTTTGACCAAATGCCGCGCACATTGGTTGAGAAGTTGAGGTAAAGCTTGTCGTCAACGATGGTCCACGCCTCGGGTACAGTCGGTGCAATAGCACCTTTGCTCAGCGCATAAGCACAGTAACCGCCATATTGCGGGGCATAGGCTGCCGGATCGGCAGCAAACATATCGCGGTTTGCCTCGGAGCTGAACTGCCATGTCACACCCAAATAGTCATGTGTAATGCCCGCGTCACCCGCGACGGGTGCACCTGCGGTGAAGTATGCAACAACGTCTGAGCCATCTATGGCGATGCCATCTTCGGCATAGACTTCTGGGGTGGCTGCCATTGCTGATGGGGCGAATGCGACCACGACAGGTGCGGTCAGCGCAAGAGTTAGAACGTGGCGACGGGTCAAAGACATGAAAGAAGCTCCATAAGAATATTTGCGTTTGCTTGATCCTAAATGGGACAAAGCGGTGTGCAAAAGAAAGGGGTCACACAGACATGTGACCCCTTATTGCAAAACCAAACTGTTGGAACCGGGCTTAGTTGCCGCGCCAGATCCAGCCACCACCTAATACGCGACT
>CBDTVI010000240.1:0-3131 GCA_965364065.1 uncultured Yoonia sp. | reverse complement strand
ACACCAGATCCGCCACCTCCAGTGGCACCACCACCTCCGCCACCGCAGGCGGATAGTGCCGCCACAATCAAAATCGCGCTCGAAGCCTTGAAGAACCCGCACGGATTGACGGTCGATAATTGAAGTCCAATGCTCATACCCAAAAGTCGCCCGCGTCTAGTTCAGATGTTTGGAGTCCGAAGAAAACGATTGTTGTAAATTGATCGATGAATTGAGCAGTGCCGCCCACATCGCGAACCTCCGCAAAGGCAGCCGCGGCATCTACATAGCCAAACCCGTTAAGATCAATGTGGTCCAATCCGCTTTGGAAATCGATCCCCACTGCACTCGTGGCCGCCGGGTCATTGAAGTTGAACGCCAAAGCCGCGATTGTATTCACGCCCTCATCAGTGTTGAAAACAAAGACGTCAGCGCCGCCGCCGCCTTGGAGGAAATCATCATCGGCACCGGCATGCAATTCATCGTTGCCATAAAAGAAACCGCCACGGATATCGCCAACAAGCGTGTCATTGCCGACACCGCCAAACAAATCGTCGTCGCCCGAACCGCCAAGCAAAATGTCGCGCCCTTGATCACCAAACGCGTCTGAATTGTCGCCACTGGAAATGATAACGTCATCACCGTCGCCGCCATTCAGGTCATTGTTACCCAGCACGTCAACAATGGTGTCAGCACCGCCGCCTGCGTTCACAATGTCATCGCCTGCACCACCATAGATCTGGTCTGCGAAATCCGTCGCGGTCAGCACATCATCGCCGGCATAAAGCCGGATAGTCATACCAGCTGATTCATTTGACAGGTCCTCATCATCGACCCCATTGGTGCCAATCGGGCTGCCATAAAGGACCTGCGCACCAGTGATATCACCCGGACCCAAATCATCCGTTCTAATGGGCGTATTCATAATCTCGTTGTTGTCATTCACATGACCCAAACCAATCGCATGGCCAATTTCATGCAAAAGCACCGCATAGTAGCTTAAAAGATTAGAACCGCCGCTTGGAGACCAGGTTGGCTCTAGGTCCATATCAATCGTCGCACTTTGAATTATCGCAACATCGTTGTCGGCTACTGGCCCTCCCCCAAAACTGTAGGACGCCAGTCCAACTGTACTTCCAGCCAAAGTATCCGTTTGCACGGCAATATCAGCGCCGCTTTCGACAAAGTCGAAATCTATCGTTGTATAGCTTTCCCATGCGTCAAAGGCGGCCTGCGCAGCCGATTGAAATTGAGTCAGTGTGAAATTCACGCCAAAACTCAGCCCAGTCAAAGACAATGACCAAGTCACACGGCCCCCATCCGAAGTCCGCTCGTCCTCTCCCCATTTCAGAATACTGTCTTCAAAGGATGAGCCAGATTGGCCAGTGGACAGGTTATAGGTCAAGAAAGCAGACTCCGATAAGATGCGCGTAGAACCCTATTCTTGGACTCAATAACGTTTAGTCGAAGTTAATATTGCGCCCAAAATAAGGCAGCCATCAGAAATCAAAAAATGCGCGAGTAACCGCCGAAAACCCGTGTCAGACTGGCAATGCCGTCGTCTGTCGCACAGTGCGCAGCGCAAACGAGGACTGCATCTGCGCCACACCCGGCAAAGTTGCCAAATACCTGCGATGGATGCGTGCAAAATCTTCCGTGTCACCCGCCACGACTTTCAGCAAATAGTCGGCCGAGCCGGCCATCAGGTGGCACTCCAACACATCCGGCACGCGTGCGACCGCCTTTTCAAAGGCATCCAGCACCTCGTCGGCCTGACCGCTTAGTGTGATCTCAACAAAAACTGTTGTTGGGCGCCCAACTTTGCGGGGATCAAGCAAGGCCACATAATCGCGAATAAACCCATCTTTTTCTAACCGCTGCACACGGCGATGACAGGCCGAGGCCGAAAGATTGGCCTTCTCTGAAAGCTCTGCATTGGACATGCGACCTTTCTTTTGCAGAACTTGCAAGATTCGGCGATCAATACTGTCGATTTCCATTTGGCGCACGATCCTTCGATCTTTTGTTTCTTCCGCGCACAAATCTACGACAAACAGGGTAAATAGCCAAGTAAAACATCCATGTACTTGCAGCAAGAAAGCAGAATAGTGCGCCTAGAAACAGGGAGGACTCAGGTCATGCATATCGGATGCCCAAAAGAAATTAAGCCACAAGAATTCCGTGTCGGTCTGACACCAAATGCCGCGCGCGAAGCGGTCAATGCCGGCCACGTCGTCACGGTCGAGACCGCCGCTGGCAATGGCGCGGGCTTCTTGGATGAAGACTATATCGCAGCAGGCGCACAGATCGTCGGCACTGCCGCCGAAGTCTTTGCTGTGGCCGAAATGATCGTAAAAGTAAAAGAACCACAGCCGGTTGAGCGTAAAATGCTGCGCGAAGGTCAGATTTTGTTCACTTACTTGCACCTTGCACCTGACCCAGAACAGACCAAAGACCTGATGGAATCTGGTGCAACCTGCATCGCCTATGAAACCGTCACCGACGATCGCGGCGGGCTGCCGTTGCTTGCACCGATGTCAGAGGTCGCAGGCCGTTTGGCCCCGCAGGTCGGCGCGTGGACTTTGCAAAAAGCCAATGGCGGTCGCGGTGTTCTGATGGGCGGCGTGCCGGGTGTCGGACCTGCGCGGGTTCTGGTGATCGGTGGCGGTGTTGTCGGAACGCATGCGGCCAAGATCGCGGCAGGCATGGGCGCAGATGTGACCGTATTGGACCGATCATTGCCACGCCTTCGCTATCTTGATGATGTCTTTGGCGGGCAATTCAAAAACAGTTATGCGAGTGCGGGCAACACAATCGACCTCGCCCGTGAAGCTGATTTGATCATTGGTGCGGTTTTGATCCCCGGCGCGGCAGCCCCAAAGCTGATCTCAAGGGCGCAACTGTCGGAACTCAAGCCGGGTGCAGCACTTGTGGATGTTGCAATCGACCAAGGCGGGTGTTTTGAAACGTCCAAGGCGACCACCCACCAAGACCCAATCTATGACGTAGACGGGATCATGCACTATTGCGTGGCAAACATGCCGGGTGCAGTGGCGCGGACATCTACGATTGCGCTGGGCAATGCGACGATGCCGTTCATGCTGGCGTTGGCAAATAAGGGATGGCGGCAGGCCTGCGAAGATGATCCGCAT
>CBDTVI010000239.1:0-3174 GCA_965364065.1 uncultured Yoonia sp. | reverse complement strand
TCAACATATGCGTTGACGACACCGTGGGCGGCCTCGCCACTGCATAATTCAATCAAAGCAAGGCGCAGCGCGTTCATAACATGCGATGGGGGTGCTTTTTTCAAAAAAGGTTTCAGCATCCGATCGGCACGATCCAAACCGCGCAAAGCTTCGGTCGCAAGGCGCTGGGCGCGGGCGCGATCATCGTTTTCCAAGCGCGCAAGCGCGCCTCCTACGATCAATTCGGGCATCAAACGGCCTTCGTCTGTGATCTGCATCAAAAGGTGATGCGCGGCGCGGCGGGCGGGCAGACCGGTCTGGTTCATGGATCTCTCACTTGAAGCTGGGTGCGCGGGACGTATATCAAAGACGAGCCCGCGACAAGGAGACGACACAGTGACTGATGAACCCAAAGACCTGCCACTTGCTGCCCAACGTGCTTTGGCCGAAGCCGAAGAGCGCCGCCTCGCAGCCGCAGGCAAAGGTCTGCCCACCGAACTAGGTGGCCGCGATGGGCCAGAGCCAGTGCGCTTTGGCGATTGGGAACGAAAGGGCATAGCTGTCGATTTCTAGGCGCTTGCGTCCCTGTTTGCATCGATTTGCAGCTTTATCACGCATGGACAAAATGGGTGTTGTTCACTATCGCTCTGGGACAATTCGCGAAAGGAAGCTGCCCGTGTTCGCCCAACGTTGCTTTGCCCTAGTTGCATGTCTGGCCTTGGCCAGTTGTGGTCTGCCCCGTGGGGCCGGTTTCGAATCAGAAATTCTGGCGGCATCAAATGCCAACAATGCAGCCGCTGGCGAAGATCCTGTTTATGATTTTGCCGTCTATGACGTGGACCGCGCAACATTGCCGGTACTTGCCGCATGGCCTGCTACTGGAGAAGCGGCACTGCCGTGGATCACGGCGCGTGATCAACCAGCGTCGCTGATGATTGCGGCAGGTGATCAAGTACAACTGACGATTTGGGACGCAGAAGAAACATCGATCTTTGGGCCGGGTGGCGTGACCGCACTGCCACCGACGCAAGTGAATTCTGCTGGCCAGATTTTTGTGCCATTTATCGGCGATTTGCGGGTGACTGGCATGTCCCCAACAACAGCCCGCCAGCGCATTGAAGAAGAATTGGTGCGCACTGTGCCGTCTGCGCAAGTCCAATTAGTGGTCGAACCGGGTCGTGCCAACACCGCCAATCTGGCGTCGGGCGTTACAGCCCCGGGGCTTTATCCGCTGGCCGATCGCAACTTAAAACTGCTTGAACTGTTTTCTCTTGCTGGTGGTCCGAACCCTGCGTTGGTTTCGCCGCAAGTGCGTCTTGTGCGCGATGGACGGACCTTTGGTCTTCCGTTTGATCGTTTACTCGAAGATCCGCGCATGAATACTACCGTACGCGGTGGCGACCGTATTTATGTGGTTGATGACGATCGCAAGTTTATCACTCTGGGCGCGACGGGATCGCAGGCGATCTTTGATTTCCCCGAGGATAAGTTTTCAGCTCTTGAAGCTATGGCTTTGATCGGTGGTGTGAACGCCGGTAGCGCCAATCCAGAAAGCATCTTGGTGATGCGCGAGTATGACACCAGCGCAGTGCGTGATGGGATCGCGGGCCCCCCGAAAGAGCGGGTTGTGTTTACAATTGATCTTACATCAGCTGACGGCTTGTTTTCTGCTGGGCGCTTTTTGCTTGAAGACGGCGACCTGATCTATGGCACCGAAAGCGCGCTTGGCCCTGCATTGACGGTCTTTGGATTAGGCAATTCGCTTGCGACGACGCTGAACTAGGCGCTCCTAAAACAGCGCAATATCTTCTGCGAGAATCGCCAGATCGGTGATGCCTTTAATCAGCAAGGTGTCACCGGTTTCAAAGGCAATAACAGCGCCAGCTGCATTCACGCTGCCATAGAAGAACAATACATCAGTAGCAGACGTCAGCCCTGTCCAAAGGTTGGCACCAAGCGTGATTTGATCTTCGCCCGATGTGAAGTCGTTGATTGTGTCAGCCCCGCCATGGAAAATGAACGTGTCTGCGCCTGCCCCGCCAATCAGGGTGTCATTCCCAAAACCGCCCGCAAGCCGGTCATCACCTGTGCCGCCGTTCAAGTGATCTTGACCGTTGCCGCCTGATAAATTGTCGTTGCCAGCACCGCCCTTGAGCGTGTCGGCGCCGCCTTCGCCTGAAAGAATGTCATCGCCCGCGCGGCCAAACAGAATGTCATCTCCGCTGCCACCCATAGCGGTATCGCTGCCGCCCCCTGAAAAAATCAAGTCGAATCCTGAACCACCGCTGAAGGTTTCAGACCCCTCCATCCCGTTGATGACCATGCCGTTGCCGGTTGAAGCCTGATCCCCAAGCGCCCTGCGTAGGGCGTCCATGTTATCGGCGGCAATGATCTGCAAAGGCGTGAGCGCACTGTTTGGACCGCCTTGGTCAGGCGCGGGGTCGGGCAAGGGGTCGCCATTGGGTGTTGGCGCCAAGGGGCCGGGGTAGCCCGGTACGATGATTGACGACAGGCGTGACCCGCCGATCAGATCGGATGTTTGCAGACCCCTGTAATCAATCGCGGTGCCATCCGCGCTTTGGACGATCAGGCTTTCGCTACCGTAAGTGATCTGCATCCCGTCAGCGCGTACAGAGATCGAAAGCTGGCTGATATCGCGCAGCATCGGCCACAGCGATAGGTCAAGTTTGTCCTCACCAACCGTGAAATCCGTGATCGTATCTGCCTCGCTATCCGCGGTCAGGATGAATACATCAGCGCCTGCACCGCCCGACATGATATCAATGCCTGCACCGTCACGAAGGATGTCTGCGCCTGCACCCGCTTCGATCACATCATTCCCGTTGTGACCCTGCAAGATATCGCCCCTATCAGTGCCAGCCAAGATGCCACCCGCAAGGGGCGCGGTTGCCGTGATCCCAGCAAGGCCAGTGTCATACCGCAATTGTGATACGCCTACCTCGGAGCTGCTTGCAACAAAGATGTCCAGTCCAGCGGCGCGCTGCATTGCGGCCAATGCACTGACGTTATCAAGTGCGTGGTCAACGGTGTCTTCAATAATCTCTCGGAGGACCAAAAGCCCACCTTCCAGCAGCATAAGCACCGACACACCATCATCAGCGCCGCCAGCGATGACATAAGTTTTGCCGCCACTTTCGATGATTTCCAGCGCGGTTACCCCACCAAAGCGGGTGC
>CBDTVI010000238.1:0-3207 GCA_965364065.1 uncultured Yoonia sp. | reverse complement strand
TCATGTCCCGAGAAACCCGCGCGGATTGCAGCAAAGCGATCTTCCACAAGCTCTTGTATTTTCTCAATGCCGTTTTCATGCACGGTGATCTTGATGCGCGCTTTGTATTTGTTATCGCGACGACCAAGTAGGTTGTAGACACTGACGATCGCCTCGCAATAGGGCAGAATATCCGCCTTGGGCAGAAAACTGCGCAGCACTTTGCCCACCATAGGCGTGCGGCCAAGACCACCACCGACGATGACTTCGAAACCAGCCTCGCCCGCATCATTCCGCACCATACGCAAGCCGATGTCGTGGGCTTTGGTGACTGCACGGTCATGTGCCGCACCCGTAACTGCGATCTTGAATTTACGAGGCAGAAACTGGAATTCAGGGTGATCGGTGGACCATTGGCGCAGTAGCTCAGCGATTGCGCGCGGATCTTCGATCTCATCTGCCGCAGCACCTGCAAAATGATCCGCTGTCACGTTGCGGATTGTGTTGCCGGATGTCTGGATCGCATGCATGCCCACGTCAGCCAATGCGTCGAGCATGTCAGGCACATCCTGTAGTTTGGGCCAGTTATATTGGATGTTCTGACGCGTGGTAAAGTGGCCATACCCCTTGTCCCAACGGTCCGCGATATAAGCAAGCTTGCGCATTTGGGTTGGGTTCAAGGTGCCATAAGGGACGGCAACCCGCAGCATGTAGGCATGCAATTGCAGATATAGGCCGTTCATCAGGCGCAGCGGTTTGAATTCATCCTCGGTCAAAGAACCGTCGATGCGGCGTTCAACTTGACCGCGAAATTGGGCCACGCGTTCGCGCACAAAGGCTTCGTCGAAATCTGTATAGGTGTACATTATGAAAGCTCCACTTGCTTGCCATGGGCATAGTTCGATGGGCCGCGCGTGCGGAAATCTTCGCGGAAATGCGTCGGCGCTGGGCCACTGACACTGGATTTGGCATCGGCCAGATACGCGCCCGCAATTTCAGCGGCATGCGACTGGCCTTCAAGCAGGCGCAGATCAGCGTGCGCCTCATCCGTCAGCAATTCGGCCTCGCGGATGTCGCGGGTCCATGTGTCGGCCTCGGTCAGCCAAACAGCGTCGCCTTCCAGCAGTGCATTAGCGGTGACCACTTTGGGGGTGAAGGTATGGGGCATTATGCAAACTCCTTGAGTTCTAGCGCATGTGCTTGGGCGTCGCGCGGGGCGAGGCCGTAGAATGTGATCGCTGGCCCTTGCAGATTGGCGCGGGTCAGGGTGGGTTCAAGTTCGGCCAGCGTGGTCGCGATGATCTGTTGATCGGCACGGCTGACGTTTTCGATGATTGTGACAGGCGTTGCGGGATCAGCGCCGTGCATCAGCAGGCGGCCTTGGATGAACCGCGCGGATTTCTTGCCCATATAAATCGCGGCAACTTCGCCAGTAGCGGCAAGCGCTTTCCAATCGTGATCGGCATAGCCCTTGGTGTCGTGTCCCGTGATCAAACGCACGGCAGAGTTCCGGCCCCGTTTGGTCAGGCTTTGCCCAATGTTCGCGACCGCAGCAGACGCCGCAGTGATGCCCGGAATAATCGTGTACGGAATGTCATGTGCGGTGATCGCGTCGAGCTCTTCGTCCAAGCGGCCAAAGACGGTCGGATCACCCGCCTTAAGACGCACGACATGGTGGCCATCTAGCGCATGGCTTACAATCAGGGCGTCGATATCGGACTGATGCATGGCTTTCCCAAAGCCCTGCTTGCCCGCATCAATGATGATCGCTTCGCGGCGGGCGAGTTCTAGAATTTCGCCAGTGACCAGCCGGTCGTGGATCACCACATCTGCCTTATCCAGCGCTTTACGCGCTTTCAGCGTCAAAAGCTCCGGGTCGCCGGGGCCTGCGCCGACAAGGTCAACGTGGCCGCCTGTGTCTGTCGCTGTGATCGTTTTATCCAGCAGCGTTTCAAGGGCAGGGATCACGGCCGCTTCGCCCTTGTCCGCGAATGCCTTTGGGCCCGCGCCAAAATAGAACGCTGACCAGAAGTCGCGGCGCTTGCGGCCCATAGGCAGGACTTCAACCGCGTGGCGGAAGGTTTTGCCGATACGGGCAAGTACACCGAGCGAGGTCGGCAAACGTGCTTCAAGATCAGCCTTAATCGCGCGGGCCAGCACTGGTGCGGCCCCTTCGGTGCCGATTGCGATGGTAACCGGATCACGGTCCACGATGGCAGGGGTGATGAATTGGCTGTCGGCAAGGTTATCCACGATATTAACCAACGCGCCCTCGGCATGGGCGATGGCCGCAACGCGTGCGTCCTCTGAGGCGTCTTCGTTGGCTGCGTAGAATAGGGCGGCACACAGCGCGTCACCCGGCTCCATCGCACGCTCAATGATCCGCAGCTTGCCTTGGCTTTCCCATTTGCGAATGTCGTCCGCGATAACTGCGGCGATGACAGTCAGATGTGCTTCGGTTTTCATCAACAAGCGTAGCTTGGCCATGGCAGCGTCACCGCCCCCTGAAAGGACAATGCGGCGGCCTTCGACGGCAAGGAAGATTGGAAAGTGCTTCATGGCGAACCTCTAATTTCTTAGACCAACATAGAATATTGTTCTGGTATTTGCCTCCCCATCAGCGCATCTAAGGACAAACGTTCCAGTGTGGCGCGAATTTGGACCGCGTGTCCTGTGAAATCGGAGAAATGAGAATGTCGGTACGGATAGACGCCACAGACCGGAAGATTTTGGCGGCTTTGCAAGCGGATGCAGCCCAGTCGCTGGATGAAATCGCCAAGAATATCGGGTCTTCCAAGACACCTGTTTGGAATCGCATTCGCAAAATGCGCGAAGCCGGGATCATCGGGCAGCAGACCGTTATTCTTGATGCAGAGGCGCTGGGCTTTGAGGCATGTTTCTTTGTTTTGATCCGCACGTCAGAGCATGACGCAGATTGGCAGGGGCGTTTCTTGAAGGCGCTGAAATCGCGACCAGAAGTGCAAGAGGCGCACCGCCTTGCAGGCGATATCGACTATATTTTAAAGGTGCGCGTGAAAAATGCCCGTGCCTATGACACGTTCTATCAAGCGCTCATTTCAGAGGTGAAAGTGCATAACGTCACTGCGCTTTTGTCGATGGAAGAGATCAAATCGACGGTTGCATTGCCGCTTTAGGCGCGCACCATCAGCTGGTCTAATCCGTGGAAGTGATAGACATCGCCGTACTTTGGCATGCCGTCCAGTGCCA
>CBDTVI010000237.1:0-3210 GCA_965364065.1 uncultured Yoonia sp. | reverse complement strand
GGAGACCGTGCCTATTGGCGTGATTGCCCGCCCCGGTGACCGGATTTCGGCGCGGCTGTCCAAGGCCGCAAAGGTTTATGCAAATGCGCGCGTACCGGGCCATGCGTCGCATATTTTGGGACGCTTGCAAGCACCTGCGTGGTCGTTTGTGAATGTGCCGATGTCTGATCATTCCTCGACTGCTATTCGCGCGCGGGGGGAGTGGTGATGCGGTTATCACGTCGCGCAATGTTGGCTGGTGCCGCGTCTACTTTGGCGACCACCGCCTTTGCAAATGCCCCCCTGACGTCGCTGCGGCCTATCGCGCGGGTGCAGCCGCAAGATGCCATCGCCCAGATGGTGCAGAATGCTGGACTGACGGGCCTTGTCGGTGTGCGTGTCGTTGATCTGGCCAGTGGTGATGTTCTTGAGAGTATCGAAGACAGCATTGCGCAGCCACCTGCGAGCGTAACCAAGGCCTTTACGGCACTTTATGCGCTGGAAGAGCTCGGGGCGGAACATCAGTTTAAAACACGCATATTTGCTAATGGAGAGATAAAAAATAATATTTTAAATGGTGATTTGATTTTAGCGGGAAGTGGCGATCCTGAATTGGTCACCGATAACCTTGCCGCTTTGGCGCAAGCACTCAAGGACACGGGGCTGATAGAGGTCAAAGGTGACTTCCTCGTTTGGGACGAAGCGCTGCGCAATGTCGATGAAATTGACAGCAGTCAGCTTGACTATCTTGGGTATAACCCGACCGTCACGGGCCTTAATCTGAACTTTAACCGTGTGCATTTTGAGTGGAAGCGCGAGGACGACGATTTCATAACGGCTATGGATGCGCGTAGTGCAAATTACCGGCCCGTGGTGACGACCTCGCGGATGGATATCGTTGATCGAGCCAGTCCCGTTTTCACCTACCGCGAAATTGGTGACGTTGATCAATGGACAGTCGCGCGCGGGTCACTGAATGACGAAGGATCGCGCTGGTTGCCAGTGCGCCATCCTGCCCTTTACGCAGGCGAAGTATTCGCGATTTTCGCGCGAAGCCACGGCATCGTTCTGAAAGCCCCAAAAGAGACGTTTGAAGCGCCAACTGGCGCACCGTTGGCGACCTTTGAAGGCGACCCGCTGACAGAGGTGATGCGTGGCATGCTCCGCTACTCCACGAATATCACGGCAGAGGTTGCGGGGCTGTCTGCGACCAACCAACGTGTTGGGGAAAAACGAGGATTGCGGACGTCTGCCTTTGGGATGGCGCGCTGGTTGACTGACCGTTGCGGCGGGATAACACCGCATTTCGTCGATCATTCCGGCCTGGGTGATTTGTCGCGTGTGTCACCTGCGGACGCCGTCGGTATGCTGGCTGCACCAAATGTGATGCAAACGCTGCAGCCGATCATGCGCGATATCCGGTTGGTCGGCGACGACGATAAGATCATCGAACGCGCTGGTATGAATGTACGTGCAAAGACCGGCACATTGAACTTCGTATCTACGCTTGCGGGCTATATGCGCACTGACAAAGGCCGAGATCTGGCTTTTGCTATTTTCGCGTCCGACCTTGATGCGCGGCAAGCGGGCATATCGGAAGGCGCAGAGCGACCACGTGGATCACGCACGTTCAACACGCGCGCGCGGCGCTTGCAGCAAAATATCCTAAAGCACTTGGCACTGCGACTGCCTGCTTAGAGGGGCATGTGCCGTGCGCGGGCGCCGCGTTCAATTGCCGCCGCATGCAAACGGTCAAGGTTCAACTCGTCCCTGATTTCTTCCAGCATACGAACTTCGGGGCCAACGATTTGACCATCAGCCGCTGCGACATCGCAAGACAGCGCGTATGCCGTTTCAAAAAGATGTTCAGGCAAGGCGTCGCGGATCAGGCCAAACAGTGCCTCGAGCCCGTCTTCCTGCTCAAGCAGTTCAAAAACCATTTTAGACATGCGCGGTAAGCGTTCGGCATCATACCCAGCAAAGACAGGCAGGTTGTTGATGGCATTGCTCATCTTCACAAGCTCGGCTGTGCGAATGTGCTCGTCCGACGCTGACATCGCGATCATCAATGCGGCGAGGCTGTCTTGTGCGGTCATGGGCGCGTTTTCAAGCATGATCAATTCCTTTGGTTTCACCTCCCATTTATTGACGCCTTGCCTGTCTCGCAATAGGGAGTGCGCATTGCGGCGGTCACAATGGCGCCGCGTAGGATGTGAGATAACCCATGAGCAATCTGCGAGAAGCGGCGATGACGTCGAAGGCTTGGCCCTTTGTAGAGGCACGTGCATTGCTCAAACGGTATGAAAACAAGGCGCCTGAAAAAGGCTATGTCTTGTTTGAAACCGGTTATGGCCCATCCGGCCTGCCGCATATCGGGACCTTTGGCGAGGTTTTACGCACGACAATGATCCGCCGCGCGTTCAAAGTTATTTCTGACATTCCGACGAAAATGATCTGTTTCTCGGATGATCTGGACGGCATGCGCAAGATTCCAGGTAACGTGCCGCAGCAAGAAATGCTGGCGGAGCATATGCACAAGCCACTGACTTCGGTGCCCGATCCGTTTGGTGAATACGAAAGCTTTGGCCACCACAACAACGCCATGCTGCGTCGGTTCTTAGACACTTTCGGCTTTGAGTATGAATTCTATTCGGCCCGTGAATTCTATCAAACCGGTCAGTTTGATGAGATTCTCAAACGTGCCGCCGAACGCTATGACGACATCATGGAAGTCATGCTTAAGTCATTGCGCGAAGAGCGCCGCGGGACGTATTCGATCTTTTTGCCGATCCATCCTGAGACAGGGCGCGTGCTTTATGTGCCTATGAAAAACGTCGACGCTGTCAAAGGCGAGGTCACGTTTGACGATCCTGATGGCCGCGAATGGACGCTGCCTGTGACGGGTGGCAACGTGAAATTGCAGTGGAAGCCTGACTTTGGCGCGCGCTGGGCCGCTTTGGATGTCGATTTTGAGATGTACGGCAAAGAGCACGCCACGAACACGGCGATTTACGACCGCATTTGCGAGATTTTGGGTGGCAAGAAGCCGAACCATTTCTCTTACGAGCTGTTTTTGGATGAAGGCGGTCAGAAGATTTCAAAGTCTTCGGGCAATGGTATTTCGATTGACGAATGGCTGACCTATGCGTCCACCGAATCCCTTAGCTACTTTATGTATCTCAAGCCCAAAACAGCCAAGCGGATGCATTTCGATGTGATCCCAAAGGCTGT
>CBDTVI010000236.1:0-3246 GCA_965364065.1 uncultured Yoonia sp. | reverse complement strand
CTGGTCAGTTCTTCACATATTTTGCTGCAGAAGTCCTGCGCCAGATGGGCGACACAGCCGACAGCACCCGTGACGGTATCGAAGTTGACGTGCGCCGCGAACCATTGGGCGTTGTGGCAATCATCAGCCCGTGGAACTTCCCTACGGCAACCGCGAGCTGGAAAATCGCGCCTGCCTTGGCGTTCGGCAATGCCGTTATCTGGAAGCCTGCGAATATCACGCCCGCTTCTGCTGTGGCTTTGACAGAGATTATTTCGCGCCAAGACATTCCCAAGGGGTTGTTTAACCTCGTGATGGGTGCGGGCCGTGATGTGGGTCAGCGTCTTGTGGAAAGCCCCAAAATCGATGCGATTTCCTTTACGGGTTCAGTACCTGTGGGCAAAGGAATTGCGACAGCTGCCATTCAGAACCTAACCAAAGTACAGATGGAAATGGGATCAAAGAACGCGTTGGCCGTGATGGATGATGCGGACGTTGATCTGGCCGTGACGCTCGCGCTGGGCGGTGCCTTTGGTGGCACAGGCCAGAAATGCACGGCGTCCTCGCGTTTGGTTGTCCACGAGGCCGTGCATGACGCATTTGCTGAAAAACTGATTGCGGGCGCAAAAGCGATGAAGGTGGGTCATGGACAGGTCGCCGGAACACAAATCGGTCCTGTCGTCAGCGAACAGCAGTTGAACGAGAACCTTGCCTATGTTGAAAAAGGCCAATCCGAGGGCGCAGAACTGGCATGCGGCGGCGAACGCGTGACACGCGATACGGACGGCTATTTCATGACCCCCGGCGTGTTCTTGAACACCACCAACGATATGATCATCAACCGTGAAGAAATGTTCGCACCACTGGCATCCGTGATCAAAGTGGGCAGCTACGACGAGGCGCTGCATGTCGTCAACGACACGCGTTTTGGCCTGACATCCGGCATCGTGACCAAAAGCCTTGCGCGGGCCACACATTTCCGGCGCAATGCGCAAACTGGTTGCGTCATGGTAAACTTGGCCACGGCTGGCACCGATTATCACGTGCCATTCGGTGGCCGCGGCGACAGTTCTTACGGGCCACGCGAACAAGGCAGCTATGCGGCGGAATTCTACACGACCGTCAAAACTGCCTACATTTCTTCTGGCACGCCGGAGTAGTCGCAAATGTATCTTGTCGATGGTCTGCAATACGCGAACTGGTCGCCGAAAATCTTTCGCCAAATGCGTGATGGAGGTGTGGACGCGGTCCACGTCACCATCGCCTACCACGAGAATTTTCGCGAAACTGTCCTGAATATCGAACAGTGGAACCGCTGGTTTGAACAGCACCCTGATTTGATCTTTCACGGTGAATGGGCCAGCGATATCGACAAGGCCCGCGAAACAGGGCGCACAGCGATCTTTTTCGGCTTTCAAAACCCTAGCCCAATCGAAGACGACATTGGCTTGGTCGAAGTTCTGCACAAACTGGGCGCACGGTTCATGCAGTTAAGCTACAACAACCAATCTTTGCTCGCGACAGGTTGCTACGAGGCCGAAGATCCCGGCATCACCCGTATGGGCCGCCAAGTGATCAAAGAAATGAACCGCGTCGGCATGGTGATCGACATGAGCCATTCTGCCGACCGGTCCACCATCGAAGCGGCTGAAATTTCACAACGTCCAATCGCTATCACCCATGCCAACCTGCATGCATGGCAGCCCGCCTTGCGCAACAAGCGCGATGATGTGGTGCGCGCCGTCACGCAGAACGGCGGGATGATGGGGTTCTCGCTTTATCCGCATCACCTTAAGGGCAAGGGCGATTGCACCGTCAAAAGCTTTTGCGAGATGATTGCGCAAGCGGCTGAACAATTTGGTGCCGCACACTTCGGCATCGGATCAGACCTTTGCCAAGACCAACCTGACAGCGTCGTCGAATGGATGCGAGTGGGTCGTTGGAGCAAAGAAATCGACTACGGCGAAGGATCAGCCACAGCACCCGGTTTCCCACCAATGCCCGCATGGTTTGAAGACAACCGGCATTTTGGCAATATCACCGACGGTTTGCGCCGCGTTGGTTTCGATGATGCCGAAGTGGCCGGCTTGATGGGCGGGAATTGGCACCGGTTCTTTGCGGATAGCTTTGGACCGCAAGTCAGCACGTCATAAATCAGACCAGCCGACGCTCCATAAAGTAGACAAATTCGCGAAAACTGTCGGGAAATCCTTCGGGGTGGGGGATGTCATGAAACCCGACGCTTTCATAAAGGCGTCGCGCATCCGTAAGGAAACGCGCGGACGAAAACCGCACAGTTTGGTACAAACCGTGCGGTTCGCACAAAGGCACTTCACCGCCGCCGGACGGGCCAAAACGAGCGAATTCAGGGGCTGTGATGCCCTGTCGATTGTAACAGTAGTACGGCCCAATGTATCGAATATTAGGTAAGGTAATCAATGATCGTACAAACAGCATATAGCCTGCAACGTACCCCTTGGGTTTGTGCCATTGACGGAAAATCTGATGAAGATTGGATTGCCGATCTGAATGCTCTCGAAGCTGTGATGAGACAGGGTTTGACCCTCCACCTGCTGGAAGGCTTAGCAATCCTCAAAAGCAATAAGAATCAGGACCACTTATGAGAGCAGTCATAGCAATCGGTGCCATCGCAGTCGTGGGTGGGCTTGCCTACACCATGTTGCCCACCGCCGATCAAAGCGTTCAGGCAACGACGGGAACGGGATCATCGGGTAACGCCGCACTGGTCGAAGTGCTGGTGCCTGATGTGCTGTCACAGAATGCACAGATCGGCGAGCGCGCCTATCAAGCGACGTGTGCGGCCTGCCATGGCGCTAATGCGGCGGGCCAGAATGGTGTAGCACCACCCCTTGTCCATAAAATCTATGAACCAAGCCACCACGGGGATGAAAGTTTCCAACGTGCTGCTGCCTTGGGGGTCCGTGCACATCATTGGAAGTTCGGAGACATGCCCCCAGTTGAGGGCATTGCGCAGGGGGATGTAATATTTATCATCGCCTACATTCGAGAATTACAACGCGCTAACGGCATCAACTGATGACCAGTAGCCACACATTGAGACAGGGACTGAGAATGAAGAGCGTACTACTCGCAGGGGTAATTGGAATTTGGGCCACAAGTGCGATGGCACATTCGCCACTCGATACCACGACACCTGCCAATGAGTCCGTGGTCACCCTGATGCCATCAGAGGTCCTTATGGATTTCAAAGGGGACATCCGTCTGACGCGTGCTGACATAACGCAT
>CBDTVI010000235.1:0-3251 GCA_965364065.1 uncultured Yoonia sp. | reverse complement strand
ATGATCTTTATGAAATGATCGCCACCCGCCTGAATGACGGGCCATGCGCTTGTGTGTTCTTGGATGAGGCGCATTTCATGACACCTGACCATGTATGGCAGCTTGCGCGCGTGGTTGATGATCTGAACGTGCCTGTGATGACATACGGCCTACGGGTCGATTTCCGCGGCAGGCTTTTTCCAGCATCAGCATCGCTGCTCGCCTTGGCCGATGAAATGCGCGAGGTGCGCACAATTTGTCATTGCGGCAAGAAGGCGACGATGGTCGTGCGCAAAGACGAAGACGGCAATGTGCTTGCTGCTGGCGATCAGATCGTTGTTGGCGGAAACGAGCGTTACGTGTCCCTGTGTCGCCGTCACTGGCGCGAAGAAATGGGCGATTATGCCGATCCGAATAGCAACTAGACGCTTTTCATCTTGCCCTTAAAACTCTCGCCGAAGGCTCCAGCGTGTTAATAAAAACTCTGCGGATCAATATCGATCGCCATGCGCAGATTGTGTGGCAAACGGAACTGCGCAGCCCATTTAGTAAGCGCCTGTTGCAGCGGGGCTGACTTTTCCGCCTTGACCAACAACCGGACCCGGTGCCGCCCACGCACCCGTGCAATCGGCGCTGGTGCCGGGCCAAAAACCTGCGCACCGATCTGGCGTAACGGCCCATCCATCCGCGCCATTTCAGCGCCCAAATCAAAAACCTCTTGGATGTTCGGGCTGCTCAGGATGATGCCTGCCATGCGTCCGTAAGGCGGCACACCCGCCGCTTTACGTTCCTCTGCTTCGGCTTTCCAAAAGCTTTCTTCATCTCCAGCCAAAATAGCACGGATTACCGCATGTTCCGGCTGATAAGTCTGCAACAATGCCTCGCCAGGGGTTTCGGCCCGTCCCGCGCGCCCGGCGACTTGGCGCATCAACTGGAACGTCCGTTCCGCCGCGCGCAGATCAGAGCCTTGCAAGCCCAGATCCGCATCGATGACCCCAACAAGCGTTAGAAGTGGAAAATTATGCCCTTTTGCAACCAATTGCGTCCCGATGATGATGTCGGTGCCGCCTTGCGCAATCTCTTCGATATGCGCCTTCATCGCGCGCGCGGAACCGTACAGGTCCGACGACAACACCGCGACCCGCGCATCTGGGAACAGCGCTGTTACCTCTTCACCCATACGCTCGACCCCGGGACCAACAGCGCTCATCCGGTCTTCGGCTTCGCAGTTGGGGCACACTGTTGGCATCGGTTTTGTTTCGCCACATTGATGGCACATCAGGCGCTTTAGAAATCGGTGTTCTACCATCCGCGCATCACAGTGATCGCAACCGACCTGATGCCCGCAAGCACGACACAGCGTGATCGGCGCATACCCGCGGCGGTTCAAGAATATCAGCGATTGCTCGCCCTTCTCAAGTCGATCTTGGATCGCGCCACGCAAAGTGGGCGACACCCACGACCCACCAGGTAAATCCTCGGCGCGCATATCGATGGCCGCCATTTTGGGCATTACGGCGGCACCAAACCGCGACTTCAACTCAAGCCGGGTGTATTTTCCTGAATCCGCATTCGCCCAACTTTCCAAGCTTGGCGTGGCTGACGCCAGCACGACTTGCGCCCCGTTGATCGCCGCACGTAGCACCGCCATGTCGCGGGCATTATAAAGCACGCCGTCTTCTTGCTTATAGGACGTATCATGTTCTTCATCGACAACGATCAGTCCAAGATCTTGATAAGGCAAGAACAATGCCGAACGCGCGCCGACCACCATCTGCGCATCACCTTGGCCGACCATCCGCCAACACCGTCGCCGTTCGGTCATGGTCACACCCGAATGCCATTCGGCGGGTTTCATCCCGAACCGCGCCTCGACGCGGTTGATGAACTCGCCCGACAACGCAATTTCCGGCAAAAGTACCAATGCTTGGCGGCCCATCCGCAAGCATTCTGCAACTGCCTCAAGATACACCTCGGTCTTGCCCGATCCGGTGACCCCTTTCAGCAAAGTCGTGCCATAGCCGCCGCTGCGCAATGCTGTGCGCAATGTTTCGGCCCCAGTGGCCTGATCAACGCTCAGTTCTTTGCCGCCGTATTCCGGATCAAGCGTGGGGTACGGCGTGTCACGCGGTGCCTCTTCTTCGGAAACAGCGCCAAGCTTGACCAACCCTTTGACGACAGTTGTCCCGACGCCTGCCATTTCGGCCACTTCGCCCAAGGTAAAAGACAATCCGCCATAATCACGCAGCACACCCAACACCTTTTCGCGGGCATCGGTCATACGCTCGGGCGTCTTGTCACCCAAGCGGTAAACTTTGCGCATTGCTTGCGCGTCACCCAAGCCCGGCGCACGGGTGGCAAGACGCAACATCGCACTCAATGGGGTTAGGGTATATTCAGCCGCACGGGTCAGAAAAATATACATTTCTTCGCGCATCGGGGCCACGTCAAGGATACGGATCACCGACCGGATTTTCGCACGGTCATAGTCACCCTTGCCGGGTCCCCACACAACACCCAACACTTTGCGCGGGCCAAGCGGGACTTCGACAAATGCACCAAGATGGCAGCCGCCTTCGGGCGCTTTGTAATCTAGAATACGGTCAAGCGGTTGGGCGGTGAGAACACCGACTAAATCACCTTCATGGAAAAAGCTCTCTGTCATCGCCGCCTTATAGGGTTTCCGCTGCACCTTTGATCAGGTAAACGCTGGAGCAGCAAACACCAACCCGCATCCGGAGTGAAGACATGAAGTTTTTCGTAGACACCGCAGAAATCGACCAGATTAAAGAACTCAACGACCTTGGCATGGTCGACGGGGTCACAACAAACCCGTCGCTGATCGCTAAATCGGGCCGCAATATTTTAGAAGTCACCAAAGAGATTTGTGATCTGGTCTCAGGCCCAGTGTCGGCAGAGGTCGTCGCTTTGGACGCTGAAACCATGCTCGCCGAAGGCCGCAAGTTGGCAAAGATCGCCGATAACATCGCTGTCAAAGTGCCTTTGACTTGGGCAGGTTTGCAGACATGTAAAGCCCTGTCCGACGAAGGCATCATGGTAAACGTCACATTATGTTTTTCCGCGAACCAAGCTTTGCTGGCCGCAAAAGCGGGTGCCACATTCATCAGCCCGTTCATTGGACGCCTTGATGACCTGAACCTTGATGGTCTGGAATTGATCGAAGACATCCGCACGATCTATGACAACTACGGGTTTGAAACCAACATCCTTGCCGCCTCGATCCGGTCGGCCAACCACATGAGCGATTGCGC
>CBDTVI010000234.1:0-3314 GCA_965364065.1 uncultured Yoonia sp. | reverse complement strand
GCAAAATACACCAAGATGATCGCAGTCGCCGCCTGCGCCAACGATGCGCCCAACGCCAAACCTGCGAGCCTGCGCGCGGTCACGCTTGATCCAGCGCCGTAGCCGCCTATTACCAGTTTGCCATGCCCCGGTCCTGCGGCGTGCACAAATCCATATGCAAAACAAAGCCCCCAAAGGGTCGCCAAAGCCCCTGCCTCGCCCGCGCGCAATCCGCGCAAGGACGCGGCCATCGCGTTTTGAACATCCCGTTGGGTATCCGACGCAAACCGCATGATCTGATCGGCGCCACCCAGCCCCCAAAGCCACAGCGCACACGCGCCCATGAGGGTCAGAATTACAGCGGGTCCGCGCACGTCACGACAATCGTATCGGCGAAGGCGTCGCCTATTGCGGGGAAATACTCGTCAGGACCAACGGTGCTGGGGTCCCGGCCATCCAACTGGCTTTCGGCCAAAGCATATGCTGCGTCGATGTCCGCGACGATAATTTGAACTTCGCAATCATTGCGACCAGTGACGGTGACAGGACCGTGCAGTTCATAAGCGGTATAAAAACTGGGGTCATAGACCCGAATTTGCAAAGGGGCCACCGGATCTGCCAACGCGGCAATCGGCCTGACATGGGTCTCGAGAAACAACCCGCCTTCATATGTCATGCTGTGGTCTTGCTTGTCGGCCAACGTCAGGATCACACCATCCTGAGACACCTCTAGATCGCCCGTATAATCGGGCGGCCAAGCGGTGATTTGATCGTCCAGCAATGCTTGTTCATCCGCAGTCAGCAGTAGATCACCATCCATGTCGATCCCAAGATCGCTTGTTACTAAAAGCGAAAACAAATCATCATAGACCCAATCCAAACGCACTGAAATTTCGCCCGCATCGTCAAACACCAGACCTACCTGCGCGCGCACAAACACATGCGGATGGGCGGTAACGGTCACCGGATAGGCAAGTGCCACAATCAAAGGGAAGGTCAGACGCATAAAGGGTATCTAGGGCGCATCACGACCCGCGACAATGGTCGCCTTTTTGGTTTCAACCAAGCCATCATTTGGCGGCATCAGCCCAGCACATCCCGCCAAGAATGCTTGGGCGCAAACCCGACCATCCGCTTGGCCTTATCATTTGCATAAAACGTCTCGTCAGGCCGCATCTGCCGTTTGATTGGCACGCCTTGGTAAAACTGCGCAATCACCTCATCGGTGGGTATTCCAACCGATGCGTCATCATTTGCGACGTTAAAGACCTGATAGCCCAGCCCATCCGTCTTAAGGCAGCAATCAACCATATGCCCCAGATCGCGGGCATCTATATAAGCAAAAATATTGCGTCTGCGGCGAGCCGGATCGCTCATGTATTCTGGAAATTGTTCTGCGTATTCATGTGGTTCTATGACGTTATTGATTCGCAAACTATAGATATCGATACCAGTGCGGGCGTGGAATGATTGGGCTGTGACCTCATTACAAACCTTTGACATCCCATAGCTATCGTGCGGGATCGTGGGGTGGTCTTCGTCAATCGGGATATACTGCGGTTTGACTTCACCATCAGCAAAACAGACACCATAAGTGGTTTCAGAACTGGCAAATATAACTTTGGGAATACCCAGCTTCACCGCGGCCTCAATGACGTTGTAAGTGGCCAATGTGTTTTGGCGAAAGCACTCGCCATCCGTGCCAATCATCACGCGCGGGACCGCTGCAAAATGCACCACCGCATCGTATTTCGGAACACCGTCACCGGTATCAAGTTGGTAAAAATCCGTAAATTGCGACATGGCCCCAATGACTTGGCCTGCGTCACACAGATCAATCAGCAATTCCGGCACATCAAGGCCGGACGGGGTAAGATCCGCGTTGACCACGAGGTGCCCCTGCCCCTGCAAATACGCTATTGCATGTTTACCGGCCTTGCCGCTGCCGCCTGTAAAGAAAACCCGCATGTTCCTGTGCCTCGATTTTTTAAGATGAAATAATCATGCCTCATGCTTGTCACGCTGACAAACCGCTTTAACCTAAACTCCACCTTCACGTCGTTTGCGACTGAACACCATCTTTTGGTCCTTCAGATCGTCTTTGGTACCGATCCAAGCATAGGCCAAAAGCGCAGGCTCGTTCACGCCTACCGTGATACGGTGCAAATGCTCTGGCGGGTTAAAGATCATCGAGCCGGGCACATAGACCCCTTGATGGTTTTCCGACACAGCACCGGACAAGCAGACATAGCTTTCCGTAATCCCCCGATGGGCATGTGCGGGATAGGTACAGCCCGGGCCAAATAAAACGATTCCTAAAATAATCTCGTCTGACACCACTGGCCCCGCAGGACCGGCCACCTCTGCATAAGCGTAGTTCCCAACAAGACCCTTTGGCACCTTTTCATACCCATACTGCCACGACATATCTGTTTGCACAGATTCCAACGCACGCACCATTTTTCCCATCCGGTCGCCGCGCCCTTGATCAAACGCGCGCTTTAGATGCGCAGTGACAGGTTTGGTTGCAGGTGGCTGCGTGCAAATCTCCGGATTGGCCTTAAGCACACGGTTGATCGCCTCGCGCACATTGCGTTGATGGCCGCGAATACGTTCGCTGCCACCTGAGGGCAGATAGCGGTAAAGTTCGTAATACTCTTGCAACAAATAACGCCAGTCAGGCAGCGTGCGCAGGCGCGGCGGCGGTATATCAGCGGGTTGGTCCATGCGGTGCGATCCTTGCTTTTGCATTTCATGGCACGACAAAGCGCCACCGCCAAGCCATCCATACGCGCAATCGGCATTTGTCGCATCAACCTAAGCCAAACGATGCCAGATGCAGCCTTCCCCCACCCTGCATGACCTGTCATATTACACTAAATAATAATTGAGGTGAGCAGCCCATGTCAGACGATCTTTTGTCCTCCAGTGGCCCAGACGACTATAATGCCGACAGCATCGAGGTGTTGGAGGGGTTGGAACCCGTCCGCAAACGCCCCGGCATGTATATCGGCGGCACGGACGAACGGGCATTGCATCACCTTGTGGCCGAAGTCCTTGATAACTCCATGGACGAAGCCGTCGCAGGTCACGCCAACCGGATTGAGGTTGAACTGCACGCCGATTATTCGGTGACCATCAAAGACAACGGGCGTGGCATCCCCGTCGATCCACACCCCAAATTCCCCGACAAATCTGCCCTCGAAGTCATCCTGTGCACCCTACACGCTGGCGGCAAATTCAGCGGCAAAGCCTATCAAACATCTGGCGGCTTACACGGCGTCGGCGCATCCGTCGTCAACGCGCTATCAGACAGCTTGGTCGTCCAAGTCGCG
>CBDTVI010000233.1:0-3318 GCA_965364065.1 uncultured Yoonia sp. | reverse complement strand
CAAAGCCGCGAAGTGACTGGCGAAGTTTCTGTCCAAGTGGACAGCCTTGCCGCATTCGCTGATCTTGTTGGACAGCAGATCACCGGAGAAATCGATCTGACCGCATCGGGCAGCATTCTGCCCGACCTGACCCGCTTTGAAACGCAACTGAACTTGCGCAGCGAAGACTTGGGCATCGGCAACCCGACAGTTGATCCGCTTTTGGCCGGAACTGGCCGGGTCAATGCCACGATTGGGCTGGTCGACGGTGTATTGGGCGTGCGCACTCTAGAGGTTTCTACACGTGAAGTGTCCATCGTTGGCGCGCTGAACGGTGCCGCTGGTTTCGGACAAGGCCGGTTTAACGCCAGTTTGCGTGACGTGGGTGTTTTGACAGACCAGATAAGCGGCCCCATCCGTGCGACGGGTGCCGCTTCATTGGATGAAGCCGGCAACTGGGGGATTGATGCGACTGGTACAGGGCCAGGCGGCCTTGGGGCCACGATCGTCGGTCAGATTGGGCAGGATGGAGTTCTGGCGATTGATGTAGATGGCAGTGCGCCATTGGCGCTGGCCAATGCCGCCCTTGATCCGCGCCGCCTAAGCGGGCTTGCGAATTTTGACCTGAATGTGAATGGTCCGCCCGCGTTATCTTCGCTTAGTGGTCAGGTGACATTTTCGGATGGGCGGCTTGCCGCACCGAATTTGGGTCAAGCGTTGACGGATATTGGTGGTCAAATTTCTTTGCGAAATGGGGCGGCACAAATTGATCTAAGCACCCGTGTTGAGGGCGGCGGCGGTATTGCGATCAGCGGCCCCCTTGCTTTGACGGGCACAAACCAAGCGGACATTACTATCGCGTTGAATGACGTGGTTTTGCAGGACCCCGAACTTTATCGCACCGAAGTTTCAGGTGCCATAACCCTGAACGGACCTTTGCAGGGCGGGGCACGCATTGCAGGACGGCTAGAGCTTGGCCAAACAGATGTGCAAGTGCCGTCTTCGTCGATAAGTAGTCTGGGCGCGCTGCCAGATGTGACCCACGTCAATGCGCCATCCGTCGTGCGCCAAACGCTCGGGCGGGCAGGCTTATTGTCTGATGGCAGTGAACCCTCCAGCGGCGGTGGCAGCGGACGTGCTTTTCCCTTGGATATTGTCATCAACGCCCCGTCACGGATATTCATTCGTGGCCGTGGTTTGGATGCCGAATTGGGCGGTAGCCTGACGATTGGCGGGACGTCTGCCAATGTCATCCCTGTTGGGCGCTTTTCGCTGGTGCGGGGCCGGATCGATATCTTGCAGCAACGGTTTGATCTGACCGAAGGTGTGGCCAGCTTGCAGGGTGATTTCGCGCCTTTCATCCGGCTAGTTGCCACAACTGAGACCGACAATGGCACGGTCATCAGCATTGTGGTTGAAGGGCCTGCGGGCGCCCCCGAGGTCAGCTTTATCTCTGTTCCGGAGTTGCCGCAGGACGAAGTCTTATCGCAGCTTATCTTTGGTCGTGACCTACAAAGTATTAGTCCGTTGCAGGCGGTGCAACTTGCCTCGGCGATTAGCACGCTTGCAGGACGGGGCGGTGGTGCGCTGGACCGCTTGCGCGCTAGCATCGGGTTGGATGATTTCGACGTCACAACCGATGAAGAAGGCAACGCCGCTGTGCGCGCGGGCAAATACTTGTCTGACAACGTCTACACGGATGTCACGATCACTAGCCAAGGCGATACAGAGATCAACCTGAACCTTGATGTCACTGATACGGTCACCGCCAAAGGCAGCGTAAACCAAGATGGCGAAACCGGTGTTGGTCTGTTCTACGAAAGGGACTACTGATGACCGATCCCCGTGTGCTCATGGCGGCCCGCAACAGCGTCGATTGGTACGCTATGATGTGGGACATCCGCGACCTGCGTTATGCGCGCGACGCGTTTGGGTTTCGGGCCATCGATCCCCCTCCACCCTATCATGGTTGGGTAACTTTAGCGTCGCCAAATGCGCCTGTTCCCAACATCGTTGCCCCCTTTGCGGGGCTTGAGGGGTTTGGCGTCAAAGACGCTTTTGCCGCGCACGATCTGTCCGGTTTTGGGCTAGTTAAATTGTTTGAAGCCTCTTGGCTTTGGCATCCCCCACAGGCCGACGCAGATACGAGTGGCTGGGAAAAAATAGAGACCCCATTTGCGCTTGAGGCGTGGGAGCGTGCTTGGCGCGATACGTCACCGAGCAATGAACGGCAGTTTCCCGATGCGATCTTGGACCGCGATGATGTCGCCATTTGGGGGCGCAAGGCGAATGGTGGTTATGACGCTGGGGCGATCGGGAACCTGTCAAAGGACTGTGTCGGCTTGTCGAACTGCTTTGGCATGCAGGCACGCCCAGCGGCGACTGCGCTTTGTGCAGGGTTCGGGGCAGGTTTGCCTGTCGTGGGCTTTGAAAGCGACGACGATCTGACCGAAGCCCTGACGCAGGGTTGGCAAGCAACCGGACCGCTTGCTGTTTGGCACAGTCGCCGGAACGACTAAGCATGAGCAATCTCGCACTTACAGATCGTAAAAAATTACCTGACGCTTTGCGCGTCTTACTTGAAGACTATCCACGTGATGGGTGGGAACTTGACCCCAGCTTTGACGGTTTGGTGAAGTTCTGGCTGGACCGTCATTTGATGTTCCGCCGTTTGATGGGCGAAATGGGCAGCGCGACTGAGGCATTGCTCGATAAGAAAATAGCCCCAGAGCGGTATGCGAGTGTGCTGTCAAAGTATGGTGGTATGTTTGTGAACGGTTTGCATGAACACCACACGATCGAAGACACATATTATTTCCCCAAGCTGGCCATAAAAGACCGCCGAATCCAGCGCGGCTTTGATATCTTGGACAAAGATCATCAAGATCTAGATAGTCTTTTGTCGGAATTTATGGCCGGTGCGAATGGCGTCATTCATAGCAGCGACAATGAAGTCAAGTTGCATGAAGGTGCGGGCAGGTTCCAAAAGGAACTGCGCAAGCTTGAACGCTTGCTGGATCGTCATTTGGTGGATGAGGAAGAGCTGATTGTGCCTGTTATTTTGAGGTTCGGGTCAGCCGGACTTGGCTGATTTAGTTCAGCCGGAATGACGCAGAATCGCCAGCGCCCTGATCCACGGTAAAGCGGATGCGGTCATCGCCGCGTGCTTCTACAAGTTGGCAGTTATAGGCGATTGGATCGCCGCCCCATGACATTTCGCGGCAGAAAAACCCGTCTTGCCACGACCACGTACCTTCTATGTCCCACCCAATGGCAGAACCTGCAATTGTTCCCTCTTCGAACACGTTCAGTCGGATTCCATAAAGAAAATTGCGCAGT
>CBDTVI010000232.1:0-3326 GCA_965364065.1 uncultured Yoonia sp. | reverse complement strand
GTCATATCCAGACCACAGCCATAACCAAAGACAACATCCATCGCTTGATCCTCGGGGATGTCCTTGGCGGTGGCACCGATTGCGACTACCAACTCCATCTCGTGATGCAGATCGGCAGTGCGCGGCGGATAAGGCATATCTAGGCCAGACAGCAAAACCGCATGGGCTGACTTGGTAAAGTAAAACGGGGCTTCGCGGTCAACCTCGTGGCCCATTTCGGCGGCATGATCTGCGTAGTTTCGCCCCACACAGAAAATACGCCCCACAGGAAAGCCATCCTTGCCGGCAACAGGGATGATGGGTGCTGGTCGCGGCAGAAATATGGTGTTTGTCATTGCGTTCTCGGTCAGTTGTGTTGTGGCGTGCTCAGGCATAGCATATCTATTTGCTACGCGATAACGTCGCTAAATGATTGGGGCAAGGCCCCGCAGGAGCATACGCGCAGTGAACGCCCCCTTACCACCACTTGATGATCTGGTTGCTTGCCCGCAGTGCGACGCGTTGCACCGCGCTCAAAGCCTGCCTGATGGCGCACGCGCGCATTGTCAGCAGTGCGGGATTGTCTTGATGACATCGCAACCGGCTGCAATGGCCCAAGTCTTAAGCTTGGCGCTGACAGCGTTCGTGATGATGATAGCCGCTGTCAGCTTTCCGTTTTTGACGCTCGACGCAGGTGGGTTGCATAATGCCACTTCGGTTATCGATGCTGTCTTGGCCTTTAACGACGGTTATGCCTTCCCGCTCGCCGTAGCGGTTGCGTTCTTTATCGTCATCATTCCGCTAATGCGATTGTCTGCGCTTATCTATGCGCTTGGACCACTGGTACGCGAAAAAAGCCCACGCAACGGCGCACGCACGGCATTTGCCCTCGCTGAACGCTTGCGCCCATGGAGCATGGCCGAGATTTTCATCGTCGGCGTCACGGTGGCGCTTATCAAAGTGGCGGGCCTCGCAGTCGTTACAATTGGCCCTGCTTTTTGGGCCTTCGCGGGGGTGGTGGTGATCACTGTCCTCAAAGATCAACTGATTTGTAGGTATTCAATTTGGGAAGCGCTGGACTCGGCCAAACAATAATCTCGGCGCGCGATGCAGGGCTTGTAGCGTGCCAACGCTGTGGGCAAGTGCATGCTTTGGGAACAGCTATCTGTGATCGCTGCGAAGGGACCCTGCGCAGCCGTGATACGCAAAGCCTGCAAAAGGTCTGGGCATGGTTGATTGCTGGGATGATCGCCTACATTCCAGCCAACCTTTATCCGATGCTTTTGACCTCAACCCTTGTTGAACGCTCTGAAAGTACAATCATCGGTGGTGCCGTCGAACTCGCCGAGCACGGCGCATGGGGGATTGCGACGATTGTCTTTGTTGCCTCTGTTGTGATCCCGATGGGCAAATTTATGGCGATTACCTATCTGGCGATCAGCGTGCAACGCAAATCACGTGAAAATAGACATGGGCGGCACAAAGCCTATGAAGCCGTTGAATTCATCGGCCGCTGGTCGATGATCGATGTGTTCGTCGTTGCAATTCTATCCGCACTGGTACAACTCGATACCATCGCTACTATTAATCCCGGTATTGCTGCCGTTAGCTTTGCTTTATCAGTGATCTTCACAATGCTCTCGGCGCAGTCATTTGACTCGCGGCTGATATGGGACGCAGACAGGACGCCGCAATGAACGATACACCATCTGACGGTCCCGCACCGTTTGACGTGAGGCCCGCAAAAAAGAGCATCACACAGCGTTTGTCTCTGGTGTGGTTGGTGCCTTTGCTTGCTTTGGGTGTGTCGCTTGGGGCTGCTTGGCAGAACTACGCTGACCGCGGGACGCTTGTGACCATTAGTTTTGAAAATGCGTCCGGTATCAAAGCGGGTGAAACCACTATCAAATACCGAGATGTGACCGTGGGCGAAGTTGAAGGCGTCGAATTTGCCGATGGTCTTTCAGACGTCTTGGTACATGCGCGTATCGATAAAACTGTCGCCCCGTACCTTGATGATGACGCCGAATTCTGGGTCGTGCGCCCAGATGTGTCCGTGCGCGGTATCACCGGACTTGAAACGGTCCTGTCAGGCGTATTCATTGAAGGTAATTGGGACACCGAAGCGGACGTGGCCCAATACGAATTTACGGGCCTCGAGACACCAAACCTGACCCGCGCAAACCAACGCGGCACAACGATTGTCTTGCGCGCTGACGACGGCGGCAGCCTAGCTGCTGGTGCACCAATTTTGCACAAAGGTATTGAGGTCGGCTATCTTGAAGAACCACAACTGTCGTTCAATGGACGCCAAGTCATCGTGAATGCATTTGTCGAAAGCCCCTTTGACCGCCGCATCACTACGAGCACGCGCTTTTGGGACACCTCTGGTTTTAGCGTGTCGTTTGGAACTGGCGGGGTCTCGCTTGATGTGAGTTCACTGGCGTCATTGATCGAAGGTGGCATTGCTTTTGATACGGTCGTCTCTGGCGGGCAGCCCATTGGCGAAGGTCATCGTTTTGATATTTTTGATGACCAGCAATCCGCCCGTGACAGTCTGTTTACCGATCCCAACGCAGAAGTCCTCGAAGTTGCGGTCTTGTTTGACGAAACGGTCAGCGGCTTGGTCGAAGGATCAGAAGTACGCCTGCAAGGTATCCGCGTCGGTGAGGTCAGTGACCTGAGCGCTATTGTCATCGGCGAAGGTGACAACGCGTCAGTCAGGCTGCAAGCGGTGCTGTCGATTGAACCCTCGCGCCTTGGCATGCAAGCAGGCGCCAGCGCCAATGATGCGCTTGTGTTATTGTCCGATTTGGTAGCCAAAGGTTTGCGCGCAAGAATGGTGACAGGCAACATCCTTGCGGGATCTTTGCTCGTTGAATTGATCACTGTTAAGGATGCGTTGCCTGCGATTGTTACCCTCACATCGGGTGATTTCCCGGTGATCCCGATCACGGATTCAGAAATCTCCGACGTTGCTGCCACCGCCGAAGGGGTATTGGCCCGCATCAATGCATTGCCCGTCGAAGAATTGATGGACGGCGCGATCGACTTGATGGACAGCATCGAGCGTTTGGCAAATGACGACGCCATCCGCGCCACACCGGAATCGTTGGTGGCATTGGCCAATGAAACACGTGCACTGATTGCGTCTGAGGATATCCAATCGATCCCGCGCGACATGCGCGAAGTCATCGCGGGTCTTGACGCATTGCTGTCAGAAGCTAGCGAGGTCAATCTGATCAGCGACTTTGACAGCGCCATTGAAATCGCGACCCAAGCAGCCAACAACATCGAAATCGCGACCCGCAACCTGCCCCAGATCACCGCTGACATTGAGCAGCTGA
>CBDTVI010000231.1:0-3344 GCA_965364065.1 uncultured Yoonia sp. | reverse complement strand
AGAATAAAAACTTTGCCAATGGCTTCGCGCACGCGGCGTACGACCTCGACTGGCAACCGCATCCGGTTCTCATATGACCCGCCCCAACGATCTGTGCGTTTGTTGGTATGTGTCACCAAGAATTGGTTGATGAAGTAACCTTCGGAGCCCATCACTTCGACCCCGTCATAGCCAGCTTGTTGGGCACGCTTGGCGGCGGTGACGATATCGCTGATTTGCTTTTCGATCCCGTCCTCGTCTAGCTCTTTTGGCGGGAACGGCGAGATTGGCGATTTGACCGCAGAGGGTGCAACGCAGGCGGGGGAATAAGCGTAGCGACCAGCATGCAAGATCTGCATTGCGATCTTGCCGCCTGCATCATGGACGCGGTCTGTGACGATCCGGTGGTTGGCAATATCGGCGTCCGAAAACAAACCCGCAGCGCCTGGGAAGACACCGCCTTCGGCATTGGGTGCCATGCCACCTGTGACCATTAAACCGACATCGCCGCGTGCGCGCGCTGCGTAGAATTCCGCGACACGGTTCCAGTCTTTGGTTTCTTCCAGTCCGGTGTGCATCGACCCCATGAGCACGCGGTTTTTCAGCGTGGTAAATCCCAGATCAAGCGGGGAAAGTAGATTGGGGTAATGGGTCATGTGGTGCCTCCGGTTTGGGCGGATCATGGTCAAAGTTGCGCGCCACGTCACCCCCAAACGCCGCGTCATCACATAACTTGCGATGTAAATATGACGCTGGCGTTAAGGATTGACCGAAGGCGTTTTTGCTTTCACGCTCACGGTGAAAAGGAGACCCATGATGGAAGCCAGTTTTTCCCGCCGCGATCTGCTGACCCCCGCGCAATTGCGCAGCTTGTCAGAACGATCTGATCTGCAGGGCGGTCTTCAAATGGCAAGCCATTTGGGCGCGATTGTCGTCGTGGGTATTTTGCATGCGCAGGCGATGGGGTCGGGCTGGGTTTGGGTGACCGGGCTGGCTTTGGGCGTTTTGCTGAACTTCCTTTACGCCGCGCAGCACGAGCTTAGCCATGCGACCGTTTTCAAGACACGCAAATTGAACGAGGTTTTTGGCCGCATCATCGGGTTCGTCCAGATATTCCCACGTGATTTCGACCAGATAATGCATTTCGCCCATCACCAGTACACCCAAGATTGGGAGCGTGATGGTGAGTTGGTGCGCGAGCCCTACACAATTCGCACCTATCTTTTATGGATGAGCGGGATCACGTATTGGCGCAATCGGTTCTTCGGTGCCATTCGCCGCGCGCGCGGTATCATCATCGAGCCGTTTATCCGCACCGAAGAAGAAGCCCGCGTAATCCGCGAAAGCCGCCTGCATGTTTTGGGCTATACGGTAATAGCCCTCCTATCCGTGATGTTCACATCATGGGCGGCACTGACGTTCTGGTTGCTGCCAATGCTTCTGACGAAGCCGATCCACCAGTTGCAAAACACCATCGAGCATCTGGGTTTGAGCCATGAGAATGACATCATGGAAAACACGCGGTCCACCCGTGCTAATGCGCTGCAACGCTGGCTATGCTGGCAGATGCCATATCATACAGCGCATCACACTTTTCCTGCCGTCCCTTTTTGGAAACTGCGCGAACTCAACGACAAGATCGAAGGCAAGGCAGGCGAAGTGCACCGCATGGGCTGGCTAGAGTTTCAGTTTGAAGTCATTGGCAAGCTGATCGCCAAAGACGAAAGCCAATATCCGATGGACGAGGTTTGGGTGATCCCCCGCTCGGGTGGGCGCGTCACGCGGATGCCTGCGGAATGAGGCGGCTGCAGGTTTATACTTCGCTTTGGGCGATGCAGCCACATGATCAATCGGGCATAAAGCTGCCCTATGATCAGGTGTGCGAGATGGTCGCGGGTGCCGGATTTGACGGGATGGCGATTGATTTGGGTGCGTCCGATGTGGCTGTCGCTCATCAGGTTCGCCCGCATATGCAGGCGAACGGGCTAACGCCGCTAATCGTGGCCTTTCCCAAATCGATAGAAAGCCTTGAGGATACGTTGCATATGGCGGCGGACTTTGGGGCACCATTTGTTGATGTGATCGGGCAGGTCATGCCGATCGTGTTGGACGATATGGTTCCGGTGATTGAAACTTGGATGGCAATGGCTGACCGGATCGGTGTGCCAGTGCAGTTTGAAACGCACCGCAATTGCATCACGAATGACCTTTATACGACACTGCAATTGCTGGACCGCATTCCCGAAATGCGGATATGCGCAGACTTGTCGCATTATGTCGTGGACCGCGAGTTTTGGTTCCCGCTGTCAGATCACGACATGGAATTGATGAGCCGGATTTTGCAGCGCTCGGATAGTTTTCAGGGCAGAGTGGCGTCGCGCCAGCAGATCCAGTTGCAGCTGCATTTTGCGCAGCATCAAAAATGGGTGGAATTGTTCAAAGGCTGGTGGCGCGAAGGACTGGCCGATTGGCGTTCGCGCAATGCGACGGGTGACTGTATCTTCGTTTGCGAACTGGGACCGCCGGAATACGCGATGACCGATGCGCAGGGCCGCGAGATGTCAGATCGCTGGGCAGAGGCGCAGATGATTATGGGCTGGGTGCGCGAAATTTGGGATGAATTGGGCGGGGACGGGTAGGGCAGGTGAAGCTTTGTGGTCATTCACCAAGAGCGCGAAAGACGCGCTGACGACCCTAAGCTTGAGGTATCAATCTGTCGCTATGTTGGCTTGTTCGCGATTACATATCTGCGCGCACTTCGCGCACCCACGCCACAAGTGTTGCGCGTGCCTCTAGGTCCATCTGTACCGCATTGGGAGGCGGCATTGCGTGGGTGACGCCCGCCTGCAGGTAGATTTCGCTGGCGTGACGCGCAACATCGCTGGGTGTTTCCAAATACACACCCTTAGGTGCCCACTGCATGTTGCCCCACACAGGTTCGCGTGCATGACACATCGAGCAGTTTCCAATGACAGTATTAAATGCATCGTCAAAGCCGTCGGCTGACGCAAATTTTTCCTCATACGGGGTCAAGGCGCGCGCTTCGGCTTCCTGCCATGTGTCGCCTGTGCGTACAGTTGACAGCCACGCAATCAGGATCATCAGCAAGATTGTAATCGCCCAAGTCCAATGCGGCCCTTTGCCGGTCTTGTGCATGGTGTTGAAATAATGCCGGATGGTTACGCCCGTCAGGAAGATCAAGCTTGCGATGATCCACGCGTACTGCGTGCCAAAGGCGAGCGGATAGTGGTTCGACAGCATTAGGAAGATGACCGGCAACGTCAGATAGTTGTTGTGGGTCGAACGCACCTTGGCGATTTTGCCGTACTTGGCGTCAGGCGTGCGTCCCGCCTTAAGGTCTGCAA
>CBDTVI010000230.1:0-3402 GCA_965364065.1 uncultured Yoonia sp. | reverse complement strand
TTCTCAAGATTTCACCCAACAACAGGATGCCCGCGATCATCGATCATGACGGGCCGGATGGCGCGCCTATTTCCATCTTCGAATCCGGTGCAATCTTGCAATATCTGGCACGCAAAACCGGCAAGCTCTATGGCACGACTGCCCGCGACCAGATCAGCGTCGACCAATGGTTGATGTGGCAAATGGGCGGTCTGGGGCCAATGGCGGGCCAAGCACATCACTTCTTGAAATATGCGCCCGCAATGGATCCGCCCAATGACCTGCCTTACGCCAAAGACCGGTACCGCGATGAAACCGCACGGCTTTATGGGGTGCTCGACCGGCAGTTGGCCAACCATGAATATGTTGCAGGCGATTTCTATTCAATCGCTGACATTTCGATCTGGGGTTGGGCATCGCTTTGGGAAGGTCAGCAGCAAACGCTCGCTGATAAGCCGCATATGGCACGCTGGCTTGAAAAGGTAAGCGCACGTCCCGGCGTGCAACGAGGACGCGCAGTAGCCGCAGAAAAGCGCGGGGATTTTCGCAAAGATAGCGCCGCACAAGATTTGCTTTTTCGGCCTAAGACGTAACGAATTCTTAGGTTTCACTTGGTAGCTTTATGGAAAGTTCTACTCAAGTGAGGCTTATTATGCTGTACAGATCACACCGCTACCCCACACAGTTTCCGATCAAGGTCCGCACTCCGCAGGGGCCGCAGCAAGGTGAAGTCGTCGACGTAAGCCATAGCGGCGCACGCCTCACGGGTCTTATGCGGATGAAACGCGGCGATAAAGTTCAGTTGGATATTCTGTCACACCGTGTCGATGCCGTTGTGCTTTGGGCAGCCCACGACCGTATCGGTGTGATGTTTCGCCCTAAACTAAGCAATCATCATCTCGATACATTGCGGCAACGATGCAACCTACGTGCCGCGCCGCGCCGCGGACAGGTCGGTTTTTCATTCGCCGAAATGCGCTAGCTTTGGGGGTCTTGCGGCTCTTCGATAAGAAATCTTTGTAGCCCGATAATCTGCACCCACAAGAAAACGAACAACACGACAGGGAAAGCAAAAGTTTCAAGCTTGACCCAAAGATCCGTCGACTGCGTGCGCCAGATAATCTCATTCGCGATAGCGAGCGCAAAGAACATATAGCACAAACGGCGTGTGAAAATCATCCAGCCCTCTTGCTCCATCGGCAGGAATTCTTCCATCACGTACTGCAAGTAGCTTTGCCCACGCAACAATCCGATGCCCAGCAGCGTCGCCATGCAGCCATAAACGATCGAGGTCTTCATTTTGAAGAAACGTTCATCGTTGAAATAGGCGGTGAGACCGCCAAAGAAGATCACCATAAACGCCGTGAAAACCTGCATCCGGCTTAGCTTGCCTGTCATGAACCAAAGGATACCCATCGCGATCAGCAAGATGGGAACAAAAACCAAAGCCGCCACGATAAAGCCAGTGTATTCACTTCCCGCAAACGTAAACGTGTCATCCTTGATCCGAAGGTAAATCAGGAAAAACGCAAGCGTCGGCCCAAGTTCAAGCACTTGTTTCAACACCGGATGGATCTTCTTTTCAGTCATTTACGTCTCCCTTAGCCACCCGTTTCCACGATGATGGCCCCAAGTGCAACCAAGGTCATCAGGAACAATCGACGCGGCCCAACTTTTTCGCCCAAAATGAACCATCCTATGAAAGCGGCAAAGACGACAGATGTCTCGCGCAAGACCGCAGCTTCACCGACTTTGTCCAGCCGCGTCGCCATCAAAACGCCGCCAAAACTGACCCATGCAATCAAGGCGCCAAAGAACCCGCGCCACATCAGCGGGCCCAAAACCGGCTTGGTCGCCATACGGCGATACCGGATTGTTGCAAGGATAGGGAAATCGAACGCCGTCACGAAAAAGAACCACGCCAAGAACGTAAACGGATCAGGGGACTGGCGAATGCCATATGCATCGTAGGTCGTGTAGACAGCCACGAGAAACCCGCCGGCAAGCGCCCAGATCAAACCCAGCTTTAGCGCAGGCAGATCAACGGTTTCCTCGGATAAATTGCGCACGGCCAACAGCAAAATCCCACCGGACAGACACGCCACACCGATCCATTGCACGAGCGTGAAATGTTCACCAAAAAACAACGAAGCCGCAATGACTGTCACAATCGGGCCCGTGCCCCGTACGACAGGATAGACGACAGTGTAGGCCGCGCGTTCGTATGCCAAGGCCATGGTCACCTTATAGGCGAAATGCACCACGATCGCGCCCAATAGGATGAAACCCATCGTGAAGTCTGGCCAAGGCACAACGAATAATGCAATCGGCGCTGACAGGACCAACAACCAGCCATCGATTGCCCCGCGCGTCAGCCACGGATCATAGCGCCCCTTTTGCAGCGCACCAAATATTGCGTGCGCCAACGCCGACACCAAAGCCAAGATCGTAGCAAGCCGCGCGCCCTCAGGCGTGCCTGAAATCTCAACCAGCCATAAGCCTAGATCATTCAACGCCGCATCCAGTTCCAGAGGCTGTCGTCATTTTGCGCAGATTGCGCCCGCGTCATCCGTCTAAGCCGACCAATGCCGCTGCAAATTCATCGGGATCAAAAGGGGCAAGATCATCAATCTGTTCACCCACGCCGATAGCATGGATAGGCAGGCCAAACTTGTCAGCCAACGCCACCAAAACACCGCCTTTTGCAGTGCCGTCGAGTTTTGTCATAACAAGACCGGAAATATCCGCCAGTTCTAGAAACACTTTAACCTGCTGTACTGCATTTTGACCCGTCGTCGCATCAAGTACCAGCAACGTATTATGCGGTGCATCAGGGTCCTTTTTGCGGATCACACGAACAATTTTTGACAGCTCTTCCATCAAATCAGCACGGTTTTGCAGCCGCCCAGCGGTATCAATCATCAAAAGATCGACCCCATCGGCCTGCGCTTGCGTCATCGCATCAAATGCCAAACTGGCCGGATCAGACCCCTGCGCAGCCGTCAAAACTGGTACGCCAGCGCGGTCACCCCAAACCTGCAATTGTTCGACCGCAGCCGCACGGAATGTATCCCCCGCTGCAATCATGACCTTTTTGCCGGACGCTTTGAACTGGCTCGCAAGCTTGCCGATCGTCGTCGTCTTGCCAGAGCCGTTCACACCTACAACCAAAACGACTTGTGGTGTCTTGGCGTATAGCGGCATGGGCCGCGCGACGGGCTCCATAATCCGGCTGATTTCCTTTGCCATCAGTGCCTTGATTTCCGGCACGGACAACTTCTTGCCCAAGTTGCCCTCGGCCATATTAGCAGTAACGCGCAAGGCCGTATCAACACCCATATCGGTGGTGATCAGCAACTCTTCCAACTGCTCGAGCATCTCGTCATCAAGCGTGCGTTTGACGACTGTTTTTGCCTCGGCACC
>CBDTVI010000229.1:0-3435 GCA_965364065.1 uncultured Yoonia sp. | reverse complement strand
TGTGTGATTTACCGCCTTTATAAGCAACGAGGTGGTCACGTGTCCTCAAATCAACTGCCTGCAGTGCGCAGGCCTTTTGTGTCGGCTGAATTGCCGCCGGTACCTCATATTTTTGGTGCGGGGCTGCTTTGTATGGTGTTGGCCCTTGCGATGCCCAATGCGGCATTGCGTCTTGGTTTTTCAATATGTGGGACGGTTCTGTGGATACTGGGTGTCGGACTGTGGGGGCTACGGCGGTGGAACAAGCAAAATGGGTTGAAGCAGCGCCAGTGGGCTGACCACATGATGACGCACGAATTGGGCGCTGGATTCGTAACAGACGGGGCAGGGACAGTTCACTATGCCAACGCGTTGGCGCAGGTGCAGTTCAAAGACATCACAGGCAAAGTGTTGGCCGACGTGTTCGGCCATATCCTCGCCAATCCTGCCGGAATTGTCACCAATCTGATCGTGCAAGCAAAGAAAACTGGGGCAGGGTCTGAGGATATTGTGACACGCAGCGGTCATTTTCGAATGCGCGTGCTGTTGATGGGTCCCGATTGCCAGCTTTGGTGGCTTGATGATTTGAATGACGTGTCCCGCGTCAGGCCTGCACCGGGTGCACAATCTGGATTGCCAAGGGTGCAAATTTCGGCGGCGGGACAAGTGACTAAGATGAACGCTGCAATGCGCCAATTGGTTGGTGATGATCGACAGAAACTGGTCGATTTATTCGAAGATTTGCCTTTGCGGTCTGGGCAAGTACACCGCGTAAACACGGTTGATGGGCAGGCGAAACGGATCGTCACCGAAGCGCCGACAAAGGATGGCGGGAAAGAGGTATTTCTGCTGCCGGGTGCAGAATTCATGCACAGTGCCCCGCAACTTGAGGCGGGATGGGACGAAATCGAAGACCTACCGGTACCACTTTTGGACATCGCCACCGACGGGAAATTGCTGGGGTCGAACCGAGAAGCGCGTCAGTTATTGGGCACAACATCAACCGAGGGACGCAGGCTGTCAGATGTTCTCGAGGGTCCGGGGCGCCCCATCAATGATTGGTTAGCAGAAGCAGTAACTGGGCACGGCGGTCATGTATCACAAATCTTGCGGGGCAAAGGGGGCAGCCAAGAAACATTTGTGCAGGTCACGCTTAGTCGCTCTGGGACGGCAGGCGACATGCATCTGATCGCTGTGCTAAATGACGTGACCGAACTCAAATCTCTCGAAGCGCAGTTTGTTCAAAGTCAAAAAATGCAAGCTATCGGTCAGTTGGCAGGTGGTGTTGCACATGACTTTAACAACTTGCTGACCGCAATTTCGGGACACTGTGATCTATTGCTTTTGCGCCATGATGAGGGCGATCAGGATTATGGGGATTTGATACAAATCCACCAGAATGCTAATCGAGCGGCCAGTCTTGTTGGGCAACTTCTGGCATTTTCACGTAAGCAAAACCTGCATCTCGAGACAATTGATCTGCGCGATACGCTGTCAGATCTGACGCATCTTCTTAATCGGCTCGTGGGTGAAAAAGTGACTCTCATGTTGGAGCATGACCCTAGCCTATCGCCAATGAGAGCAGATAAAAGACAGTTAGAACAAGTCATTATGAACCTTGTTGTCAATGCGCGTGACGCAATTTCGGGATCTGGCGAGATAAGAGTCGTGACCCAGAATATTAATCTTGCGACACAAATGCGTCGCGACCGTGCGGTGGTACCTGCGGGCAGTTATGTCGTTGTTAGCGTTATCGACAAAGGCCGAGGAATTGCGCCTGAAAAGCTGCCGAAAATATTTGAACCCTTTTATACAACCAAACGCATCGGCGAGGGGACTGGCCTTGGCCTGTCGACCGCCTACGGTATCGTCAAGCAAACAGGTGGCTATATTTTTGCAGAAAGCGAACTTGGTGGTGGTACGACGTTTTCCTTGTACTTCCCAAAGTTTGACGCTGATCTAACTACCGTCCCGAAGATAGTTATTCCAAAAATAGTTTTGTCCAATGTTCAGGCGGATGGCGTCGTTCTGCTAGTCGAAGACGAGGCACCGGTGCGCGCGTTTGCATCGCGCGCTTTGCGACTGAAAGGCTACACAGTGCTTGAAGCGGATTGCGCAGAGACGGCGCTCGATATGCTTGCCGATGATGACCTGAACGTCGATATCTTTGTTACAGACGTCATCATGCCTGGACTTGATGGGCCGACGTGGGTCCGCAAAGCGTTAAAACAGCGGCCGAAAACAAAGGTCGTTTTTGTTTCTGGCTATCCAGAAGATGCCTTTGATGATGGCGAGGCGGAAATTCCTGATGCGGTTTTCTTGCCCAAGCCGTTTTCACTGACGGCGTTGACTGAAACGGTGCAAACCCAACTGTACCCGAACGAGGTTAGCGTCTGAAACCTCTATTCAGCAGCGCCTAGTGAGACCAGATGCGCAGCTGATCCGGTTAACGCAGCATAGTCATCTTCGATCACGTGAACTGCGAAATTGCCCATGAACCCAGCAAAACGGCCTTTGTCGCGAAATGCATCGCCGAATCCAAAAGCGTTTAGGTGCGGGGCAAAAGCGCGTGCCACACCGCCAGCCAAGAATACCCCGCCAAAGGGCAGTTGAATAAGGGACAGGTTGCCGCAAACGGTCCCCAAAATACGGGTGAAAAGTCGCGCGGCATCTGCGGCACGGGTGTCGCTGCCATCCGCACAGGCGGACATGATATCTTGGGCCGCCGCTTCACGGGGATCATCGGCTTCTTTGCCCAAGAACGCATAAACACGCTCAAGCCCGCGACCTGAAAGAACATCCTCGACAGCAGGAAACCCATGCGCAGTTGAGACGAACTGACACAAGCGCAGCTCCATCTCGTTTCTGATCGGGAGGTTGGCGTGGCCGCTTTCCGACGGTGTCACAACGCGGCCATGTTCCAGATCATAGACCGGTGCCGCATTAAACCCAGTGCCAACACCAATGACCAATTTTGCAGCGTTCGGTTGGCTTTTGGGGCCTTCAAGGATCGTACGCACATTGGCCGGATCGATATGCCCAAGTGCGTGCCCTTGCGCTTGCAAGTCATTGAGGATCGCGACAGTTTTCGTTCTGGTCGCGCGGGCAAGCGTTTCTTTGTCAATGGTCCAGTCAAGGTTCGTCATCGTGGCAGACCCGTCGCGAACTGGGCCTGCTACAGCGACGCAAGATGCAACCGGATCAACGTCGCCTTCGTCTTCTACGTAGCGGCGCAGCACGGATTCGAGACCGGGAAACTCTGAATTCCGGTAGCGGCGGATCGTGCTCTCGATAACTTTGCGGCCATCAGCGAGTGCCACACGCGTGTTGGTGCCGCCGATATCTGCGACAAGTGCATAGGTGTTTTTGGGATGTGACATGATTTACCTCAGCGCGCGATTGCGGATTTAAGCGCGTGATAGGACGCTTTTGGCGTACGCTTCAAGGTTTCAAAAT
>CBDTVI010000228.1:0-3466 GCA_965364065.1 uncultured Yoonia sp. | reverse complement strand
GGTATCTTGATGAAAGGTATCAATTTCGTCGGTGGTCAGGTCGAGGATGGCCTTAGGGTTTTACCCGCTGGCACGCGTGACCAGATTGACGCAATGGCCCGAAGTGCCTTGCGGCAAAGTTTTGATGCCGCGCGTAAGTCCAGCAAAGGGATAGGGCGCAATATTGGGTCAGATCGTGTCCATAAATTTCTAGCGACGCTGTCCGGGGCCTTGGGTGGTTTGGGCGGCCTGCCGACAGCCCTTGCCGAATTGCCTGTTGCGACCACAGTGATTTTTCGCGCTGTGCATCATGTCGCTGTGGAATATGGCGAAGACCCTGACGCTGAAGCGACTTGCATGGAATGCCTAGCCGTTTTTGGGGCAGGTGGTCCGGGCACAGAGGATGACGGCGTTGATACGGCGTTTATCGGTGCACGGCTTAGTCTGTCAGGTGCTGCTGTGAACGGGTTGATTAGCCGCGTGGCTCCGCGATTTGCGACAGTGCTGTCGCAAAAACTCGCCTCGCAGGCTGTACCGATTTTGGGTGCGGCGGCTGGCGCAGGCACGAACTATGCCTTTATCGACTACTATGTGGCGATGGCGCATGTGCATTTTGGTTTGCGCAAACTTGCGCGCGACCACGGGGATGCCGCAGTCACTGATTATTTCCACAAGGTGTTGGCCGAAGGCAAGTTGCCTCAGACCTGATAGACGAGCCAATCAGAAACAGCGCGGCGCACTGATTGCTCACCGCTTGCGATCGCATCATCCATCACGGCTTTTACTTCGGTCAGGTCAACGCGGCGCAGCAGGTGCTTGACCGGCCCGATAGAGGCCGGGCGCATCGACAAAGTGTGCAAACCAAGGGCCGCAAAACAAAGCGCTTCGACCGGACGCCCCGCATCCTCGCCACAAAAAGAGAGCGGCGTGCCGGACGCAGCACAGCGCTGCACCACCTTTTCCAAGAACGACAAAAAGCTGATATCTAGCGTGTCATAGCGTTTGCGCACCCGTTCGTTTTCACGGTCGGCGGCGAAAAAGAACTGCTTAAGGTCGTTGCCGCCGATTGAAATGAAATCGACCTCTTCAAAGAACGCATCAGGCGCGAACGCCAATGATGGCGTTTCCAGCATGGCGCCAACCTTGAGGGTCGTAGGCAGTGGATGACCCAGTTTTGTTTCGCGTGCGATGGCTTTTTCCATCTCGGCGCGGGCGGCGCGAAATTCACCAATTTGGGTGATGAACGGGAACATCACATCCAGTGGTTCCCCGTTTGCGGCCCGCAAAAGCGCCTGCAATTGCATGCGCAAAACACCGGGTTTGTCCAAGCCAACGCGGATCGCGCGCCAGCCCATCGCGGGGTTGGGTTCGTCATTTGGCTTCATATAGGGCAGGACTTTGTCTGACCCGATATCAAGCGTGCGGAACGCCACCCGTTTGCCGTCCGCGGCTTTAAGAACGCGCGAGTAAAGCGCCGATAGCTCGGCACGGCGGGGCATTTGGTTGCGGATCAGAAATTGCAGTTCTGTGCGAAAGAGCCCCACACCTTCGGCGCCAGAGCCTGCCAATGAGGGCAGATCGGCAATGAGGCCCGCGTTCATTTGCAGCGAAATCGTTGTGCCGCATTTTGACGTCGCAGGCAGATCTCGGATCGAGGCATAGCGTTCTTGCGCGCGCGTAAACATCGCGATCTTGTCGCGAAACGCTGCGTGGACGGTTTCATCGGGCCGCAAATGCGCGATGCCTTGATCGCCGTCGACCAAGATCGGATCACCGTTCAGCGCTTCGCGGGTCACGCCTTTTGCATTTATGATTAACGGGATCGCCCATGCGCGAGCCACGATGGTCGCATGGCTGCCCACCGATCCGTCTTCGAGCACAATGCCTTTGATTTTTTTGCCGTATTCCAGCAACTCACCCGGTCCGATGTTGCGCGCGACAAGGATTGCATTGTCGGGCATATCGGCCCGCGCATCGGCACCTTGGCCTGTCAGAATACGCAGTAGGCGGTTCGAGAGATCATCAAGATCAGACAACCGTTCGCGCAGATATGCGTCTTTTGATTTCGACAGCCGTGCACGGGCCAGCGATTGTTCTTTTTCAACGGCGGCTTCTGCGGATAGACCATTTCCGACATCGGCTTCCATGCGGCGTAACCAACTGCTTGAGTTGGCGAACATGCGATACGTCTCAAGGACCTGCGCTTGATCTTTGTCGACGGTGCGCGCGCCCAAAAGCATATCATCGATGCCACTGCGCAATTGGGTAATCGCCTCGACCAGTCGAATGCGTTCTTTTTCAGGATCATCCGAAATGGGATTGGTGACAACAACACGCGGTTCGTGCAGGTAAACGACGCCTTCGCTAGCGCCTTCTTGCGCGATTGATCCGCGCAGCATAACGGGCTGCTGGTGGCGCGCAGACAGGGCCGCACCTTCACCGACAAATGCGCCAAGCTCGGTCATTTCGGCAATCACCATCGCGACGATTTCGAGGGCATACACTTCGTCAGGTGTGTATTCGCGCGCATCTTTTGATTGCACCACGAGCACACCCAAAACATCGCCAAGCCGTTGGATCGGTACGCCACAGAAGCTTGAAAACCGTTCCTCACCAGTTTCCGGCATGTAGCGGAAGCCTTTGGATGACGGTGCGTCGGCGGTATTAATCACATTGCGGCTTTTGGCGGTACGACCGACCAAGCCTTCGCCCAGACGCATACGTGTCTGGTGGACCGCTTCGGCCTGCAAACCCTTTGTGGCGCATAGTTCCAGCGTTTCGGCGTCTCGGAAAAGATAGATCGAGCAAACAGCAGTGCCCATCGAATCTGCGATCAGATTAACCACAGCATCAAGCCGCGCCTGACCTTCGCTGTCAGCCGCCAATGCCTCGCGCAGTCTGCCCAGCAGCTTGCGACTTTCGGTCTCTAGTCGATGTGGCATGTGCCCTCTTCGTGACGCGGGCTGCCTGTCGCTGGCCTAGCCCGCTTTTTCCAGCTCAAAGGCATCATGCAGGGCTTGCACGGCAAGTTCCATGTATTTTCGATCAATCAGCACTGAAATCTTTATCTCTGAGGTTGTAATGACCTTAATGTTCACACCTTCAGCGGATAGGACGCGGAACATTTGGGCGGCAACGCCCGTGTGGCTGCGCATGCCAATGCCAACGACACTGACCTTTGCCACACCTTCGTCGGCGACCAGATCGTGATAATTGATTTCACCGCTGTCTTTGGCGGCTTGCATCGCCTTTTCGGCGCGCATTACCTGATCTACGGGGCAAGAGAACGTCATATCGGTGCGCCCTTCCTCCGAGATGTTCTGAACGATCATGTCAACGTTCACGCCCGCATCGGACAAGGGTCCAAAGATGGCCGCCGCAATCCCCGGACGGTCCGCGACCGAGATGAGGGTCATTTTCGCTTCGTCGCGGGAATAGGCGACACCGGCCACAACATTGGATTCCATGATTTCCTCCTCATCGCAGA
>CBDTVI010000227.1:0-3469 GCA_965364065.1 uncultured Yoonia sp. | reverse complement strand
CCCGATGGTCCGGTCTTCTATCGCATCAAAGGTGACGGCCCGCCGCTGTTGTTGCTGCACGGCTACCCACAAACTTCGGCGATGTGGCACGCCATAGCGCCGACGCTGGCGCAGACGTATCAGGTGATTTGCCCCGATTTGCGCGGCTACGGCAGATCACTCAAGCCCACGACGGACGCGGCCCACACGCCCTATTCCAAACGGGCGATGGCTGGCGATGTTCTGGCGCTGATGGATCATTTGGGCCACGAGCGGTTCTTGATCGGCGCGCATGACCGTGGCGGCCGTGTCGCACATCGATTGACCGCGGATCACCCTGGGCGTGTCATTGCATTTTCAACGCTCGACATTGCCCCAACCCGTGAAATGTACCGCGATGCGGGTAGCGCTTTTGCGCATACCTACTGGCATTGGTATTGGCTGACATTGCCACATCCTTTCCCTGAAACACTGATCGGCGCAGACTCTGCGTTCTTTTGGTTAAGCAAATGTGGGGTGGGCGCTGCCGGATTGTCGCCCTTTGTCCAGCAGGCACTGGATGAATATCTGACGTGCTTCGCCGACCCGCAGACCATCCATGGCGCTTGTGAAGACTACCGCGCGGCGGCCAGTATTGACTTGGCGCATGATGATGCTGAGGTGGGCAAGATCACGACCCCATTGCTCGCGCTTTGGGGCGAGGACGGCGCGATTGCCGCGCATTTCGACTGTCTGGCGCTTTGGAAAGAGCGGGCAAGTGATGTGCGCGGTTGGGCATTGCCCGGCGGGCATTACGTCGCCGAACAGCACCCGCAAGACGTCTTGGATGCGTGGGTGCCATTCTTCGCGAACGCGATGGCAGAGTTTTAGGTCAAACGCGCAGGAAAGCCTTGGGCACGCAGGTTTGTTTCCAACAAATCCTCTAGCAGTTTTACAATCATCGGTGATTGCGCCTCGCCCCCATAGGCGGCGCGCGCGGCGACATAGGTCTGCTCGGTCGCCGCAGCCAATTCGAGCGGCACTTCGAATTCGCGGCCAAATCCCATCGCAAACCCAAGGTCCTTCAGGGCCAGATCAATGTTGAAAGCCACGTCATAGGACCCGTTCAGAACCAAGGCCCCCTCGGTTTCATGCACGAATGATGTACCGGACGACGCCTTGATCGCATGCCATGCTTGGGACAAATCGAGGCCCCCGCGTTTGGCGAGCATCATCGCTTCACCGCAGGCTTTTAGGTGGATGAATGCCAACATGTTTGTGATTACTTTGATGATCGACGCTGACCCCAATGGACCCATATGGAACACTTGATTTCCCATGGCTTGCAACGCGGGCAGGTGCAGATCAAACATATCTTTGTCACCGCCAGCAAGCATCGTGATGTTACCTTGCGCGGCCAAATGAACACCGCCGGTGACGGGCAGCTCCATCATCCGCACGTCATGTTTGGCGGCCTCTGCGGCAAAGGCAAACACCTCTTCGCGGCCAAGCGTCGACATCTCGATCCAATGCGCCCCTTTGCGCATCGCAGGCAGCATTTGTGCTGACACCGCTTGCGAAACGGCAGGCGACGGGAGACATGTAATGATATGATCGACAGAGGCCGCCAGTTCTTCTGGGCTATCTGCCCATTTGGCACCCTCAGCTATTGCCACTGCTGCGGCGTCTTTGTTGATGTCAGTTACGGTGACATCAAGCCCTGCACGTAACAGACAAGCCGCACAGTTTGCGCCAAGGTTTCCTTGACCGATATAGCCGTAGTGCATCGTTAGCCCCTATTTGAAGTAGATATTATAGTCAGCGCGGATCGCCGCATCCAAGGCAGGATCAAACTTGATCTGGGCATTTGCAAGGATTTCATTTTTGCGCGCGATTGCTTTGTCGATCAAGAGCGGACGATCGGCCTCGTTCCACTCTTTGGGGCTCATCCGGTTACCCAATTTTGGATAGATGTATTCGGTTTGCATCAAAGCCAGTGTCTGATCGGACCCAAGGTAATGCCCGGGACCACCCAGACAGACCGACTTCATTGCATCAAGCGAGGTGTTCTCGTCGGTCACGTCGATCCCGCGCACAGTGCGCATCACTTGGCCAAGGATGTCGTCCCCCAAGACTAAGGACTCGAGACAAAATCCCAGCAATGACGCGTGCATTCCAGCAGCTTCGTAGACCATGTTCAGCCCTGATAGTCCGGCCAAAACAGTGGTAATTCCCTGCTCCCAGCCGGCTTGCATATCGGGCAATTTTGAATCCGAAATACCCGCAGCCGCACCACCAGGTAGGTCATAGAATTTATGCATCTGCGAACACCCTGCGGTCAGCAATGCCTGTTCGGCTGATCCGCCGGACATCGCGCCAGTGCGCAAGTCAGACACGAAAGGCCATGTACCAAAGACGGCCGGATGACCTGGTGCCATAGCGTTGACATAGACAACGCCCGCCAAACATTCGGCCACCGCTTGCACAATCGTCAGCGCGATCGGTGCTGGTGCAGTTGCCCCCGCTTGGCCCGCCGAAAGGAGTAACACTGGCATGCCTGCGCGAATGCAGGATTCCATTGCAGTACAGCTTTCTTCGGCGAACTTCATAGGCGGCACAACAAAGCAGTTCGAATTCGATACAAACGGCCGCGCACGCCACGCCGCTTCTCCGCCAGCCAATCGGTGCAGCATTTCCATGCCAGGTGCTACGTGCGACGGGTCACTGAACGATGTGCCAACATGCTTTGTCGTGCCTGCACAACAGGCGTAGATCGTGTTCAAATCCATCTCAAGGTTGTCGGTGATGTCACGCGCGACCATTGCACGTTGGAAGAAGTGAATATTGTCTAAGGCATCTGTGATCTTGGCGGCATTATGCAAATCTTGGGCAGTACTATCGCGATAGGTGTTCGTCGCAACATCGACGACATGGACTGCGGCGCCAGCCGTTCCAAAGTGCACTTTAGTGCCTGACAAATGCAGGTCGTGCTTTTCCTCGCGGCCATGCAGGGTAATGTTGCGCGCCGCTTTGGCCAGCATATCTTCGACCAGCGCGCGCGGGAACCTTAGCCGCCCGTCGTCACCTAGGATCGCACCCGCTTTGGTCATGATCTCGACACCCGAGGGCGGGGCCTGTGACAAACCGATTTGCTCAAGCGCATCAAGCGCCGCGCCATGGATCCGCACGACATCCGCGTCCGACAAAGGTTTGTATTGCCCGCCGGACATGCCCGGACGCACGGGGCGGACATCATCTGCCAGCGGCGCGCTGCGCATTGCGACACGGGCTGCACGCCCACCTGATCTGCGTTTGGTTTCGGTCATGGCCATCCCTCATTTTGATGCCCAAGTATTCCTCCGCGTTGGCGATCAATCAATCAGGCCATTCGGTCATTATTGATCGGACTTACCGATTAGTATAACGTCATGGACATGCAGATGGACTTGATCGACACCTTCCTTGATCTTTGCGAAACAAAGAGCTTCAACCAAACAGCCGAACGGCTGGA
>CBDTVI010000226.1:0-3473 GCA_965364065.1 uncultured Yoonia sp. | reverse complement strand
TAGTGGTCCATCGCAGTGGTGACAGCAGGTTGGTCTTCCGTTCCGTAAGCCGCAATGAGTGCTGCGGCATCTATGTTTGTGCTGCTTGTGAAGGGCTGGCAGAATTTGATAAACCCACTCCCAGAGAACAACGCTTCGATTGTTTGGAATTTCTGGTGTTCAATGCCCAATTCCCAAAGTCTTTGGACAATGCTCAGGGGCAAGCTGATGTGACCGGCCTCTACCGCGAGACAAGTCACTGCGGTCGTGCTTTGGATGACAGGGCTGACGTTAAACCAGTGCCTATCCCAACAACCATGGATTGGGAATTCGCGCTTTGCGTCGGAGCGCCAGCGCTGACAAGCGTCAACTGGTCGCTCTGCAGTGTGGGGACAGCATAGCCTAAGGCGGTCGAATCATTTAGCAAGATTATAGGTACGTTGCCGTAGAGCTTGGTCAGATGATCGCTCTCGATCAGCCAGTCTCGATTTGTAAGGTGTGCTTGGTTGTCCCGCACGGGCCCGGCGACGGCCAGCACAATTTCTGTCACTTTGATCTCATCGGTGGCCAACAGAAAGTCGTCAATGATGGCGTAAAAGCTGTCCCAGATCCGGTTCGAGTAACTTCGTATAGTACCTTCTAAAACCTGTCCTGATTGGCACAACGCCAAACGTGAATTGGTGCCACCAACATCTGCGATCAATCTCATCTGTTCGTCCCAAGCGCAGAAAAATGTTCAAAGCCAATTTGCATCAGATGTATCTGCTTACAAAGTTCTCTTAACATATTTGCCACCCGACTGTTGGGGGAGGAGCGTTATGCTTTATCAATCTATCACAGCAAATTGTGGTGGGATCGCGTCCCAACATTGAAGGGTTTCTGATCAAACCCCTGTCTGCTGAAGACCTATCCATTTCACTCTCATGGGCAAGGCTTTATGTGAGCGATACGATCGCGGTACCTGACAAGATGTAGGTCGGAAAACCGGCCATGCCCGCCATGTATGCAACGGACTTTTCCTTTAGGTCAGGATATTGCCCCCCGTGGGCCGCTTGTTTGGCAACATCGTGGCCGCCGTTCATCCCAAGCTGACCCAAGCCGCATCGCGTTTGGAAGACCGCAAGCAGGCATCAATAAACGCGACGCCCCTCAAACCGTCTGCTGCGTTAGGGTATATAACCTCGGCCGGTTGCGGTGTCTTTGCGCTGTAGGCGCGGATGGCGTGCGCTGCCTCGGAATAGATGTTTGCAAAGCCCTCCAAATACCCTTCGGGATGACCAGGGGGAATGCGGGACATTCGGGCGGCAGCATCACCTGCGCCGGCGCCGTTGCGGGTGATCATGCGCTTGGGTTCTCCCAGCGGGGTGTACCACAAGGTGTTCGGTTCTTCTTGTGCCCACTCAAGGCCGCCCTTTTCACCGTAGATACGAAGTGTGAGCGCGTTCTCATTGCCCGGGGCCACCTGACTTGCCCATAACATGCCGCGTGCACCACCTGCATAGCGCATCATCACAGTGACGTTGTCGTCAAGGCGGCGACCCGGTACAAAAGTGGTTAACTCCGCGCTGAGTTTTTCAACAGTGAGGCCAGAGACGAATCCCGCAAGGTTGAACGCATGTGTGCCAATGTCACCAATGCAACCGCCACCGCCCGAACGATCCGGGTCAGTGCGCCATTCCGCCTGTTTTTGCCCGGTTTCTTCGACGGCTTCCGAAAGCCAGTCCTGAACATATTCCACATTCACCAACCGGATTTTGCCAAGAAGACCACTGGCAATCATCTCGCGGGCCTGCCGCATCATCGGATAGCCGGTATAATTGTGGGTCAGCACAAAAAGCGCATTCGATGTCTCGGCCAGTTTTGCCAGCTTGCGGGCGTCGGGCAGGGTGGATGTCATCGGCTTGTCACAGATTACATGGATGCCACGCTTTAGAAACTCGCGGGCCACTGGATAGTGCATGTGATTTGGTGTGACGATCGCAACTGCCTGAATTCCGTTCTTTAGCCGCGCCTCGCGTTTTGCCATCTCCAGATAATCGCCATAGGCGCGGTCATCTGCGACCCCAAGGTCGGCAGCACTGGCTTTGGATTTTTCCGGTGTCGAACTGAAGGCACCTGCGACCAGTTCAAAATGATCATCAATGCGCGATGCGATGCGGTGGACGCCGCCGATGAAAGCATCGCGACCGCCGCCGACCATGCCAAGCCGGATACGATCCGGACGGGCGTCAGATTGCCCCTCGATCGCCATCAGTCCAACCCCAGCATCTTGCGATTTACGCCCGCATCAGCGCCGTCTTGAGTGAAGTCGTCGAACGCCTTTTCCGTGACGCGGATCGTATGATCCTTGACGAATTGTGCGCCCTCGATCGCGCCGTCTTCGGGATGTTTGATTGCGCATTCCCATTCGACAACGGCCCACCCGTCGAAATTATTGGTCGCCATCTTGGAGAATATCGTTTTGAAATCAACCTGACCATCGCCCAATGACCGAAAGCGGCCAGCACGGTTTTCCCATGATTGAAAACCACCATAGACGCCTTTGCGGCCTGTGGGTTTGAATTCCGCATCTTTAACGTGGAACATGCGAATACGGTCTTTGTAGATGTCGATATGGTCAAGATAATCCATGCATTGCAGCACCAAATGTGATGGATCATACAGCATGTTGCAGCGTGCATGATTATCGACGCGTTCCAAGAGCATTTCGAAGGTATCACCGTCGTGCAGGTCTTCACCGGGGTGTATTTCAAAACAAACGTCAACGCCGTGATCCTCGGCATGATCAAAAATGGGGCGCCAGCGGCGGGCTAATTCATCAAACGCTTCGTCCACCAGACCTGCGGGGCGTTGGGGCCACGGATACATGTAAGGCCACGCCAATGCGCCTGAAAAAGAAACAGTGCGATCAATGCCTAGATTGCGGGATGCGGTGATGGATTTCTTGACCTGATCAACTGCCCATTCCTGCCGTGCCTTTGGATTTCCGCGCACCTCTGGGGCCGCGAAGTTGTCGAAAGCGATGTCATATGCGGGGTGCACCGCGACTAACTGCCCTTGAAGGTGGGTGGAAAGGTCGGTGATTTCGACGCCATTTTCACGTGCTTGTCCGGCCAGGTCGTCGCAGTAATCTTTGCTGCTGGCCGCCTTGTCCATATCAAAGATACGTGCGTCCCAAGACGGGATTTCGACGCCCCGATAGCCATATTCAGCGGCCTTCTTGGTGATGCCGTCCCACGTGTTGAACGGCGCTTCGTCGCTTACAAATTGTGCCAGAAACAGGCCTGGTCCTTTGATGGTCTGCATGTCGTATCCTCCCAGCTAAACGTATTTATTAACGATGTTTTCCAATATTTCCTGCCGGCCTGATACCGGCTGCGGATCAAGCTCTTCGGCCTGCTCCGCTATTTGCCCAAGCGTCATTTTGCCCGCCAACATGTCAGTGTGGTGCGCCCAATCTGCATAGCGGTTCGCCAAAGGTTGGCTCAGGGCGG
>CBDTVI010000225.1:0-3504 GCA_965364065.1 uncultured Yoonia sp. | reverse complement strand
TGAAGGGGGTTCTACGGTTAGTAACCAACACCCGCAACCCCTTTTTTTAAGAAAACACGATTTTTCTCATAATTCCGAATTTCTACGTGTTTTGAGTGGGTTGGCGTAATTTCACTACGTCGACCTAGGGTAAGAGCGCAACTTTGTTAGGCGGAATAGAAACGGTACATACAACATCTTGGGTTATCCACAGGCTCGCCCACAAGTGCCCTGCGTGAACCGCCAATCCAAAGCCGAAATTCCGGGGCGAGTCGCTGCAGTTTTCACCGATTCACGCCTTTGCTGGCTGCCGTAGACGCAAATGAGATGCGTAACGCGTCCCAACCAACCCCAGAATAACCAAAAGGTAGATAATCGGTTCCACCTGAAAGCCTTTGACCAGCCATAGGTAGTGTATCCCCCCCAAGATCGCGGCAGGGTACGTCAGCTTGTGCATCTTGCGCCATGTGGCAGCACCGAGCTTTCGAACCGAAAGGTTATTGGATGTGACGGCCAATGGGATCAGCATCAAGAACGATGCCATGCCGACAGTCACATAGGGACGTTTAACAATCTCTGTCCAAACACGGCTGACGCTTTGGACGTCCAGCACTGCGAACACCAAGAAATGTGCCAGCACATAGAAGAAAGCCGTCACACCAATGGCCCGCCGGAACTTGATCAGATTCACCCCTGTCCACTTGCGCAACGGTGTCACTGTCAGGCCCACAACCAACAAGATCAAAGCAACCTCGCCGTAGGCCCGTTCAAGCACGTTGATAGGTTCGATCAGATAAGGGCCAATCTGATTGAGGGCGCGCCAGAACTCCCACACCGCATAGACAGCGCCGACTATGTATATAGTCCACGCAGGAATACGGCGCAGGCCGCCATTGATGGATTGGACCATTTGCATTCTAGATGTCCACTGTCAGGTCTTGGCCGTCATAAAGGCTCGCTACTTCTGGGTAGCCGTTGAACATCAGCGTATCTTGGCGCGACGAAAACAAGCCACCACCGATTTTACGCTCGGAGGCTTGCGACCAACGCGGGTGATCCACAGTCGGGTTCACATTACTATAGAAGCCGTATTCGCGGGCATTCGCATTGTTCCAGCTTGTTGGCGGCTCTTGATCCGTCAGTGTGATCCCTACAATCGATTTGATCGACTTAAAGCCGTACTTCCAAGGCACGACCAAGCGCATCGGCGCGCCGTTTTGATTTGCCATCGGCTCATCATAGATACCGGTCGCCATAATCGTCAGCGGATGCATCGCTTCATCGAGACGCAAACCTTCTACATACGGGAAATCCAGAACGCGGCGTTGGACGCCGATCATGTTCTCTGGCTGCACCACAGTTTCAAAGGCCACGTATTTCGCGCCGGACTGCACACCGACCTTATTGAGGATGTCTGCTAGCTCAATCCCGTTCCAAGGGATGACCATCGACCATGCTTCGACACAGCGGAAACGGTACAAACGATCTTCAACGGACAAGCCAGCCAGCAAATCATCCAAAGCATAGTCGCCCGGATTATCGACCATGCCATCTACTTTGATGGACCAAGGCGATGTGACCAGTTTGTGTGCATTATCTGCGGGATCGCTTTTGCCTGTGCCGAACTCGTAGAAGTTATTGTAGCTGGTGATTTCCTCCAGCGTGTTCGGCTCAAGGGCGTCCTGCGCCGCGGCACTGCCTGCAAGGCCAATTGCGCCCAGCCCAATTGTGCCTGCCAGAATTTGACGACGGTTAAGATATGCAGCCTTTGGGGTGATGTCGGCCTTAGTAAGGTCATTAGTCCAGCGATATGCCATTTCGGCCTCCGTTCAGTTCTGTTCGAGACATCATATAGGGGATAAAGATTGAAAGGTGTTTCACGATGCCGCCAGAACAGTGAAATGTTCCAAATTTAGGCCGGATCAATCACGAAATTTCACGCAGCTGTGATTGGAAACCGCAAACACCCACGGCTTAGCTCGGGCCCCCAGTTGGTCAAGTCGGATTGGCGAAAATCCCCTGTGATCCAAGGTTGATTGCCCTCGTATAAAGTCCGATGCCAACGAAAAGGCAGTCATAGAAACCTAGGAGAAATACACATGCTACGTAGAACTTTTATCGCTCTGACGACAACTGCAGCCCTGACAACATCCGCATTCGCGGGCGGTCACTCCAAAGACATCGTCGACACAGCCGTTGACGCTGGCACATTCACAACGCTTGTTGCAGCCGTACAAGCCGCTGGCCTGGTAGACACACTAAAGGGCGAAGGCCCGTTCACAGTGTTCGCACCAACTGACGAAGCTTTCGCAGCTCTGCCAGCAGGCACAGTCGAAGGTCTTTTGGCCGATCCAGAAGCACTTGCCGCGATCCTGACATACCACGTCATCGCAGGCAAAGTGATGTCCACAGACCTGACCAACAACATGATGGCGACAACAGTGAACGGTGCTGACGTCACAATCATGACCGAAGGCGGCGTGATGGTAGACGGCGCAAACGTTGTCGCAGCAGACATCGAAGCATCCAACGGCGTGATCCACGTCATCGACGCGGTGATCCTGCCAAAAATGTAAGCGCTAGACTGCTTGAACAAGGAAAGCCCCGGCGTTTTGCTGGGGCTTTTTTGTTGATAGCGCTAAGTCGCGATATAGCGGTCGCGGCGGTGGTTGAACGCGATAATCAGGTTCAAGACAACCGCACCTATCAACGAATAAATCACAATCGCCGTATCGAAGATAAAGAACGCAAAGCCAAACAAGCACACGTCAAAGATCAACTGCACCCAGCCAGCCTTAAATCCGGTGGTGTCTTGGATCAGCAATGCCACAACGCCCAAGCCACCCAATGATCCATTGTGCCGAAACAGAACCAGCAGCGCGACACCCGTGAGCGCCCCGCAGGTAAGCGCACCCAAAAGCGGGTCAATATAGGTAAAGACCATGCCTAGCGGGATGATCGTGGTCAGGATTGAAAGCAGTGTCACAGAAATCAATGACTTGATCGTGAACATCTTTCCCAAACGCTTCCAAGCGAGGACGTAAAACGGGATGTTCACCAAAAAGAACACCAGTCCAAACGAATATCCGCTGAGGTAGGAAATAATGACGGCGATGCCTGCCGTCTGGCCTGTAATCAGTCCAACGGTCGTCAGGAGATGCAAAGCGATGCCTGCAAGAAACACCCCAAGCGAGATCCCTTGGATATCATCAAGAAGCGAATGGGTGGATTGTGGGGTTTGATCTGACATGGCGGCACTATAGGACAGAATAACTGACCTACAAGCCAAACCTGCGTCGCAGCCCCCAAATGCAAAGGGGCGCCCGCAAGCGCCCCTTAACTAGATTAATGTACGACCGCATCCTCAGGCGGTTGCCTTTTGCTGGACGACACGCGGTCACCCACCAACAGCCCGTCAACACCCGCGCTGACGTTGATCAAGCCGCCATCCATGACGTCACCGGCAAGGATCATCTCGGCCAGTTGATCTTGTAGGGCGCGTTGGATCACCCGTTTCAGCGGACG
>CBDTVI010000224.1:0-3509 GCA_965364065.1 uncultured Yoonia sp. | reverse complement strand
TCCAGCCTTTGACGAAAGGCACCATCATCACCGCAAAAATCAAGACGGGCAGCAGGCCCGCTCGCAATAGGCGCAACTTTTCAGCGCGCGGGATGTCACGTTCGCTTGCGTCCAGAACCGGACCCAGCACTGGATTGATGCGGCAGCGCACCACAATATATATCACAAACAGGCAAGCCATCATCAAGCCCGGAACGACCCCTGCCAACCACAACTGGCCGACAGGTTGGCGCGCAATCATCGCATAAAGGACCAAAACAACAGACGGCGGCACAAGGATGCCCAGACTAGACCCCGCCTGCACGACGCCGGTTACCATTCGTTTATCATAGCCGCGTTTCAACAACTCAGGCAGTGCAATGGTGGACCCGATGGCCATGCCTGCGACGCTTAGCCCGTTCATCGCGGAAATCAGGACCATCAGGCCGATCGTCCCAATCGCAAGGCCGCCGCGCAGCCCCCCCATCCAGACATGGAACATCTTATACAGATCGTCCGCAATTTTACTTTCGGACAGCACGTAGCCCATAAAAATGAACATCGGCAATGTTAGCAGCGGATACCATTTCATCAACTTCATGGCCGCCGAAAATCCAAGATCGAAGCCACCCCGATCACCCCATAAAAGCAGGGACGCGACGACGGCGACAAACCCGATGGCACCGAACACACGCTGACCTGTCAGCAACATGAGCATCATCGTCGAAAACATCAGGGTGGCGATCAATTCATACGACATCAGACAGGTTCACCATTGAGGCGCAGCACATCTTTGAACAGCTCTGACACACATTGCAGCAGCATCAGAAACATTCCCAAGATCATTATCGATTTGATTGGCCACAAATACGGACGCCACGCGCTTGGTGATCGTTCCATGCGGCCAACTTCCTCGGTGCCGATGGCCAGCCCACCCAAGAAAGAGAACGGCTCTGTTCCCCAATAACCCAGCGAATAGGCGGTTGAACTAACTGCGCCATACAAAAGGACACAGAGGTAGAAGATTAGGAACAGTACAGTGATTAAATCAAACCACGCCTTCTTGCGGACCGACCATTCACTGTAAAGCAAATCCATCCTCACATTGGACCCTAGCTGGATCGAATAAGGTCCACCGAGTATATAATAAGCAACCATGACAAACTGGGCCATTTCCAGTGTCCAAAGCGTCGGAAGAAAGAACGTTTTGCTGATGGAAGACCACAACAAAATGCCCATCAGAACAAAGATGCCATACATCACAACACGCCCGACACGGTAATTCACCGCGTCTACCACCCGAATATAGCGCTGCAGAAAATCTAACATGGCACGTCCAACGGGACGTTCAAATCCGCCAATGCGTCGGACAACCAGTCGGCAAGGCAATCCGCCATTGCATCTTGTTGCTCGAGGGATTTGATCAGATCGTTGCGAATTTCCAGCATGACATTTAAGTGCCCTGCTTTGATAGCGTGCTCCGTTAGGGTGTGGGTCACGCCATCCTGGGGGCCGTAAGGCGCATTGATTTCGACTTTTGCCTGCGTATGTGACTGCCCAACCTGCACCATGGCGTTGGCAAGTCGTGCATCCACATCATGCAAAATGCCAATTTCCACCGCACGTTGATGCCCGTGATAAACCGGTGTGAAACTATGAATTGTGACGATGACAGGATTTTGCCTAGCGGCAATTGTTGCGGCAAGACAGGCGCGAAACGGAACATAATAGCAGGACGTGCGGTCGCGGCGTTGTGCCGCCGTCAGGTGCGCATTCCCTTCAATCAATATCGCTTCGCTTTGCGCGGGCATTGCATCAAGCGCTGACGGAGGGCGGTTGCAGTCATACACCAACCGCGACACATTCGAGGCAACCATCGCGGCATCCAAGCGCACGGACAGTGCGCGCGCGACATCCAATGCGCCAAGGTCCCATGCAATGTGGCTTTGGCGGGCTGCGGCATCCAATCCAAGGTCACCAAAAGCTGGCGGAATAAAGCAGCTTGCGTGCTCGCACACCACAATCACACGCGATCGCCCACCGGGGTTTTCGACCATGACTGGGTCATTTGGCGCTGTAGGCTGCATCTGATTCATTGGACCCCTTTGGACACAGCCTGATTGTTCGGCTACACCAGAGTCAATAAAAATGTGAAAAAATATTACAGCGAGCACCGCTTTGGTATAAATTGAACAAAACGGAGGCACGAATGAACGAAGCGACGCAAACCATCTCAGATCGCATCCAACAAAAGCTGGATGATTTGACGCGCGCGGAACGGCAACTCGCGCTGTCAATTCTTGAAAACTACCCAGCGTCAGGCCTTGGGCCGCTCACTGCACTTGCGAAAGATGCGAATGTGTCGGTCCCCACTGTCGCGCGGATGGTGCAAAAGCTTGGCTATAAAGGCTATGCCGACTTTCAATCCGAACTGCGCGAGGAATTGCGGGCCAAGGTAAAAAACCCTATCGCCAAGCATGACACATGGGCCGAAACCGCACCGTCAGAACATCTATTGAATAGTTTCACAGTCGCTGTGATCGAGAACATCCGCCACACAATTGGACAAATTGACCCCGCTGAATTTGACGATGCGTGTGCGTTGGTAGCAGATAAATCGCGCCATCTATTCATCATCGGAGGCCGGATTACGCATACATTGGCTGAATATTTCTATCTGCACATGCAGGTTATTCGCCCAAACTTAACGCATGTTCAATCTACCACAAATACGTGGCCGCATTACTTATTGAATGCAAAAGAAGGCGACATCTTTGTTATTTTCGATGTGCGGCGCTACGAAAACAACACCTTGAAGTTGGCTGAAATGGCCCATGCCCGAGGCGCCAAAATCATCTTATTCACCGATCAGTGGCGCTCGCCGGTGCATCATCTGGCTGACATCAGTTTGAGTTGCCGGATCATCGTTCCATCGGCATGGGACTCTGCTGCAACCACAATGCTTTTGGTTGAAACTATGATCTCATCCGTTCAAAATTTGAACTGGAGCGAGACAAAAGAACGTATGGAAACACTAGAAGACATGTTCGACAGGACGAAACTGTTCAGAAAGTTCACCTAAACCCAGTGAACTTTAGTCAACGTCCACAATCTGATGAACCTCGATCACATTTCCATCCGGATCGTAGAAGAATATTTGATGCCACCCTTTCACGGCGTTGCTGCCCCAATCCGAATAGGGCACGCCTTGCGCCTCCAAGTGTGCCATGAACTCTTTGATATCATCCGTACGATACGCGATGTGTCCGCGCTCAAGCGGATTTACCACTTGCCCTGAGCGAAAAGAATTCAAAACATCGCGCGGCGTCAGATGCATCTGAATATCGCCATCCGTTACGAAAGAGACGTTCCCGACCAACCCCTTTTCATTGTTCAAGGGCGGCAATTCTGCTGGGTCTTCATCTCCAAGCGTAAGCACATCGCGATAAAAACGATCCATCTCGGGTACATTGGTCGAGCATAGATTTATATGGTGTAATTTAAGTTTCATGCGACCAACGTGGCCCAGA
>CBDTVI010000223.1:0-3553 GCA_965364065.1 uncultured Yoonia sp. | reverse complement strand
CCGCGCGACGCGACTTTTTCCGCCAAAAGCTGCACGGCGCGGTTCATGCCAACGGTCCAAACTTCGTCGATGCCATCGAGATTGGCGTTCGTACCACCACGAAACGATGTGCTTTCCGCGTGTTTCAGGTACGGGCCGTAACGACCAAGGTTGGCCCAAACGGCAACGCCATCTTCTGGGTGTGGCCCAAGTTCGCGGGGCAGGGACAACAGCATCACACCTTGTTCCAGCGTGACATCTTCAGGTTCCCAACCTTCGGGAATACCTTGGCGGTTTGGTTTCTTGTTTTCCTCGGTCAATTCGCCGCGTTGGGCATAGGGGCCAAAACGGCCTTTGAAGATGCGAATTTCTTCATCAGCATCGACCCCCAGCAGCTTGCCTTCAGGTGGAATAGCAGATGCTTCGGCCTCTGGATCGGGTGGGCCGAACGCGCGGGTATAGCGGCATTCCGGATAATTCGAACAACCGATGAAAGCACCACCAGCACGGGCAGTGCGCATCGACAAACGCCCAGCACCACAATTGGGGCAAAGGCGCGGATCGCCACCGTCTTCGAGTGGTGGGAACAAATGCGGCTCAAGCACATCGTTGATTTTCTCGAGCACTTCGGTGATCCTCAGATCAGCCGTTTCGGCAACGGCAGCAGAGAAATCACGCCAGAACTGCAAAAGCACCTTCTTATAGTCGGCGTTTCCTGCGCTGACCTCATCAAGCTGGTTCTCAAGATCAGCGGTGAAGTCATAGCCAATGTACTTGCGGAAATAGTTGGTCAGGAATGCCGTGACCAACCGTCCCTTATCTTGCGGGATCAGGCGGTTTTTGTCTTTTTCCACATACCCACGGTCCTGAATTGTCGTCACGATCGATGCATAGGTCGACGGGCGGCCAATGCCCAATTCTTCCATACGTTTCACCAACGTGGCTTCGGTATAGCGTGGGGGTGGCTGCGTGAAATGCTGTTCAGGATCGACGGTTTTCTTGTCCGCTTTTTCGCCTTCGGCCAGTTGCGGCAAGCGCTTGTCGTCGTCATCCACAACACTATCGTCTTTGCCTTCTTCATAAATCGCAATGAAGCCTTCAAAGACCATAACTTGGCCGTTGGCGCGCAAAATAACCTGCTCATCAGCGCTGGTGATATCAACAACGGTCCGTTCCAGCCGGGCGGAGGCCATCTGGCTGGCCATCGTGCGCTTGTAGATCAGATCGTATAATTTGCGCTGATCGGAATCGACGATTTTGGCGTCTTCGGTGCTGACAAACATCTCTGTTGGGCGAATACATTCGTGTGCTTCTTGGGCGTTCTTGGCTTTGTTTTTATAGATACGGGGCTGGTCTGGCAGATAGTCCGCACCGAATTTCGCCTTGATCGCATCGCGCGTCCCAGTGACCGCTTCAGGGGCCATATCAATGCCGTCGGTCCGCATATACGTAATCAATCCTGCCTCATAAAGGCGTTGGGCCACGGACATTGTTTGTTTTGCACCCATGCCGAATTTGCGGCTGGCCTCTTGCTGCAGGGTCGAGGTCATGAAGGGCGGCGAGGGGTTGCGCGTGGCTGGTTTCGCCTCAACCGACTTGACGACCAAATCGCGCGAATTGACGGCCTGCACTGCCATTTCGGCCTGCGTTGCGTTGCCAAGGTCGAATTTATCAAGCTTTTTGCCCGCCAAGCTGATCAGGCGCGCTTCGAAGGTTTGGCCGCGCGCGGATTGCATCAAGGCCTTTACTGTCCAATATTCTTGATTGCGGAACGCTTCGATTTCCATTTCGCGCTCGACGATGATGCGCAAGCAGACGGATTGCACACGACCTGCTGATTTCGCGCCGGGCAACTTGCGCCATAAAACGGGAGATAGGTTAAAGCCGACCAGATAGTCGAGCGCACGGCGTGCCAAATAGGCCTCGACCAATGGTTGATCGACCTGACGCGGATTCGCCATCGCGTCCATAACAGCGGTTTTGGTGATCGCGTTGAACACCACGCGGCTGATGGGCGTGTCTTTCTTAATCGCTTTTTTGGCCAACAACGCCTCTGTCAGGTGCCAAGAAATGGCCTCGCCTTCGCGGTCAGGGTCGGTTGCGAGGATCAGCTCGTTATCGTTTTTAAGCGCGTCAACAATCGCCTTGAGGTGCTTTTTGCTATCGGATGCGATTTCCCATTTCATGTGGAAATCTTCGTCTGGTAGGACAGATCCATCCTTTGGCGGCAGGTCTCGTACGTGCCCATATGACGCTAAAACAGTATAGTTGCTACCAAGGTAGCCGTTGATTTTCTTGGCTTTCGCGGGGGATTCGACAACGACAACAGGCATGGGAATCCTTCACAAGAATTAAGCGTTCATAAGTCCGGCAAGATGTGGCGTCTGTCGGTCGAATGTCAATGAGGGGAAGAATTTTTGCTGAAAACAGGGTCGTCTTTAATTAATCCGCGACAAAAGCCCACCCGCTTGACGCAGAATTTTCCCGTCCAGTTCCAGATCAATCAAGGCCGGCGCAAGATCGCAGGCTTGGGCGCGAATATCGCGGGCAAGCTGGTCTTCGGCAACTGGCGATGGGCCAAGCCGCGCGAGGATTTGGCTGTGCAACGTCGCCGTTTCACGCAGGGCTGGCTTTGGCTTTGGCTCGGGGGCTGTGGCAGTTTCGATTTGTGTTTGGTCAGTTGCCGTATTGATCGCCTCAATAACATCTTGTGCATTGCGCACCAATGTGGCCCCGTCACGGATCAACATGTTGCAGCCCCACGCGCGAGCATCGAACGGATGCCCGGGCACCGCCAATACATCGCGGCCTTGATCAAGGGCATTGCGGGCGGTGATTAAGCTGCCAGATTTTGCTGCCGCCTCAACGACGACGACGGCCTGCGCAAGTCCCGAGATTATGCGATTGCGCGCCGGAAAGTGGCGCGCTTGCGGTTGCAGGCCCATCGGCATTTCCGACAAACGCAGCCCTTTTTTCGCAATGTCGCCTGCAAGTTTCGCATTTTCGGCTGGATAGATTACATCAACGCCTCCTGCCTGCACAGCAACCGTGCCACCTGCCAACGCCCCAAGGTGCGCTGCTGCATCAATGCCACGCGCAAGCCCCGACACCACAGTGATCCCTTGATTGCTCAGCTCTTCGGCAAGTTTTTTAGCCATGCGCGTCCCAAGTGAGGATGCATTTCGTGCGCCTACCAAGGCGACCATCGGTTGTTTGAGTAACGCAAGCGAACCAATCGCCCACAGGATAGGGGGAGAATCGCTGATATCCGACAATGTCGCTGGATAATCAGCGCTTCCCTCAATGATCAACTGGGCGCCCGCTTTGCGCCCTGCGTCCAGTTCGGCATGTACGCGTTCAATCGGATAGACTGCATAATCAGATACACCGGACCCTTTGGCAATTTCCGGCAGGGCAGCCAAAGCAGCCGCCGCACTGCCATGTTCCGACATTAATCGCCGGTAGGTCGCAATCCCAACCCTTCGAGAGCGCAATAGGCGAAGCCGGTTGACCATATCCTCTTCCGTGGTGGGTAGGAGGGGGGGGGGAATCGAAAGAGTATTGTCGTCCAGCC
>CBDTVI010000222.1:0-3625 GCA_965364065.1 uncultured Yoonia sp. | reverse complement strand
GAGAACACTTACCGAATACCAGCGTTGGGCCATCTGTCAGAGCACCTTGTCGTCATCAGCCCACGTGGGGCGAAATTTCATTTGTTCTGACGGGCAACCGCCAGTCCCGAAAATAAAATCGGCGTGCCGCTCGATTCGCCGCACGCCATTCTCGGAAGATTGCAGGCTATTACCGCCGCTGTGGCAGGTTTTCAAGAGGGACTGCAGAAAATCGGAACGACTTAGCCGCCAAAATACGTCAGAACGCCTGTCAGGCCAGTCCGGATCAGGAAATCAACCAGCGAAAAGAAAATCGCCGTCAACACTGCCATGATGAAAACCATCACAGTGGTCATCAGCACTTCGCGCCGCGACGGCCATACGACCTTGGATACTTCGGAGCGTACTTCTTGGATGAACTTAACTGGGTTGGCGATGGCCATTGGCGCGTCCTTTATCGAAACATGATGGCACATACGGCCTCTGATTGGTGAATTCAAGCCCGCAGCGCAGCACACTGCATCAAGTCCGCGTCACCTAGCGGCGGGTTGCAAGAGGGTCACGCCATCCATCGCGCCAATGGTCGCAATCTGGCTGGCAAAAAGAGCATCGCCCGCTGCATGCTCTTCAGCACAAAACCCGTCAAAGGCGGGGTGCCCGTCCTCAACGGGCAACGCGCCGCGTGCTTTATAACCAATCTGTGCTGTGTCTTGGTCAGCAGAATGCGCCAAGACTTGCGCGACCGCCGCCTGTGACAGACCTGTGTTGATGCTGCGTGTCACCCAAGGAACCAGCGGCGCCTGCGCGGGTCCCACCAATTCTGCGACGATGCTGGGAAAAAGGGTCGTATATTCATCATAACGCCACACGACGACCCGCCCAACCCCTTTGGCTGCGCGTACTTGGGCGATCAGACCGGACCAATCGACACTACTGAGAAGGTTATTTGCTTTATAAACATCAAACGGACGTATCAGGCCGCTAAAAAGCATCTGACAATAGGCTGAGTTCAGATAGGCGGTCGGGCGACGGATGCAGACAAATACATCAAGGTCCTGTTCCAACGCTTGCGTCAAAGACGCCAGACGCGCGCCCGCATCAGGGTAGCGCCGCGTCATCGACTGCCCCAGCGGATCATTCAACGGACCAATGAAATTTTCTTCGCTGAACACAAGTCGCTGGCCATCTTTGCGCATAATCGCAAGTTGATCTGTGGGGCTACGCCGCGCGACCTTTGGATTTGCAGACGGCCGTAAACCAAACAAGCCGTGAATTGCATGACGACGCTGACGAAAATACTGCGGGCCATAATACCGCACACCCTGATCCGCCAAACTCTCTGATGCTTTGGTTAGGCAGCGCTGCAGATGCGACGTTGCGGTCTTATGCGCACCAATATGGAAGGCGATCGTCGCGGGTTTTGCTGTCATTGGATTTATGCGATCCTCCGACGACACACGCCTACGATCTGGTCTGGCAGGGGCATAGAGACTCGAACTCTAGACCTACGGTTTTGGAGACCGTCGCTCTACCAACTGAGCTATACCCCTATGACCAGATGTCGGGTTAGTCCGAAACCAAAGCGGGATCAAGTGCGAACATGACGCACACTTGTGTTCAGGGCAAGAAATGCGACAACAAGCGGACAAAGATCAACCAAAGGCCATCAGAACCGATGTCACTGCGCAAACGACTAGAGAAATCCGAACTGCTCGCCGGGATCATCGGGCGGGGCGTTGGGTACTATTTGATGCTCTGCACCAAAACGACGAAATGGCAGTTCGAAGGGATGGACGAGCTGAAAGCGGCACTTGCGAAAGGCCCTGTTCTTGTCCTGACTTGGCACAGCCGATCGGCGATGGGGTCGATGCACTGGCCAAGCGACGTTGCCCCGTTATCGGCACTGCACAACAATTCACCCATCGGACAGGTCACAGGTGCCATGCAAAGGGCATCTGGCCTCAAGCCCATTAAGATGTCGCAAAATATGTCCAATATTGCAGCGTCCCGTGCGATTTTGAAAAGCGTCAAAGCTGGAACGAGCATGGCATTAACTGGCGACGGACCCAAAGGGCCTGCGCGCGAACTGAAGGACGCTCCGCTTGAATGGGCCCGCGTGACCGGAATCCCGATTTTCTGCTACGCCTTTTCAACGACCCGGGGACGAAGAGTGAACTCTTGGGATACGATGTTGCTGCCAAAGACCTTTGGCAGAGGTGCCTGCATTTTTCGCCAATTCGATCAGGTTGTGCCGCGAAAACCAGACCCCGACGCGCGTGAAAAACTGCGCCAGGATGTGCAACAGTTCATGAATGAAACAACGGCAGACGTGGACCGGATGCTTAATCTAGAGCCGGGACCCTAACGGCGCACTACGCGGCGAAATCCCAGCAACGCACCCGCTGCGGCCAATGACATGAAAGCACCCGCCAAAATCGCCGCCCCTGCATCGCCTGTACTTTCTGCAAAGCCGCCGCCGATCCTTGGGCCGACCATCATCAGCGCATAGTAGATCGAAAAGAACACCCCCATCCCTAAGGCGCGTGATTGGGGTGAAAGGACTTCGGCAGGCAAAGTCATGACGGGCCCCGCCCCAAACGCAAACAGGACCCCGAGAATGCAAAACAGGCCGAACGCGCTGGACGGATAAATGACTGCGATCGGCATAAGTGCGGCAAAACTGAGCAAGCTCAGCAAGATTATCGCGTCTTTGCGGCCTGTGCGATCTGCGATTACCCCACCCACCGGCAAAGCAATCGAAAAGATAATCATAAAGAGGCTGGTCAGCGATCCAGCACTAGTCAACGTGTACCCGACCTGCACCAAAAACGCAGGGCCAAAGCTGAACACCATCGCAAGGGCTGCGTTGTAAAGCGCCCAAACGAATCCTGCAAATATCAGTGCCGCTGCCGGAAAAGCAGCCTTTTGGATTGTCGTGGGTGCCTCAGCGACGCCATCAGGCGCGCGGTAGATCAACGCAAAAAGCACAAGCATGGCACCTGTCAAAGCGACAATCGTCCACCAGACTGAGGTGATACCACCTGCCGCCGCGATTGCGGGCATAATAAGCAACGCCAACGCGATCCCAACCGGCCAAGAATTAACCATGATCGCCATAGCAGTGGATAGCTCTTTTTCGGCGAACCAATCGACGAGCATTTTGGTAAGGACGACGTTCAGGATCACGCCACCTGCCCCGACAACAAGGCGCGCAGCCGTAAAGACATTCCAACTTTCGGTCATGGCGATGACAGTCCCGCCTGCAAGCATCAAGGCCATGCCAAAGCCGACAATTCGCTTGTCACCAAAACGCGCTGCAATCGCACCGCCCGGCAGTGCGAAAATAATTCCCGGCGCAAAATACAGCCCAATCAAGAAGCCAATATCGGCTAGGCCGACCCCAAAGTCTTCGATCAACAGCGGCGAAAGCGCCGCGATGGACTGAAATTGGAACGCCATTGTCAGGCGTGCGAGGAACAGAACAGCAAGGATGGTCCAGCGGTTTGAGGTCATGCGCGAACTGTTATGAACAATCGCGGTTCACGCAAACTTTATCTACGTTCGGAACTTAGCCCTGCGCAAGCAAAGCGGGCAAATCACGGCCCACGATTGCGGCTTCGTTTGCCAAAATACGCGTGATGTCCCA
>CBDTVI010000221.1:0-3751 GCA_965364065.1 uncultured Yoonia sp. | reverse complement strand
TCACACCACCGCCGAAGGCCACAACAATGTCGCCACGCTCGACTTTTTGGGACAATAGCCATTCCACAGACCGTTCAAGCTGCGTCCAGCACTTTGTGCTTTCGCCTGCGGGCAACAAAAGCGCCTCTGACGTCAGCCCTGCGTCGCCCAACACGTCTTGCAGCGCTTTCAAATGCAAAGCCGCGACATTGTCATCGGTCAGAATACAGACGTGCCGACGCCCGCCCATCGCGGCAATCTTTTGGCCTGCTTGCCCCAACACACCCGGGCCAATCAAGATATCGTAAGCACGGCCTGGTAGATCAACATGAACGGTTGCGGACATTTACAAAGTCTCCAAAATATCGGGGCGTGTGGCCAAAGTATCGACCACGGACAGTGTTGTTTGCGCAATGCTGGCATTTGCATCAACGACAATCTTCAATCCTGAAAGGCTATAGATCGGGTTGCGATCCTCAAACAGCGCTGCAAGCGTGGCCTTGGGATCAGCTGTGCGCAGCAAGGGCCGCGTGTCTTTATGGCGCACACGTTCCCATAAAATCTCGAGATCCGCATCAAGCCAAACAGCCACGCCCATCTGTTCAATCACATCGCGATTGGCCTCTGCCAAAAACGCACCACCACCTGTTGAGACGATACCGGGCGGACCAGAAAGCAGGCGGCGCAGCACTTCGGCCTCGCGTTTGCGAAAGAATGCCTCGCCGTCGCGGGCGAATATGTCGGCGATGCTGGATGCGGCGGCCTGTTCGATGGCCGCATCGCTGTCCACAAAGGGCACTTGCAACAACTGTGCCAACGCCCGACCAACCGCTGTCTTGCCAGACCCCATCATCCCTACCAGCACAACAGTCCGTTTTAACTGGTATTGCAGCCCTTCAGACATCGTTTGCACCCTTTAGTTTTCGGCCAATGAACGCCGAACGCGAAATTTATTCAATGAATGCCGTGATCTTGTGCGAAAGGCCATATATAATCCCTTTCATAAGTGGGAAAGAACCCACATATAATGAGCATATACATCGGATTGGGGCAATCAATGTGGCGACTGATCAAAGCACTCTTGTTTCTAATCGCCGTCGCGGCGGTGGGTCTTGTGGCCTATGCCTATGTCGGCCCATTGTTTTTCCCGGGCGATTTCGCGGCCCCGTCACAAGAGGTAACCCAACCTGTTACGCTGGACACAAACTAGCGCATTTGCCGCTGCACTAAGCCTGATAGCGGTTGCGGCAAACGCCCAAGAGCGTACTTTAGGCGAGCCGCTGTCCGCGATTGAGTGGTTGTCGCGCAGCGTAGAACCTGTGGCCCAGCCCGAAGCCCCGATTGCAAACACCGCCCAGACACCTGACGTGACGGTCACGCAGCTGGACCGCCCTTCAAAGGACCCTGTGGGTCTTTTGGCATCCGATCTGACCGGCCTGCCCATTAATATATGGTCCGCCAGCGAAGAAGGCGCTCTGGTTGATCTGGTGCGCGCCGAACGCGTTGATACCCTGCCCGCGTTACAGGATTTCCTAAAAGTTCTGATGTTGGCCTCCAGCGATCCGCCGCGTGGCGCGGGCCCTGATGGCGCGCTATTTCTGGCCCGCGTGGATAAACTATTGGACCTTGGCGCGCTAGAACCCGCCAAATCCATGATAGAACAGGCCACTCCTGACACGCTGCCGCTGTTTCGCCGCTGGTTCGATGTCGCGTTGCTGACCGGCACAGAAGACGACGCATGCGAGGCGATGCGCGAAACCCCGTCAATTGCCCCCACATACCCTGCGCGCATCTTTTGTCTGGCGCGCAATGGCGACTGGGCGGCGGCCGCTTTAACTCTGAATGTCCACCGTGTTCTGGGCGACATCAGCGCAGAAGAAGAGGCGCTGCTGACGCGTTTTCTTGACCCTGAATTGTTCGAGGGTGAACCCGCTTTGCCCCCCCCATCTCGTGTCAGCCCACTGACATTCCGGATGCATGAAGCGATTGGCGAACCCCTGATCACCGCGAACTTGCCACTTGCGTTTTCGCATGCGGATCTACGGTTCACGACCGCTTGGAAGTCACAGCTTGAAGCGGCTGAGCGCCTTGCGCGTCATGGCGCGGTGTCTGAAAACGTTCTGCTCAAGCATTATACCGCACGCACGCCTGCCGCCTCTGGTGGCATTTGGGACCGCGCCGAGGCGATCCAGCGTTTTGATGTCGCTATGACGGCACGCGATCCGCGCGCTATAGCCGCCGCATTGCCTGCTGCATGGGATGCAATGCGCGCCGCGCGTGCCGAGGTGCAATTCGCAAAGCTTTTCGGCGATCAGCTACAAGATTTGCCCTTGTTTGGTGACGCGGCAACGATCGCATTTCATGTGGGGCTGTTGTCGCCCGACTATGAAGGTGTTGCGATAGAAGCGGCCCAAACTGGTGCTGACTTTGATCCATTCTTGATCGCGATTGCGCGCGGGCAACCTGTGGCGGCAAGGCTGCCGCGCGAACGTGCAATCCAAGCCGCATTTGACGATGCACCTCTGCCTCAGGCGCTTCAATCGTTGCTTGATCAGGGCAAAACCGGCGAAGCGCTTTTGCGTGCAATCGCCCTTTTTGATGCAGGCGCTGAGGGCGATTTGCGCTCTGTCACGGACGCATTGGCAATACTGCGCGCGGTCGGCCTAGAGGATGTCGCCCGCCGCGCTGCCCTGCAGTTGCTGATTTTGGACCGCAGCACATGACCCAAGCGGCACAGCCGATGACCCGTTGGGTCCAAGTCTTTCTTGAGGCGCAGGCCGCAGAACTGGATGCGGCCACGAACACGCAATTGGCTTACGCACGCGACTTGCAGGGCTTTTCAGAGTGGCTCACTGACAAGTCTTTGCACTTTTCCAGCACCACCCGTGATCATATTGAAAGCTATTTGATCGATTGCGAGGCTGAGGGGTTGGCCAAATCAACTCGCGCGCGCCGCCTGTCTGCAATCAAGCAACTGTTCCGTTTTGCCTTTGACGAAGGTTGGCGCGATGACAATCCGGCGATCCAGATCAAAGGACCGGGGCGCGAACAACGCTTGCCTAAAACGCTTGATATCGCCGAAGTCGACCGCTTGTTAGACGCGGCCCGAAACACCCCAAAAGAAGCGTTGCGCAATAGCTGCTTGATGGAACTGCTTTACGCCACTGGCATGCGTGTGACGGAATTGGTTAGCCTCCCCGTTTCTGCAGCGCGAGGCGATCCGCGCATGTTGTTAGTGCGCGGCAAGGGCGGCAAAGAACGGCTGGTGCCGCTATCGCCACCTGCCCGTATTGCCTTGGCAACCTTTCTTGCAGCGCGCGATGTGGCTGAAGATAAGGCGCGCCATGATGGCAAAGCACCCTCGAAATTCCTGTTTGCGTCGCGCGGCAAGCTGGGGCATTTGACGCGGCACAGGTTCTTTGGGCTGATCAAGGAATTTGCTGTCGCAGGTGGCGTATCACCCGCCAAAGTCACCCCGCATACGCTGCGTCACGCTTTCGCGACGCATTTGCTGGCAGGTGGTGCTGATCTACGCTCGATCCAGACCATGCTGGGGCATGCCGATGTTGCCACAACCGAAATTTACACGCATGTCCTTGATGAACGCCTCAAAGCGTTGGTTTTGGATCACCATCCGCTGGCAAAAACCACCAAGCCTTGAAGCTGACAGCCGGACCCTACATAACACCCATGATATCGCTTGAAAGCACCTGATGGAAACCGCATCCCTCGACGCCGCATTCTGGATTACGTCCGGCGTCATTATTCTACT
>CBDTVI010000220.1:0-3761 GCA_965364065.1 uncultured Yoonia sp. | reverse complement strand
CCTTACGTCGAAGACAAAAAGATCATGCAGCCGTTTGGCGACCGCTCAAAGGTGGTGATCGAACCAGCGTTAACAGACCAATGGTTTGTTGAGACCGCCAAGATTGTTGGCCCCGCGCTGGAGGCCGTACGGACAGGTCGCACCAAGATCATGCCGGAAAGCGGTGAGAAAGTATTCTACCACTGGCTCGAAAATATCGAGCCTTGGTGCATCTCGCGTCAGCTGTGGTGGGGTCATCAGATACCGGTTTGGTATGGTCTCGATCTGGGCGTCGAGGATGAACATAACCCTTCGGGCGAACTTGACGAGGTCGAATTGTTGGGCTTGCTGCTTGACGGATTGGTACACCGCGGGCTCGTCATGCACAGCGCGCATGATTTCGACAGTGTTAAATCCAGTTTTGTTTTGGATAATGCTGATGTTCCCAGCCCGCTGAGCCATGCCGAGGTTATTGAGGTCGCAGACAAAGCCGAAGCGATTGACGTGTTTTCCACCAGCCTTGCAGAGTACAACGTCACCCAAGACCCGACTGTCCTGAAGTTCCCCGTTTGGCGCGACCCCGACGTCCTAGACACATGGTTCTCCTCTGGCCTCTGGCCTTTCGGCACCCTCGGCTGGCCCGAAGACACAGAGGCGATGAAATACTTTCCCGGCGACGTGCTTGTCACCGGTCAGGACATCCTGTTTTTCTGGGTCGCCCGCATGATGATGATGTCGCAAGCCGTGTTGGAACAAGACCCGTTCCACACCGTCTATCTGCACCAACTGGTCCGCGACGCCAAAGGCGAAAAGATGTCCAAGACCAAGGGCAACGTGATCGACCCGCTGGACATGATTGACCTTTATGGCGCGGATGCTTTGCGCTTTTCAAACGCTCAAATGGCGGCCCTTGGTGGTGTGCTGAAAATCTCCGAAGACCGGATCAAAGGCTACCGCAATTTCGGTACGAAACTCTGGAACGCGTTCAGCTTTGCCGACCATTACGAAATCCCCTACCCCGGTGATGCGGCACGGCCCGTAGCCACACAAACGCTAAACAAATGGATCATCGGCGAAACGGCCAAAACCCGCGAAACCGTAGATGCGGCCATGGAAGCCTACCGGTTTAACGAAGCTGCCGACGCGCTTTATGCCTTCACATGGGGCAAAGTCTGCGACTGGTATCTAGAATTCTCAAAACCCATCCTGCAAGGCGACGATGCGGCAGCCAAGCTTGAAACTGAACAAACCCTGCGCTGGGTCCTCGACCAATGCCTGATCCTGCTACACCCAATCATGCCCTTCATTACGGAAGAGCTGTGGCAACTGGCAGACACACGCAGCAAAATGCTGGTCCACGCCGATTGGCCAACTTACAAAGCTGCAGACCTGATCGACCCTGAGGCCGACCGCGAAATGAACTGGGTGATCGGCCTGATCGACAACGTCCGCTCTGCGCGCGCGCAGGTCCACGTGCCAGCCGGTGCCAAAGTGCCGGTGCTGGTCACGGGTCTGGACGCCAAGGGGCAATCGGCATGGGACAACAACCATGTGCTGATCCAACGCCTCGCGCGGATCGAAAGTCTGGCACATGTCGGTGATTTCCCCAAAGGCTGCGTGACGATCCCCATGGAAGGCGGCACGTTTGGCATCCCGCTCGCTGATCTGATCGACGTCGGCGAAGAAATCGCGCGCCTCGAAAAGACCATGCAAAAATTGGGCAAAGAACTGGGCGGCCTGCGCGGGCGCTTGAACAACCCGAAATTTGTGGCGTCAGCCCCAGAAGAGGTCGTGGTTGAAGCCAAAGCAAACCTCGCCCTGCGAGAAAACGAAGAGGCCCAGCTCAAAGCCGCAATCGCGCGCCTGCAAGAGATCGGCTAACGAAATCAGGGGCGGCATCAAACCCGCCCCTTGATCTTCTTATTTCTGAAAAAACTTTCGCCGAAGGCAATTCCTACGGTACAACACGCTCTACCGCGCGCATCATTCCCAACGCTTTATCATAAACCAGCGTCAAAATACGGCGCCCACTGGTCTTGGTCGCGACCGTTGGCATTGCGCGCACCGCAAGGGCGGCCCCGCTACTCACTAAAAATCCGCGTCTACTCAATTCCATCAGGGCCTCCTCTTGTTGCGAACGATTCTCATATATGAACGGTTGCACATAATTCAAGTGCGCGGTTATCTGAGCGCATGAAAAAACCAACCCTGACCGTCCTCGCCCAGTCCCTCCCCGCTTCGGTTCCATTTGTGGGCCCGGAAACACAAGAACGCCTAATGGGCCGTCCTTTTGTGGCGCGACTAGGTGCGAACGAAAGCGCTTTTGGCCCCTCTCCCAAGGCCATCGCAGCCATGCAAAAGGCCGCAGGCGAGGTTTGGATGTACGGCGACCCAGAAAGCTATGACTTGCGCCAAGCCCTTGCAAAAAATCACAATGTCCCCGCTGATTGCATCATGGTCGGCGAGGGCATTGATACACTGCTGGGCGTCTTGGTCCGGCTATATGTAGGGCAAGGCGACGCGGTCGTGACCTCGGCTGGGGCGTATCCGACCTTCAATTACCATGTCGCAGGATTTGGCGGTGCGTTGCACACCGTGCCCTACAAAGGTGACCACGAAGACCCAGACGCACTGCTTGCCAAAGCAGCACAGGTCGGTGCGAAATTGATCTACATCGCCAATCCAGACAACCCGATGGGCAGCTGGCACAGCGCGGAAGTCATGCAAAAGATGATCGACCGCCTGCCGCCTGATTGCATGTTGATCTTAGACGAGGCTTATATTGACCTTGCCCCAGAGGGCACCGCACCCGTGATTGACCCCCAGTCCCCAAACGTGGTGCGCATGCGGACATTTTCGAAAGCGCACGGCATGGCAGGCGCGCGCGTGGGATACGCTATGGGATCACCAGAGGTCATCAGCGGCTTCAACAAAGTACGCAATCATTTCGGAATGTCACGGATCGGGCAAATCGGGGCGCTAGCCGCGTTGCAAGACACAGATTGGCTTGACCATATTCGTGCTCAAGTTGACGCAGCGCGCAAGCGCATCGCCCAGATTGCCGCCAGCAATGGTCTGACGGTGCTCCCCTCTGCCACCAACTTCGTTGCAATCGATTGTGGCAAAGACGGTGACTTCGCCCGTGAAATCCTCGCGCATCTTGTGGCAAACGGCATATTTGTCCGCATGCCATTTACGGCCCCGCAAGACCGCTGCATTCGTGTCAGCTGCGGCACACCGGCGCAATTGGACGCGTTTGAAACTGCACTTCCTGCAGCATTGGCCGCCGTACACGAAAAGTTAGGGTGATTTTTACGAATACGCGCTTAATCTACGATTTCATAGAGAGGGGCGCAGATGTCGCAACACACGATAAGCAGCGTAGACAATTACACTGACGCATTTCTGACGACGCTAGGCGTCTTCTTGTTTATGGCCTTCTGGGTCATTGCCGCTGCGTTTGGATACCTCTGGGTCGCAATTTCCGCATTTGGGCTTGACCATTTCTTCAAGTGGATAGGCCGCCTGCGATCAAATTAGGCGCGCTGCGCCAACGCTTGCGCCGCAGCCTCTAGCGCACCGCGCCCATGCGGAATTTCCAGTGCTTTCAGCCCTGCATCAATCGTGCCCAACACACCCATGATCATATGCGCATTCACATGCCCCATATGACCGATCCGAAAAAACGCATCCGCTGGATCACGTCCCAAACCGATGCCTAAGGTTAAACCACATTGAAATTCACACCAACGGCGCAACGCATCCCCGTTTGGCGATCCAAT
>CBDTVI010000219.1:0-3870 GCA_965364065.1 uncultured Yoonia sp. | reverse complement strand
CGAATTAAAATTGAAAAACTTTCACGAATGCGCTGCTTATGGCGTCCCGAATTGCCGATAAGCAGGTCGGTTTCTCGTGTGCCAACAGCACAAAATCGGGCTTGGATGCCTCATATACATGACATAGGCTAAGCGTGAAGAAGCGAAAGCAAGTTTGCACTGAATAATGGGTGCGCTGCTGATCGCAAGAAAGACTGCACATGGGCAAGCCAGTAAAAGTATTTTTGCAGCAAGGGTTCGCGCAGTTTTGTTCAACTTGTCAGGATGCTGCCCGCGTTATGAAAGCGCATGGGCCTAACCAAATCCAGTTTTGGTTCATAGCACTCGCGATCGGCATTGCTTCGGGTCTGGCCGCGGTCCTTTTCCGGCTTGGTATCTCTGCGATCCAAACAACGGCGTACGGCACCGATGATGTCCTGACGCTGCATTCCTTTGCTGCTGGATTGGCATGGTATCAGATTTTGATCATCCCGATCTGTGGTGGCTTGATCGTCGGTTTGATCCTGCACCGATTTACCGATGATGGCCGTGCGCGATCCGTGGCGGATGTCGTCGAAAGCGCTGCTTTATCCGAAGGCCGGGTCGAAGTGCGCCGGGGGCTCGCTTCTGCCGCGGCATCAATGGTGACCTTGTCGACGGGTGGATCAACGGGGCGCGAAGGGCCGGTTGTGCACCTGGCTGCAGTGATTTCAACCGGTGTGTGTCGCTGGATCAATGCCAACGGCATCACGGGGCGTGACCTTTTGGGCTGTGCTGTCGCGGCGGCTGTCTCGGCCAGTTTTAACGCGCCAATTGCTGGCGCGCTTTTCGCACTAGAGGTCGTCTTGCGCCACTTTGCGGTTCACGCCTTTGCGCCCATTGTGATCGCTGCAGCCGTTGGAACCGTTATCAACCGCCTTGTTTTTGGCGATGTCACTGAGTTCACGCTGCCGGTGCAAAATGCCCTTGGCTTTTATGTCGAACTTCCGGCCTTCTTGATCCTTGGTCTTGTTTGCGGATTGATCGCGGTGGCTTTTATGAAAGCGATCTTCTGGGCCGATGATTTGGGCAGCTATTTGCAAGAACAATCGGGCCTGCCGCGCTATCTGCGCCCTGCCGTTGCTGGCGCAATGCTTGGTGGACTAGCCATTTGGTGGCCCCATATTATCGGCGTCGGCTACGAGACAACATCAGCAGCCCTGACTGGTGAGTTGTTGTTGCATGAGGCGATTGTCTTTGTGATCCTCAAGGTCGTCGCAGTCGCAATCACGATGGGTGGGCGCATGGGCGGCGGCGTATTTTCACCGTCGTTGATGGTCGGGGCTTTGACAGGACTGGCCTTTGGCATCATCGCAACGGCGATTTTTCCAACGGTATCAGGCAGCGGGACGCTTTATGCGTTGGCGGGCATGGGTGCTGTTGCAGCGGCCGTTCTTGGTGCCCCGATTTCAACGACGCTCATTGTGTTTGAGCTGACAGGCGACTGGCAAACTGGCCTCGCGGTAATGGTCGCTGTCTCGATGTCCACGGCCCTTTCCTCGCGGCTCGTGGATCGCTCGTTCTTCTTGACGCAATTGGAAAGGCGCAATGTACATCTGGCTGCAGGTCCGCAGGCCTATCTTTTGGCGACCTTCAAAGTTTCAAGCATCATGCGCGAACTGGGAGCAGATAATGCAGCCTCCGAAGAAGCATGCTGGGATTTGGTGCGTGACGGACTTTATTTGGACGGGAATGCGACACTCGAACAGGCGATGCCAATTTTTGAACGCGGCAACCCGCGCTTCATTCCGATCGTTACATTGGGCGGTGAAGACGCCCCACCAGAGCTTTGGGGCGCGTTGTTTCAGGTCGATGCGTTGCGCGAAATGAACCGTGCTTTGTCAGAGACAGCAGCAGAAGAGCATTCGTAAACGCGCGCTTTAAACCTGCTCGACAGCAATTTTTTCATGAAAGAACGCCAAGTGATCTTTGATCGCAGCCACCCCATCAAGGGGTTTTTCATAAGACCAAGCAGCGTTCGGGATTGGCCCACTTTTTGCAACGATCGTAAAATAGCTGGCAGCACCTTTGTACGGACAGGTCGATGACGTGTCCGTTGGATCAAAGAACGCCATCGCAAGATCGGCGCGCGGAAAGTAGATGACAGGGGGATAATCGCCCTCGGTCAACTCAAGCGCATTTGTGCTCTCGCCCAAAACGGCACCTGCAGCACGCACAACCCAAGTTCCCGTCGCGGGGCGGATTTTGATATGGTCAGCCATGTGGTCTTTCCTCTCGTCTGGTGCGGCAGGCCGCAGTATTATCACGACTTGCAACAGATAGATGTCACAGCGGGGCACAGGCCTGCGTCAGCCAATCGCGGTCACTTGCGTCCAATAGTGGCGCAAGAAGGTGCAACGTATCTGCATGGTAGCCATCAATCCAGTGCCGTTCTGCCTCAGTCAGTAAACTGGTGTCGATCAGGCGTCGGTCAAAGGGCACGTAAGTGAGCGTATCGAACGCCAGCATTCTACGGTCATCAGCACCGGCAAGGGCAGGGGCGTCTGCGACAACAATTAGATTCTCGATCCGAATGCCAAATTCACCTTCGCGGTAATAGCCCGGCTCGTTGGACAGGATCATGCCTTGCTGCAACGCGACGTCAGAGCGACGCGAGATGCCTTGCGGGCCTTCGTGGACGCTCAAATAGCTCCCGACACCGTGACCTGTTCCGTGATCATAGTCTTGGCCTGCCAGCCACAAAGGCGCGCGCGCCAACGCATCGAGGTGTTGTCCGCCAACGCCGTGGGGGAAACGGATACGACTAACAGCAATCATCCCCTGCAAAACGCGGGTGTAGCAATGCCGGTGCTCTGTGGTCGGGGTACCTATGGCCATCGTGCGGGTGATGTCGGTCGTCCCGTCGATGTATTGCCCGCCACTATCCACCAGCAGTAGCTCACCCGCGCAAAGAGGACGGTTCGTATCTTCGGTGACGCGGTAGTGGACGATTGCCCCATGTGGCCCCGCGCCGCAGATCGTTTCAAAGCTGATGTCGTGCAGCGCATTTGTCTGCAATCGAAAGGCTTCAAGTGCCTTGACGACGTCAATTTCGGTCAGTCCGTCATCAGGACTTTGTGCATCAAGCCATGCCAAAAACCGGACCATCGCGACAGCATCACGCGTATGGGCCGCCTTCGCGCCTGCGATTTCAACAGTATTCTTGCAAGCTTTAGGCAATATGCAGGGATCTTTTGCCTGCACAACCTCACAACCGGCCTCGGTCAATTTGGTAACAACAATGTCGGGACATGTTTGCGCGTCGACGAGTGCGCTGCCTTTCAGACCCTTCAATGCATCTAAGAACCCTGCGATGTCATGCAAGGCAACATCCGGCCCCAAATGATCCACAATTCCATCCGCCTTACCTGAACCCGCGAACAGATCAACCCGGCCCGATTTATGCAAAATCGCAAATGCCTGCGGCACAGGATTGCGCGCAATATCAGTGCCGCGAATATTCAAAAGCCATGCGATGCTATCGGGCAGCGTCAGGATCGCTGTATCTTGCTTTAAATCTGCCGCAAGGCGGGCACGCTTGGCGCCATGCAACTCTCCTGCATGCTCCAGCGCATGTGCCGTAAAGGGTGCAACAGGTGCTGGCGGTTGATCAGCCCAAACCACATCAACAAGATTGTCAGTGGGCGTCAGCACAAACCGCGGCAAATCACGGCGTAAGTCAGCGATTTCTGAGACTGTATGAAGCCACGGATCATACGCTAGAACGCCGCTTTGCAACTGTTTGGGCAACCAATCTGCCAACCGCTGTTCAGGCCAGTGCACGGGCGTAAAATCATCGGCGACCTGCGCGCGCACTTGTACGCGGTAGCGGCCATCAATAAACACACCCGC
>CBDTVI010000218.1:0-3873 GCA_965364065.1 uncultured Yoonia sp. | reverse complement strand
CGTCGGGGTGATGTTGCCCACTTCAAAGTATGCCCCGCCCATCAGCACGATTTCTTGCACGCGCGCGATGATGTCAGGCGCGCGTTCAAACGCCACAGCGATGTTCGTTAACGGGCCGATGGGGCATAGGGTGACTGTCCCGCTGGGTTCTGCACGCAGAGTTTCAATAATAAAATCAACGGCATGCTGGTCTTGCAGCGGCATTGTTGGGGCAGACAGTTGCGGCCCATCAAGGCCGGTTTTGCCGTGCACATGCTCTGCCGTGACAAGCTTGCGCTTGATCGGGGCATCACATCCCGCAAAGACCAGCGTGTCGGGTTTGCCCGCGAGTTCACACACAATCCGCGCGTTTTTTTCAGTCAGCGCCAATGGCACATTTCCTGCAACAGCCGTGATGCCCAGCACCTCGATATCTTCGGGCGAGGCAAGCGCTAGCAGGATTGCTACTGCGTCGTCTTGTCCGGGGTCTGTGTCGATGATGATTTTACGCGGGGCCATGTCATTGTCCTGTTTAGGTTACCCTTAAAATGGGCCGACTGGCGCGCAGGGGCAAGGGGTCAGACGCGGCCGTGTGCCTTAAGGCGCGTATATAACGCATCTGCCGCAGGATCACCCTGCTCAAGTGCGAAAATATAGGCGTGCGTCAGATAAAAGCAGGCCGTATCAAGATGGTCGGTGGCATCGGCGGCCTCTGTATAAAGTCCCGCCAATGCTTTGCGATCGTCACGTGCGTGGGCCGCAAGCAACCGGTCTTGCAGGGATGTCATTGCGCCGCGATGTGATCTGCGACTTTGCCTGCAACCCAGTCGTGGAAACAATGCGTCGGCCCATCCATCACAGGGCTAAAGCGACCACCGTCAAAGGCAGGGGCATTGCGCCCTTTCTGCATGCCTTCAACGACGAATACATCTTCGGTGAACACTTCTTTCCATTGCGCCGCGTTCTTAACCCTCAGGGCCGCGTCTGTTTTGGGCGACGCATAGAACAGGTGGATATGTTCGCGGGTCTGGGTCTGGGCGACGGGCTCAAGCACAATGACGAATGTATGGTCGCGCTGCACACCAAGCAGGACATTGGGATAGACGGTGATATATTCACCGCCAGTCGTCCATTTGTCGTCAAGGTCTGCGAAATCAGGAAAAACCGCGCCATCGTCACCATTGAGTTGGCGATAAACAAGCGTGCCTTGCCCCGAATACTTGCCCTTCTCGTCGATATTATAATGGTCTTCCAGCCGCGAATAGCTGTTCAAGCCGGGGTGCACCCAAGGCAGATGATAGCTTTCGCAGTAATTCTCGACCGCAAGTTTCCAGTTGGTATTTACGGGCAATACAAATGTGCTGTCGGTCCCGCCATGATGCATCGGTTGATTGAAATCGGACCAGCGGGCAATCAGATCAGCGTGGACATCTTCAAAAGGGGCGGCTTTGCCGTCGACGTTGATAAAGATGGTTTCAAACCAGATATGGCTGCGCACTTCGATCAGTCCCAGCAGCGATTTATCAATCGCGTCATGTGTATTGTGGCCAGCGCCACCCACATGCGGGGTCGATACCAGTTTCCCTTCGGTGCTGTAGCACCATGAATGATAAGGACAGCGGATCGCGCCTTCGATCTTTTTGGGTTCGCTCACAAGGATCATACCGCGATGGCGGCAAATGTTCTGAAACACGCGCACTTGGCCCTGACGGTCACGGACCAACAACAGCGGGATACCCAAGAATTCGATCGGTTTTGCATCGCCGTTTTCAGGGACATCAGCAGTCACAGCCAAACCAGCCCAATTGGCAAAAAGGACCGCATGCTTTTCGACGTCGAAAACAGCAGGGTCAACGTAATGCGCATTTGGCAGGCCATTGGCCGTTTCAATCGGCTGGCGGACCGCGTCAAGCGTGTGTGGGGCGATGTGTTGGGCCATTTTTACCTCCTGAAACTGTAACCAATCTAACAGAATCGCCGGTCTTCTTGTCGCCTACCCGCGACCGCGGCGTTTCTCACAGCGACATGTTCGAAAGGGGCAAGGGCGGAGGATCGCCTGAAAAGGGCCTGCGCATAGGTGCAGTTTTGCCCGTTTGGTGATGCACATTGTACCCAAGCACGGTCTTGCTTATCGCGGCGCTTGAATTTGGCGGCGCGACGCCGCATTTATAACAAAGAGAACACAGGGATGGAAAAGGGAACATCTGACGTCCAATTGTTTCCCTGAAGGCAACAATGCCTTCACCATGTCCTGATAGGAGAACGAAAATGACACGTACTATGACGCTGATCGCACCAATTGCCTTGCTCACAGCACTGGCGGTGCCCGCTTTCGCCCAAGACGCAGCGATCGATATTAACGGTGACGGGATGTACAGCCTGCCTGAGCTTCAGGCGGTGATGCCTGAAATGACCGATGATGATTTCGTTGTTCTTGATACGTCAGGTGATGGCGTGCTGGACGCCGACGAAATCGCCGTAGGCGTTTCGGCAGGTATGCTCCCAGCCTAACTGATATGATCCCCCGCGCCGATGCCCTGGTGCGGGGGGCTACCTTACGCGGCTGCGCCGCGTGATAGTGCCGCGACACCAGTGCGCGCTAGTTCCAATAGGCCCAGCGGCCGCATCAGATCAGCGAAAGCGTCGATCTTTTCGGGCGTGCCTGTGATCTCAAACACAAATGATTCCAAGGTGCTATCGACCACACTTGCCCTAAAAATATCGGCCAATCGGATCGCTTCGATCCGGTCATTGCCCAAGCCGCTGACCTTAAACAATGCCAGTTCCCGCTCAACCGAGGGGCCTTCGACTGTCAGGTCATTGACGGCATGCACATCCACAAAACGACCCAGTTGGGCTTTAATCTGAACGATGATTTGCGGCGTACCTGTCGTGACAATCGTGATGCGTGAACGGTGGCCCAAATGGTCCACCTCGGCCACGGTCAGGCTGTCGATGTTATAGCCACGTCCGGCAAAGAGGCCGATCACGCGGGCCAGAACACCCGGTTCGTTTTCGACCAGAACGGCAAGTGTATGGCGTTCTTCTTTATCCGAAAAGTTAGGGCGGAGGTCGTAGGCAGAGTGGCTTGTTGCGCCTTTTTTGATCTTGAGCGGTGACATGAGATGTCCCTTTATCTAAATATTCGTATCAATCTGTCGGTCGGAGGCCTTAAACCATTACCGCGCCATCTGACTTGATCGCATTTCCGACATCCACGCTATCGCGCAGCAGCATTTCATTGTGCGGCTTGCCTGACGGGATCATCGGATAGCAGTTCTCGTGCTTTTCAACCAAGCAATCGAACAGAACAGGGCCGTCATGGTTCAGCATTTCCATGATCGCATCATCCAGATCGTCAGGGTCAGAGCAAAGAATACCCTTTGCACCAAACGCTTCGGCTAACTTGACGAAATCAGGCAATGATTCCGACCAACTGGATGAATACCGCTCTCCGTGCAGCAATTCTTGCCACTGGCGCACCATGCCCAAGCGTTCGTTGTTCAAAATGAACTGTTTGACGGGCAGTTTGTACTGCATCGCAGTGCCCAGTTCTTGCATGTTCATCAGCCACGATGCTTCGCCAGCGACGTTAATCACCAATGCGTCGGGGTGGCCCATTTGCACGCCGATGGACGCAGGAAAACCGTAACCCATCGTGCCCAAGCCACCGGACGTCATCCAACGGTTCGGATCCTCAAAGCCAAGGTATTGCGCCGCCCACATCTGGTGCTGGCCCACTTCTGTGGTGATGTAGCGATCGTGCTTTTTGGTCAGTTCTTCCAAACGGGACAGGGCGTATTGTGGTTTGATTACCTTGCCCTTCTGCTCAAACGACAAGCAGTCGACTTTGCGCCAGTCATTGATCTGGTGCCACCATTTCTGGACACCTTC
>CBDTVI010000217.1:0-3885 GCA_965364065.1 uncultured Yoonia sp. | reverse complement strand
CGCGTGATCCGACCGTCCCGCACTAACCCGCGCAGGATCAACGTGGACAGCAGGCGCGAGTCAATATTGCCTCCGCAAATGACCAGGCCTACTTTTTTGCCTTTCAGATCGGCTGCGAGCTTTGCGATCACCGCAAGTCCCGCACCGGCAGCCCCTTCGGCCACAATTTTTTCGTAGGACAGCAGATCGAAAACAGCCGCCTCTATTTCAGCCTCGGTTGCGGTTTCGACGCGGTCCACAAGCTCTTTGATTATCGCAACATTCGCAGGCGCAGGCGCGCGCACGGCAATCCCTTCTGCCAATGTGGCCCCACCGAAATGCGTGTCGCCGCCGTCAAACTGCGCCTTCACAGCATCGAAATTCGCAGCCTGCGCGCCGATCACCTGCACCGACGGTTTCACTGATTTTGCGGCAACCGCCATTCCCGCAATCAACCCGCCACCGCCGATAGGGACAACGATATAGTCCAAATCCGGCTCTTGCTCTAACATCTCTAACGCAACAGTGCCCTGCCCCGCCGCCACAACCGGATCGTCAAATGGATGCACAAAGGTCATCCCTTTTTCAGCCGCCATATCCAGCGTGAACTGCACGCTTTCGTCAAAGCCCGTGCCATGCAGCACGACTTCTGCACCAAAATCCTTGGTCCGCTTGACCTTATTAAAAGGCGTGCCTTCCGGCATCACAATCACCGCCGGAATTCCCAAGCGTTTGGCGTGATAAGCGACGCCCTGCGCGTGGTTTCCCGCACTACAGGCAATGACGCCCGCCTGCCGTTGCGCATCCGTCAGGGTCAGTAATTTGGCCAAAGCACCACGTGCCTTGAACGCATTAGTATGCTGCAGGTTCTCCAATTTGAGGTAAAGATCGATACCCAAATGCAGCGAAAGTCGTGCGGCGTGCACGGTCGGTGTGCGCATCGTCGCGGGTTTAATCGCCGCGTAAGTTTGGTTAATCAATGCAGGATTAAGGGCCATGTGCCGCCTCGTTTGGGTCATTTCGGGTCACCCTAGCGGCACGCGCTCACAGGCGAAACCCACGGCCGCCATTGGCCACGCCGCCCGATGCCCTATAATTGATATATGGCTGATGTTTTAACCTTTACTGATCGTGGAATTTACTGCCCCGCAGGCGATTTCTATATCGATCCGTGGCGGCCTGTTGATCGCGCACTGATCACTCACGCCCATAGCGATCATGCGCGGTCTGGAATGGGCCGATACTTGGCGACAACGGGCACAGCGCCCGTCATGAAACACCGCTTGGGTGACATTCAGCTTCAGACCATAAGCTATTGTGAAAAAATAATAATTGGCGGCGCCGAAGTCTCTTTTCATCCCGCAGGCCATGTCCCCGGATCAGCCCAGATCAGGGTGGCGGTCAAAGGCGAAGTCTGGGTTGTGTCGGGTGACTATAAAACCGTCTCAGACGGGTTGTCAGAACCGTTCGAGCCTGTCCCTTGTCACGCCTTTGTCACCGAATGCACCTTTGGCATGCCCATTTTCAAATGGACACCCGAAGATATTCTGACCCAGCAGATCAACGACTGGTGGGCCGCAAATGCGGCGGCAGGCAAAACCTCGATCCTTGGGGCGTATGCCTTGGGCAAAGCGCAACGTTTGTTGACGACGGTGAACCCAGACATCGGACCAATCCTGACCCATGGCGCAATTGAAAACACCAACAAGGTGCTGCGCGGTCAAGGCATCACCCTGCCAGACACAACGCTTGTAACCCCCGAAATTACCCATAAAACCCACCCCGGCGCATTGGTACTGGCCACACCTAGCGCGCTTGGCACAACATGGGCGCGCCGGTTCGGTCCATCCTCGACCGCTTTTGCCAGTGGCTGGATGGCGCTGCGCGGCGTGCGTCGCAGGCGAGCGGCAGATCGCGGGTTCATCGTGTCCGACCATGCCGATTGGGACGGGCTGAACGCCGCAATCAAGGCCACAGGAGCCACGAAAATCTTTGCGACCCACGGCTATACATCCGTCTTTCAACGGTGGCTACGCGACCAAGGCTATGATGCACATATCGTCAGCACAGACTATCAAGGTGAAGGTTTCGACCAACCTGACGAGGGGGCCGCATGAAGGAATTCGCAGCCCTATTTACCCGCATCGACGAAAGCACCAAGACATCCGTCAAGACAGCAGCCTTGGCGGATTACTTTGCGACCGCCACTCCCGAAGATCGCCTATGGACCATCGCCTTATTCACAGGCCGCCGCCCGAAACGCACGATTACAGCAACCCGATTGCGGGCATGGGCCGCAGAAGTGGCAGGCCTGCCCGATTGGTTATTCGAAGAAAGCTACAGCATCGTCGGCGATCTGGCTGAAACGATCGCCTTGGTCCTGCCACCCGCGAAATTAGGTTCAAATAAATCGCTAACCTACTGGATTAAATACATACAATCACTCTCGGTGCTGGACGATGACGCCCGCAAATTCGGCATCCTAGCCGCATGGGACAGCCTGCCCAACACCGAACGCTTCCTGTTCACGAAACTGCTCACAGGCGGTTTCCGCATCGGGGTCAGCGCCAAGCTGATCACCCGCGCCTTGGCCCAATCCACGGGTCAGCCAGAGCCGCAACTGACACACAAACTCATGGGCAACTGGACACCTGACACGGTGACATGGGACACTCTGATCGAGGCAGACGACCCCACAGCCGACCAATCCCGTCCCTATCCGTTCTACCTAGCTCACCCGCTTGATGGGTTCGATAACTTGGGCGACCCTGCCGATTGGAGCGCGGAGCGGAAGTGGGACGGCATCCGCGGACAACTCATCATTCGCGGTGGCACACATCACTTATGGTCACGCGGCGAAGACCTGATGACCGACCGCTTTCCGGAATTTGCGCAACTTACAGATTACCTGCCCGACGGCACGGTGATCGACGGCGAGGTTTTGGCTTTTGCGAATGAGGCCCCATTGTCATTCAACGCACTGCAAAAACGCATCGGGCGTAAAACCGTGCCGAAGAAATTATTGACAGAAACGCCCGTGATCTTAATGGCTTACGACCTGTTGGAGCACGGCGGTCAAGACATCCGCGACACATCGATGCAAGATCGGCGAACAGCACTTAAGACGCTGATTGACGCTGTTCCTGATGCAGCCCCTTTGCGCCTTTCGGCCAGCCTGCCCTTCAAAACATGGAGCGATCTGAGTGCCGCACGGGACCAATCACGGGCATTGAACGCCGAAGGCTTGATGCTGAAACGTCGCGATAGCCCCTATTTGGCGGGCCGCAAACGTGGCGATTGGTGGAAATGGAAGATCGATCCACTGACAATCGACGCAGTCATGATCTATGCCCAAGCAGGCCATGGCAGGCGAGCAAACCTGTTTACTGACTACACATTTGCTGTACGCAACGGCAACGATCTGGTCCCGTTCACCAAAGCCTATTCCGGCCTCACCGATGCAGAATTCCGCGAAATTACTGCGTGGGTGCGCAAAAACACCCTGCAACGCTTTGGGCCCGTCCGCCAAGTCACTGCCGAACATGTGTTCGAGATCGCATTTGAAGGCATCCAAGCCAGCCCGCGCCATAAATCCGGCGTGGCCTTACGGTTCCCACGCATGCTGCGCTGGCGACGCGACAAACCGGTAGATCAGGCCAACACGCTTGATGATCTCAAAGAGTTGTTAGCGACCTTTGGCTGATGGGCTTTCAACCTTGTGGGTCCATGACTATGTTGCGCCCAACAGTTAATGAAAGGTCCTTCTATGAAACGTCCACAGCCCGTATTCGATGCAAACACAAGCGGCGGCAAAGACCTTGGCAATTTGCCAGAATGGGACCTAAGCGACCTATATCCCGCCACTGACAGTCCGGAATTGGCGCGCGACATGGCATGGCTGGAAAC
>CBDTVI010000216.1:0-3903 GCA_965364065.1 uncultured Yoonia sp. | reverse complement strand
TCATCTCGGCCAGTTGATCTTGTAGGGCGCGTTGGATCACCCGTTTCAGCGGACGCGCACCGAATACTGGATCATAGCCTTCATCAGCGAGCCATTTCAGTGCGGCCTCATCCAAATCAAGATGGATGTTGCGACTTGCCAGACGCTTTTCAAGACGCGCCATTTGGATTGTGACAATCCCCGCCATGTCTTCACGGGCAAGGCGGTCGAAGATGATCGTCTCGTCCAGACGGTTCAGGAACTCTGGCCGGAAATGACCGCGCACTGCTTCCATCACATCGCGCTTGGCAGCCGAAACATCGGCCCCATCGGGCAGCTGGCTTAGCGCTTGCGCACCAAGGTTCGACGTTAGGATGATCAGCGTTTGCTTGAAGTCCACGGTGCGGCCCTGACCATCAGTCAGGATACCGTCATCAAGAACTTGCAGCAGCACGTTAAACACATCGGGGTGCGCTTTTTCGACCTCGTCGAACAAGACCACCTGATATGGACGCCTGCGAACCGCTTCGGTCAGCACACCACCTTCATCATAACCAACATATCCCGGAGGTGCGCCAATCAGGCGCGATACCGCATGTTTTTCCATAAATTCAGACATGTCGATGCGCACCATCGCATTGTCGTCGTTAAACAAGTATTCGGCCACGGCCTTGGTTAATTCAGTCTTACCCACACCTGTTGGGCCGAGGAACAGAAACGAACCTAGGGGTCGGTTTTCATCGTTCAGCCCAGCGCGGGCACGACGGACCGCATTTGCGAGCGCATGCACGGCAGGTTTCTGACCAATGACACGTTTGCCAAGTTCTTCTTCCATACGCAGCAATTTATCGCGCTCGCCCTCAAGCATTTTCGAGGTCGGGATGCCTGTCCAGCGTTCGACCACTTGGGCGATTTGTTCGGGGCGCACGGCCTCTTCGACCATCAGATCGTCGTCTGCTTCAACGTCGGCGATCTCGCGTTCCAAATCTGGAATAACGCCATATGACAGCTCACCTGCTTTGGCCAAATTGCCTTCGCGTTTGGCAATGTCCAGTTCGGCGCGCGCACGATCAAGCTTTTCTTTGACATGGCGCGTGCCTTCCAGCTTGTCGCGTTCGGCCTGCCATTTTGCAGTCATTTCTGATCCACGATCTTGCAGGTCGGCCAGTTCCTTTTCCAACCGGTCAAGTCGATCTTTCGAAGCTTTGTCGTCCTCTTTTTTCAACGCCTCGCCCTCGATCTGCAACTGCAAGATCTGACGATCCAGCGCATCGAGTTCTTCTGGCTTGCTGTCCACTTCCATCCGCAAACGACTTGCGGCTTCGTCCATCAAGTCGATGGCTTTGTCCGGCAAAAAGCGGTCGGTGATATAGCGGTGCGACAACGTGGCCGCCGCGACCAAGGCACTGTCGGAAATCCGCACGCCATGGTGAAGTTCGTATTTTTCCTTGATGCCACGCAGGATACTGACCGTGTCTGAAACGGTTGGTTCTTCGATCACAATGGGCTGGAAGCGCCGCGCAAGTGCCGCGTCTTTTTCAACGTACTTGCGATATTCGGCCAGTGTCGTGGCACCGATGCAGTGCAATTCGCCCCGTGCAAGCGCAGGTTTGATTAAGTTGGCCGCATCCATCGCGCCCTCGGACGCGCCAGCGCCGACAAGGGTGTGCATCTCATCAATAAACAGGATGATTTCGCCAGCAGCAGTTTCGATTTCTTTAAGAACTGCCTTAAGCCGTTCCTCAAATTCGCCACGGTATTTGGCACCCGCAATCAGTGCGCCCATATCGAGCGCCATCAACTTTTTGTTGCGCAAGGATTCCGGCACATCACCGCTGATGATGCGCAGTGCTAGACCTTCGGCAATTGCGGTTTTACCCACACCCGGTTCACCAATCAGGACGGGGTTATTCTTGGTGCGGCGCGACAGGACCTGCATCGCCCGGCGAATTTCTTCGTCGCGACCAATGATAGGATCAATCTTGCCCTGTTCTGCGGCTTCGGTCAGATCACGGGCATATTTGGCGAGTGCCTCAAAACTATCCTCGGCAGTCGCACTATCAGCGGTCCGCCCTTTGCGGATATCGTTGATCGCAGTGTTCAGTCCTTGAGGCGTGACTTTGCCCGCGTCCAACGCATCCTTCGCTTTGGATTTCACAAGCGCCAAGGCGGTCAGCAACCGCTCCACAGGAACAAAACTGTCGCCTGCTTTCTTGGCAATGCTTTCGGCTTCGGCCAAGACTTTTGCGGTGGTGTTATCAAGGTATGCTTGCGCGCCCTCACCTGTAACTTGCGCCATTTTGGCAAGGCTCGCATCCACTGCGGCAAGCACGGCTTTGGGATCGCCGCCCGCGCGGGTGATCAAGTTAGAGGCAAGCCCCTCTTCATCATCCATCAATGCTTTGAGCAGGTGTTCAGGCGCAAGCCGCTGGTGGCTTTCGCGCATTGCGATCGTTTGGGCGGCTTGTACGAAGCCGCGCGACCGCTCTGTGAACTTATCTAAGTTCATGGGTCTCTCCTTATGTTAAGCGCCCGGGGATATTTGGATGCCCGCTTTGCGGCACATCCCTGATTGGGCCTTGTTGAATAAATGGGGATCCCAATGCGCGGTCGCAAGTCCCCCCGGGCGGCTTTTGCAAAAGGGGAGATACCCCACATTATTCCCCGCGCATTGATTTTTCGCAGGGCGCATAAGAAAGCAGTCGGGACAAAAATCTGCACTTAAGGCGGACGCTCCACTCACAAGAACCCTCACTTTGGCTGTTCGTGAGAACGGCCAAAGCGCAATGGCGCGGTCCCGGGAGAGGCTGCGCCATTGCAATTGCACCTCTTCAACGCAATCGCTAGATACCCTTGGAAACCAGCAAGGAGCCTTCACCATGTCCCATGACCGTCTAATCGTTGCGATGGATGTCCCTAATATTCTTGAGGGATTGGAGTTGGCGAAAACGCTGGGTGATAGTGTCAATTTTTATAAGATTGGTCTGGGGATGTTGACTGGCGGCGGTCTGGCCCTCGCCAATGAGCTAAAGCAAGACCACGGTAAGCGCATTTTTCTAGACATGAAGTTCTTTGACATCGGCGCCACGGTCGAGGCCGCAGTGCGCGGTATCGCTCAGTTTGATCTGGATTTTCTGACCGTGCATGGCGACCCGCATGTGGTGCGTGCCGCCCGTGAAGGCGCTGGTGGGTCGGATATGAAAATTCTGGCTGTGACGATCCTGACTTCCCTTGACCGCGCTGATCTGGACGCGTCATGCATGAAAGCCGGTGCTGTTGCCGACTTGGTCCAAGAACGCGCAGGCATTGCTTTGTCCAATGGCGCAGACGGCGTTATCGCGTCCCCACAAGAAGCAGCGCTGATCCGCGCCCTGCCCGAGGCACATGGCAAATTGATCGTTACACCCGGTGTACGCCCCCTCGGCGCAGCCTTGGGCGATCAAAAGCGGGTGCAAACACCAGCACAGGCAATCACAAATGGGGCTGACCATGTCGTTGTTGGCCGTCCAATCTGGCAGGCAAAAGACCCGCGCAAAGCGGCAATGGATATTCAAGCAGAGCTTGCATCCGCATAAACAAAAAAGCCCCGACCAAATGGCGGGGCTTTTTGTCATTCAAGCAGATCAAACTTAGTCGTTTACATCCGTATCCCAGATTTTCACTTGTCCGGTTTTCAACCCGAAATACTTGCGCATCGCCAGATATGAAATCAGCGACAAGACTGCGAAGATCACCAGCGTCAGCGCCAGACCCGTCGCAGAGACGCCGAGCAAAATCAGCAATCCCATCACGCCCGCACCTATTGCGAACCCCAGAAAGATATAACCGGGGATCAGGACCTCAAGCGTGGCAAGGATCAACGCCCCTGACATCCAAACCCACCATTCTGTCCAAAGTGGCATCTTAGCGTCCTTTCAACATCTT
>CBDTVI010000215.1:0-3933 GCA_965364065.1 uncultured Yoonia sp. | reverse complement strand
TGCCCAAGAAGGAGACCCCCATGTCCAGCTATGATGTCATCGTAATCGGTGCCGGCCCCGGCGGCTATGTTTGTGCTATTCGCTGCGCCCAACTGGGCATGAAAGTTGCCGTCGTCGAAGGCCGCGCAACCCTTGGCGGAACGTGCCTGAACGTCGGCTGCATCCCGTCCAAGGCGATGCTGCACGCGACCCACATGCTGCACGAAGCAGAGCATAATTTCGCTGACATGGGCCTGAAAGGCAAAACACCTTCCGTCGATTGGAAGCAGATGTTGTCATACAAGGACAATGTCGTCGGTCAGAACACCGGCGGCATCGAGTTTCTGTTCAAAAAGAACAAGGTAGACTGGATCAAAGGCTGGGGATCAATCCCTGAAGCGGGCAAAGTTAAAGTGGGCGATGACGTCCACGAGGCGAAGCACATCATCATCGCATCAGGCTCCGAAGCGTCATCCCTGCCGGGTGTAGAAGTCGACGAAAAGACAGTCGTCACGTCGACAGGCGCGCTTGAACTGGGCAAAATTCCCAAGAAGCTGGTCGTTATTGGTGCGGGTGTCATCGGGTTGGAACTGGGTTCTGTCTATGCCCGCCTTGGTGCTGAAGTCGAAGTCGTTGAATTCCTAGACGCCATCACCCCAGGCATGGATGCAGAGATCGCGCGTCAGTTCCAGAAAATGCTGACGAAACAAGGTCTTAAATTCACCCTTGGTGCTGCCGTGCAAAGCGTCGCAGTCAAGAACAACAAAGCCACGGTCACCTATAAACTGCGCAAAGACGACAGCGAACATACCCTGCAAGCGGACACAGTTCTGGTCGCCACGGGGCGCAAACCCTTCACCGCAGGCCTTGGTATTGATGCACTTGGCGTTGAGATGACAGAGCGAGGCCAGATCAAAACAGACGGCAAATACGCAACCAACGTTGCTGGTATCTACGCAATCGGCGACACCATCGAAGGCCCGATGCTGGCCCATAAAGCCGAAGACGAAGGCATGGCCGTCGCCGAGGGCATCGCAGGCCAGCAACCGCATGTGAACTATGGCATCATCCCCGGCGTGATCTACACACACCCAGAGGTCGCAAATGTTGGTGAAACAGAGGAAAGCCTGAAAAAACAAGGGCGGGCTTATAAGGTCGGCAAATTCCCATTCATGGGCAACGCCCGCGCCAAGGCGAATTTCGCTGGCGACGGTTTTGTTAAGTTGCTTGTCGATGCCACGACAGACCGCATTCTAGGCGCGCATATTATTGGGCCAATGGCCGGTGATTTGATCCATGAAATCTGCGTCGGCATGGAGTTTGGTGCCGCCGCCGAAGACATCGCGCGGACGTGCCACGCACACCCGACATACTCTGAAGCTGTGCGCGAAGCGGCCCTTGCTTGCGGAGACGGCGCAATCCACGCCTAGGGATTTGAGCAGCTCGAGGGGTATTTTCGCCACTCGGGCCGCTCACCAAAGCGCTATCACTGGTCAAAACCTAACTTATCGCTAAACTAATCCTTGGTTCTGAATAGGCACCTACACAGCCCGCTGCCATATCGGGTCTTGCTGCGGTGTTTTGATGTAGATTTATTTGAGTAAGCCCATGATGCGATTTATCATTCCGTTCCTGATCACTGCATTTTTCAGCAGTCCTGTGCTTGCTTTTACGGCAGACACCGGCATGTTTGACGGTTTGGAATTTGTCGCTGACACAGACATCGCGGGCAACCAAGCCCAGACCCTATCGCTGTGTCATGAGATCCAAGAGCTGAAGCTTTTCGGCTTTACAGTCAGCAGCAGCGTTGTGGGCTACGTCTTGTCAAATGACGCCTGCACCCAAACGGCAACACGCGAGTTAAGCCAGGATCAGATGGCAGCCGCACAGTCATTTAACCTGATCGACCCCGACATTCCCCTTGTCCCTGCCAATAGTTTTGAGCGGTCATTGGAAAACGTGACCATTTGGATTGCAATCAGCCTGGCCATGATTGCGGTGATTATTCGCCGGATCAAATCACTTTCTGGCAAGGACATGCGCAAACCAATGCGCAAAAAGGCTGGTGATCGGATTTTGCAGGTCATGTGTTATGTCGGCAAATGCGACGGGATCGTCGCCGCAAATGAGATCGCGATCATTGGCGAAACCGCCCAGAGATTGACGCGTCGTCCGGTTAAATCCTCTGAGGTGATCCATATCACCGACCACATCAGCATGGATCTGACGCCGCAAGACTTTGCGAACTTCGGCAAAGGCCTGCGCGATGCTGAAAAGGATATCTTGATGCAAGGGGCCTTTTACGTGGCGCTTGCAAGCGGTCGGATGCTGCCAGCAGAGCATGAATTTGTCACCGATCTTGCCTACGCGATCGGCATGCCCGGTGAAGATTTTCGCCGCGTGATGAACCTGACCCTGTTGGATCTGGATCTGAACCCGCCGTCTTAACCTTTCAGCATCCGCAAACCCTGCGTCGCGTCTGTACGCACTGCAAGCCGCAATCCCGGTTCGTCTCCCGCCTTAAGCGCAGCAAGGATCAGCTTATGGTTATATGGCGGCTCTGTCCGGTTCAGGCGCCCGTATAGCGCGCGCATCGTCGGCCCAAGTTGCAGCCAAACCGTTTCGGTCATCGCCAGCATCGCAGGGGCCTGTGCACGCAGATATAGCGTGCGGTGAAATTCAAGGTTTAGGCGGATGTAGCCAATCGCATCATGGCGCGCGATGACTTGATTTACGCCTTGGTTGATTGCCTCAAGTCGGTCAATCAGTGCGAAATGCGCACGTGGCAATGCGCGGGATGCCAGTTCTGGCTCTAGCATTGCACGCAGTGTCGCAAGCTCTTCGATCCGGTCATCTGACAAGGCCGGGGTTGAAACCCGCCCAGAAGACGACAGAAATAGCGCGCCTTCAGCCACTAGCCGGCGCACCGCTTCGCGGGCGGGCGTCATTGAAACGCCAAAATCCTTGCCAATGCCACGCAAGGTTAGCGCCTCGCCGGGGTCAATCTCGCCATGCATAATACGGGTGCGCAACGCACGGTACACCCGCTCATGTGCGGCGGTGGTGCTGTCTTGGGCGCGGGGTTGAATCATAATACGCTGCTTGTGATCACAAACGACTGCTGCGTCAATCGTCGAAGCTTACACGGTGCAGACTATCACCATGCGTGCGCAACCATGCTCGGTGTACAGCATAGTCAGGACAGATGCTTGCCACGACGTCCCAGAACTCGGGCTGGTGGTTCATCTCGACCAAATGGGCGACCTCATGTGCCGCGACATAGTCCAGCACAGCAGGCGGCGCCATAATCAGCCGCCACGAGTACATCAGCGTGCCTTGCGACGAACACGACCCCCAACGCGACCGCGTATCGCGAATCGACAGCCGTTCGTAGGTCCGCCCCAACGCCTGGGCATAGCGATCAGAGGCTTCGGCCAGCGCATCACGCGCTAAATGGCGAAACATGGCTTTGACTTGCGGTCCGGCAGGTTTTTTCGTTGAAACTTGTATCGCGTCGGTGCCAATGACCGCACGGGCACGCTGTCCTGCAGTCACCTTGAAAAGCTCACCTCGAAACAGGACCTCATGATCTAGCTGGACACGCGCAACAGGCCGCAGATCCGCTAAATGCCCTCGCAGCCAATCTTCTTTGCTTTGCAAAAACGAAACGCCTTCGTGTGCTGGTGTCCGCTGCGGCAAAGTGAGCGTCACCCGACCATCCAGCCGCGACACGCGCAAAGACAATCGCTTGGCGCGGGTTGAATGGCGCAAAGTCACATCAATCGGGGGGTTGCCTTCAATTATATGACGGCCCATATCCAACTACTCTTGATCAGTGGTGCCAAAGGCTTTGACACGCCTCGCCTCTTATGGCAATTGGCATCGATCACCCGCAAGGGTACGACTTATGTTTTTGAAGGGATAGCCTATGCCTAAGGACGAGTGGGGCACGAA
>CBDTVI010000214.1:0-4001 GCA_965364065.1 uncultured Yoonia sp. | reverse complement strand
TGCACACCGAACTGATCATTCTGTGCAGGATCGCTGCGCCCAAACAGACGAAGTTGATCCACAATCCGCTGCATGCGGTCAACAAGCCCTGTCAGTTGCGGTGACAAACTACCGGGTCGTGCATCAACTGCGATTTCTTCAGCGGCAAGGTAATTTTTCATCGCGGAAATCGGCTGCCCCAACTCATGCGTGATCGACGCGGACAATTGCCCAAGGGCCGCAAGCTGATTTTTACGCGCGAGTTCGGACCGGACCTTGTCTAGATTAGCTTCGGCAATCCGGCGGTCCTGAATTTCGGTTTCAAGGCGCTGGCGGTCGGCGTTTGAAATCGCGAGTGCGCGGCGCAACTGCGCGGCCCGAAACAGGGCTGCAGCGATTATCAACGACAGCAAAGCCGTCAGCGCAATGGCCACAAACAAAAGTGCCTGACGCCGGATATCGGCCACATCAGACAATAGATGCAGGGTCCAATCTTCTTCCTGCAAGTTGGCGCGCGTGAGCAAATAGGACACATCAGCCACCGTCGCGCGGCCGCGGCTTTCTTCAGTCCAATCAAGCGGGGTTAGCTCTTGGCTTCCAAATTGTTGCTGTTGTTCCAGTGTGGCGCGATCAAATTCCGACAGAGGCGAGATTAGGCCATACACAAACCCCTCCTCTGACGCAGCCAACACGACGCCTTGGGAGTTAGTAACAAGGATCAATTCACCGCTTTCAACGATTGCGCGACTAAGATCGCGAAATGGAACCTTTACGACGACCACACCGAAAATCGTGCCCGTCGCATCGCGCACGGGCTCTGCGATAAAATAACCCGGGCGACCTGTCGTGACGCCAACAGCGTAAAAACGCCCTTGCTGGCCTTGAATAGCGGACCGAAAATAGGGTCTGAACGTGTAAAAGCGCCCGACCAGACTGTTGGTATCGGTATAGTTGGACGACGCTATTGTGCGGCCATTGATATCCATCAAGAACACAAACTCGGCCCCCGATCGCTGGGCCACAGCGGCAAGTGTTGGGTTTAACGCGGCGACATCATTGGTTTGCAAAGCGTTCAGCGTGCCCGGGTCAATCGACAGCACATATGGCAAATGGGCCAGCCGCGTCAGCGCGCTATCGATTGCGTCCGCAAAGAACTGCGCGCGCTGGGGCGTTTCGCCCGTTTTCTCAGCGGTGAAATAAGCGTTTAACGCAGCATATCCGGTCAGCGACATGAGCACCAGGAACAGCACAGCGAACACTAGCTGTACGCGCCGCTTAAGCGCGGCACGCGCAATTGGATTGGGTATTTGTGAACTGGCAATGGTCATGAACGTCCATCTTGCCCCAGCACTGGCCCTAATAGCCAGCCCCAGAACGGACCTTCAAAAAGCATCTTTCGCGCTATTTGGTCGCGTCGCCTTCTACAACTTCAGCCTCTTCAACGGGGACTGTTGCTGGAACTTGCGCATCAGCCTTTTGACCAACAATCAATGGCAACATCTCTGTGCCTGACGGCATGGCGACATCGCTCGTTGGGGGTGTTTTCCACGCAAGCGTATCGAAAGACCCGCAATTGTCGCATGTCGCAGCCCAGCTTGGGTGGATGTGCTGGCAATTCCCGCAAATCCACTGCGGACCACGAGGCGCAGTCAATGCGCGTGTCAGCCAACCGCGTACAACGGAATCGTCAGAGCCTTGACCACGTTCAATTGCAGCCATCAACGTCAAAACCCGCGCAGTTGGGTTTGTTTCAACCAAATCGCCCAGCGCACGTTTCGCATTTGGAAAGTCCTCGGCGGCAATGTTCAGCTCTGCCAGCAGCATCTTTGTCTCAGGATGATCTGCAGTCGCCTTTGTCAAAGCCGTAAAGCGCTTAAGCCGCTCTTGCGCTGTCTCGTCCGGTGCAATCGCGGCAAAGGCGGCAGCCAAATCGGGGTGCGGATGCGCGTTCCACGTCTTTGTCAAAACGCGCGTCGCATAGCGTGCGTTGCCTTCGCCGACATACCCTTGGGCTGCCATAATGGCAGCCGGGATCAGATCAGGTGACAAGCGGTTCGCCTCAATCGCGGTTTCGCGGGCTTCGATTGTTTTGCCTTCGTCCAGAATATCGCGTGCTTCGGACAGCGCCAAAACAGCATCGCGTCGCTTATGCACATCACGCGGAAGGCTGCCAGATTTCAACTTTGCGCCCAACGTTTTACGCGCGCCAGCCCAGTCGGATTTTTCTGCCTGCAATCGCAGCAAAACGTCCTGCGTTTCTTCATGCTTGGGCTTCAGTGCAAACGCCTTTTTCGCCAACGCGAGTGCTGTATCAGTATCCCCATCAGCCAACTTTTGCTTCATGATACCGCGCACACCGACAAAGCGTGTTTTGCTATCAGTCAGTAGCTTTTTATAAGTTTCTTCGGCCATACGGCGATCACCGGTCATCTCGGCGGCTTGGGCGGTCAGCAGGTTTGTGAGCTGCGGTTGCTGCAGATACTTATCGGCACGCGCAGCTTTGGTCATAGCCAAATGACCTTCGCCTGATGCAAGCGCCATCATACCTTCGCTAAGTGCTTCATAGCCTTTGCGTTCGCGATTTCGGTCAAAGTACCGCGAAATTGCGGTTTCATCTCCGTTCAGGAATTTGAATGTCGCAACCAATAGCGCGAGCAACTTTAGACCCAGCCAAACTGCAACAATCATCGCGCCGAACGCGAAGACCAACTCAAGCGGGCTCAGGGTAAATTCCTGACCGGCGACATCGACCGTCGCACCACCGTCAACTTCCATCAGCTGCATGCCACCATAAGTGAGTGCTGTGACAGCCAAGACAAACGCGAGGATTTTAATAAGGGACCATAGCATTGGGGGTTCGCCTTTAGTTGTCGGAAAGGGTTGAGGAAAGAATGTCGGCAGCAGCCACGGCACTGGCGCGCATTTCGGCAAGAGCGAGCCAGTCAGACATCGCAGCTCGCGCTACTTCCGGCAAAGCGCTTACTTCGGCCAATGCGTCAGAAAGGCGACCTGTACGAATGGCTGCCTCTGCGCGCGACAAGATCGCATCTGCGTCGTTGCCTTCGCGTGGTGCCGTCGAACGCACATCAAATTGGTTGCGCAAAAATGCACTGATCCCAGAGGTTTCTTCGCCTGCCACGCCTTCACTTCGGGCGGTCGCAAGCGCCGCACGCGCGGCTTCGGGGAACTGTTCTTGCAGGCTGGCCAAGGTTGGCACGCCGTCTTGGGCTGCAATCAATGCGTCCGGAGCAGTGCCGCCTGTCGCCTCTTCAAGATCGCCCAATGCGGCACCAATTGGTGCGCCGCTTTCAAGGGCCGTTTGCACGCGTGACAAGGCAGCACGCGCCGCAGAATTACGCGCCGCAGAGGCGGCGTTTTCTTCAATCGAAGCCGCAGCAGCACGGGCTTGCGCCAATTCTGTTTGCGCGGCGTCAGTCATTTCAGCAATCTGGGTGCGCAATGCGTCCATGTCGGAGGTTACGGCTGAGACATCACCACTTGGCGCTGCGACGACCGCAGGACGTGCCTCGATTTCATCCAGACGCACAGTTAGCTCTGCAAGTGCTGTTTCAATGCCGCTCAAATCAGTTTCGGGCAAGTTAGCCAAACGCTGCTCAAGCCCCGCAATCGTGCTGGATTGGGCGGCCATCTGGTTGGCGAGAGAATTGTCAGCCTGCGGTGCGGTAAACGTGGCCACTGCAAAGCCAATCACACCAGCAACCAAACCACCCAGTGCGAGTGGCAAAAATCTGTTCTGCTGGTCAGGCGTGGGGTTAGGTTTTTCAGCTGCAACAACAGGCTTGGCCTGTTCTGCTGTCGGTTTTGGCGCAGGCGCAACTTTTTTAGCCGCTGGTTTGTCAGGTGCGGGCTTCGGTGGCACAGTATTAGCACGGACTTCCGCCGGAATTGCATCAACGACAGGTGCAGTTTTAGCTGCCGATTCGGGCGTTTTAGCCGTCTGATCCGCTGCTTTTTGCGTTTTAGTTGGAATCTTTCGACCCCTGGCTGGCTGTTTTGCCACG
>CBDTVI010000213.1:0-4006 GCA_965364065.1 uncultured Yoonia sp. | reverse complement strand
TGACCCCGATGAAAACCATCATGGTGGTGGTTGTGCTTTATATCGTGCTGGGCTTCTTCATCGAGACTTTGTCACTGATGGTTGTGACCATCCCGATCATTGTGCCGCTTGTTGTGGCGCAGGGCTTTGACGTGATCTGGTTTGGTATCTTGATGATCGTCTTGATCGAGATGGCATTGATTACGCCGCCCGTTGGTCTGAACCTTTATGTTGTGCAAGGTGCGCGAAAATCAGGAAGCTTGAACGAGGTTATGCTGGGGGCAATTCCCTATTGCCTGACGATGCTCGCGATGGCGTTTTTGTTGATCGCATTCCCAAGTATCGCGCTCTTCCTGCCGAACGCGCTGCAGTAGCACTTAATCCCTCTTATTCGAAATGACTGCGGCGCATAGCGCGCCCGCAAACAAAGGAGATACGTCTGATGTGGCAATTTTGGGTTGATCGTGGGGGCACATTTACCGACATCGTCGCCAAGACACCGGATGGTGGGCTGAAGACACATAAGTTGCTGTCAGAGAACCCCGAAGTCTATGCCGATGCAGCCGTGCACGGTATTCGTGAACTGCTGGGGCTTGGGCCAAACGACGCGATCCCGCCGGGCCAGATCAGTGCCGTGAAGATGGGAACAACTGTTGCCACTAACGCGCTGCTAGAGCGTAAGGGCGAACGCACGTTGCTGTTGATCACCAAAGGTATGCGCGATCTGCTGCGGATCGGATATCAGAACCGTCCTCGGTTGTTTGACCTGAATATTGAATTGCCCGAATTGCTTTATGATGATGTCATTGAAATTGACGAACGTGTTGGTGCTGACGGCACGGTCCTTTCGCCGCTTAACGCAGATCCGGCGCGCGACGCATTGCTGCAAGCACACCGCGAAGGCTACCGGTCTGTCGCGATTGCGTTGATGCACAGCTACCGCTTCCCTGAGCATGAACAAAGTTTGGGGCAAATCGCCAAAGACATTGGCTTCTCTCAGGTGTCGCTAAGCCATGAAGCCAGTCCATTGATCAAACTGGTCTCACGCGGGGATACGGCCGTGGTCGATGCGTACCTATCGCCCATTCTGCGCCGTTATGTCAGCCAAGTCGCTGACGCACTGGGCACGTCCCAAGGTGGCTGCGAGCGGTTGATGTTCATGCGCTCGAACGGTGGTCTCACTGATGCGGCACTGTTTGAAGGGCGCGATGCGATCCTTTCAGGGCCCGCTGGCGGCGTTGTCGGCATGGTGCGCACAGCGGCCGAGCTTGGTTATGAAAAACTGATTGGCTTTGACATGGGCGGCACCTCGACCGATGTCTGCCATTATGCGGGCGAATTCGAGCGCAGCTTTGAGACAGAGGTCGCAGGCGTGCGCATGCGCGCCCCGATGATGTCGATCCATACGGTTGCAGCTGGCGGCGGGTCGATCCTGTCGTACCGCGATAGCCGGATGCAGGTCGGTCCCGAAAGTGCGGGTGCAAACCCTGGTCCGGCGGCTTACCGGCGCGGTGGTCCATTAACCGTGACTGACTGCAACGTCCTTTTGGGCAAACTACAGCCCGATTTGTTCCCGCCCGTTTTTGGCCCGAACGCTGATCAACCGCTTGATGTGGATGCAGTCCGCGCCAAGTTTGATGTGATGGCCCAAGAGATCGGCGGCGACCGCACCGTCCAAGAAATCGCCGAAGGATTTTTGCGCATTGCTGTGGAGAACATGGCCAATGCGATCAAGAAGATCAGTGTCCAGCGCGGCTATGACGTCACAAAATACACGATGAACTGCTTTGGCGGGGCAGGTGGCCAACACGCCTGTCTGGTGGCCGACGCATTGGGTATGGAAAGCGTCTTTATCCATCCCTTCGCGGGCGTTTTGTCAGCGTTCGGAATGGGCCTTGCTGATGTGCGTGCCATGCGCGAGCACCAGTTCGGCAAAGACTTCAGCGAGATCGCACAAGCCCAAACCGTGCTGGCAGAGCTTGCCGACGCTGCCAAAGCAGAAGTTTTGGGCCAAGGCATTCCTGACGCGCAAATCACTGTGTCTACCATGGCGCACATCCGGCCCGATGGTGCGCAACAAACCCTCGAAGTTCCGTTTGGGTCGCCTGCAGCTATGGCCGCAGCGTTCGAGACAGCTCACCAGCAACGGTTCGGCTTTGTGCCAGAAGGTGCGACCCTTTTAATTGATGTGCTGACCGCAGAGGCGATCGGTGCCACGGGCGAGATCGTGGTTATGCCCGACACAGCAGGCGGATCAGTCGCGCGCCGCACAACCAAAATGTGGTCAGCGGGCGGCTTGTGCGATGTGCCTGTTGTGGACCGGACAACCATGGCCACGGGCGACATCGTCGAGGGCCCCGCGATCCTGACTGAACCCACGGGCACCAATGTCCTTGAACAAGACTGGCACGCGGAATGTGTCAGCGGTGGTAACCTGATCTTGCGTCGGACAACGCCCCTAGCCCGTCAAGAAGCCATTGGCACCAAGGTCGATCCGGTGATGCTCGAGGTGTTCAACAACCTGTTTATGTCCATCGCCGAACAGATGGGCGCGACTTTGGCCAACACGGCATATTCAGTGAATATCAAAGAGCGCTATGATTTTTCCTGCGCGATCTTTGATGAAGCAGGCGATCTGGTGGCGAACGCGCCGCACGTGCCTGTGCACCTTGGGTCCATGTCCGAAAGTGTGCGCGTGATCTTGCGCCAGAACAAAGGCAAAATCCGCCCCGGCGATGTGTTCATGATGAACAACCCGTTTAACGGTGGCACGCATTTGCCTGATGTGACGGTGATCACGCCAGTATTTGACGCGGCTGGCAAGCGGATCATCTATACTGTGGCCAGCCGTGGACATCACGCTGATATCGGCGGAAAAACCCCCGGATCTGCCCCGCCAGACAGCCGCGTGATCGAAGAAGAAGGCGTGCTGATCGACAACTTCCAATTGGTCGTCCAAGGGCAATTGCGGGATGCGGCAACGCGTGAATTGCTGGCGTCCGGCAAATATCCGTGCCGCAGCATCGACCAAAACATGGCTGACCTGTCTGCACAAATTGCAGCCAACGCCACGGGTGCGACTGAATTGCAAAAGATCACGCGTCAGTTCGGACTAGACACAGTGCACGCCTACATGACCCACGTCCAAGACAACGCCGAAGAAAGCGTGCGTCGGGTTCTGGATGTGCTGCATGATTGCAGCTTTACCTATCCGTTGGATAGCGGTGACCAGATCAAGGTGGCGATCACTGTCGACAAAGCCAACCGTCGGGCGACGATTGATTTCACGGGCACGTCGTCGCAAAACGAATTCAATTACAACGCACCACTCGCGATTTGTCGTGCTGTTGTTTTGTATGTTTTCCGCACGCTCGTGGGCAGCGACATCCCGATGAACGAAGGCTGCTTGAAACCTCTCGACCTTATCGTGCCTGTGGGCAGTATGATTAATCCGCAGGCTCCTGCGGCGGTGATCTCTGGCAATACCGAAGTCAGCCAAGCCATTGCGGACACACTTTATGGCGCACTTGGGGTCATTGCTGGCAGCCAAGGTACGATGAACAACTTTGTTTACGGCAACGATGATTATCAAAACTATGAAACCATCTGTGGCGGGACGGGTGCAGGCGACGGCTTTGACGGGACAAGCGCTGTGCATAGCCACATGACAAACACGCGGATGACGGACCCCGAAGTGCTTGAGACGCGGTTCCCCGTGCTTGTTGAAGAATTCTCAATTCGACAAGGGTCAGGCGGGCAGGGCGCATTTGTTGGTGGCAATGGCATTGTCAGAAGGCTGCGTTTCCTAGAACCGACGACCGTCACCGTCTTGTCCTCGCACCGCATCGTAGCACCGCACGGGGCCGCAGGTGGTGGCTCTGGATTACAGGGACACAATAGCGTTCAGCGGGCGGACGGGCGGATCGAGAACTTGAAAGGAAACGACGAAGCAGAGCTTTTGCCCGGGGACATTTTTATCCTGAAATCCCCAGGGGGCGGTGGTTACGGCAAAAAATAGTGATGTAAT
>CBDTVI010000212.1:0-4013 GCA_965364065.1 uncultured Yoonia sp. | reverse complement strand
CCAACCAGTGGATTGCCGTCAGGCGTATAGCAAATCGGTCCGTTGAAATCGTCCTTCAGCCCGCTTTCCTCGCAGGACGGAATGCGGTGGATCATCGCCATATATTGGTCTTCGATCCGCTCTAGATCGAGAGGGAACAGATCCGCGCGGAAACTATCCGGCACACCGTGCTCAAAGACAGCAGGCGCGCCCTTTTCATAAACGCCCAGAATCCAGCCGCCACGTTCTTCGCGCACATAGGACTGCGCATCTGCATCGCGTACGACGGGGTGTTCAACATTGCCAGCCGCGCGAAATTCAACAAGCGCCGGATCTTGATCCAGCACAACGAACTGATGCTCGACAGGGATCGCGGGCATCTTGATGCCCAGCTTTTTGGCGGTTGTCTGCGCGTGGTTGCCAGAGGCGGTTACGACATGTTCCGCCGTAATCACAATCTGTTCGTCCGAAGGGATCAGATTGCCGCCCTTTTCGACCATCTTGGTACACGTGACTTCCCATGCATCGCCGTTCCAATGGAACGCATCCGCCTGCCATTTACGCTCGATCATCACACCGCGCTGGCGCGCCCCTTTAGCCATCGCTTGGGTCACATCGGCAGGGTTAATATAGCCGTCCGTGTGGTGGTAAAGTGCGCCTTTGAGGTCTTCTGTCCGGATCAACGGCCACTTTGCCTTGATCTCATCAGGGGTCATCCAAACGTAGGGTACATCGCAAGTTTCAGCGGTGGACGCATAAAGCATATATTCATCCATACGCTCATCTGTCTGGGCCATGCGCAGGTTGCCCACGACAGCGAAACCCGCATTCAGGCCAGTTTCTGCCTCCAACGACTTATAAAAATCGACCGAGTATTTGTGAATATAGGTCGTCGCGAATGACATGTTGAACAACGGCAGCAAACCAGCAGCATGCCATGTGGAACCTGATGTTAACTCGTCACGCTCAAGCAGCATGACATCGTCCCAGCCCGCTTTGGCTAAGTGATACGCAATTGATGTGCCAACGGCACCACCACCAACAACCAATGCTTTAACTTGCGTTTTCATGCGCGCGACTCCCCTTAGGCACCTGTGATGCATAATGTGCGCGAATTGAAAACAAAGCGACAGAACCAGCCGACCGCTTTCAGCACAAAACCGACAATGGGCGCGGGTTAGCCCCGCAAAACCCGCGTCAAGTCAAAGCATGGACGGCACGACAAGATCGGGCGGCCTGTGGCCATCGGCAAATGTCTTGATATTCAATATGACTTTTTCGCCCATCTCGATCCGCCCTTCGATGGTAGCAGAGCCCATGTGCGGCAGCAAAATGGCGTTCGGTAGTTCCTTAAGGCGTGGATTGATCTGATGACCACGCTCAAACACGTCCAAACCAGCGCCAGCAATTTCGCCGGCGCGCAGCATACGTGTGAGGGCATTTTCGTCGATCACTTCGCCGCGCGAGGTGTTCACGATCACCGCATCAGGCTTCATCAATTTCAAACGGCGCGCATTCAGCAGGTGGAAAGTTGACGGCGTGTGCGGGCAGTTGATCGACAAGATATCAACGCGCGCAACCATCTGATCAAGGCTTTCCCAATAGGTCGCATCTAGTTCTTCTTCGACCTCGGGACGTAGGCGTTTGCGGTTATGGTAATGCACCTGAATGCCAAATGCAGCCGCACGGCGGGCGACAGCCTGCCCGATACGGCCCATTCCCAGAATGCCCAAACGACGGCCGCGCAAACGGCCGCCAAGCATCGCTGTTGGCGACCAGCCCGACCAATCATTCGACTGCGCCAAACGCATCCCTTCGGCCATTCTGCGTGTCACAGCCAAGATCAGAGCCATCACCATATCGGCGGTATCTTCGGTCATCACCCCAGGCGTATTGGACACATGAATGCCGCGTTGGCGCGCAGTTGCGACGTCGATATTGTCAACGCCCGCACCGTAATTGGCGATCAATTTCAGGCTTTCACCTGCACGGGCCAAAAGTTTGGCGTCTATTTGATCCGTGATGGTGCTGACCAAGACATCGGCATGGCTCATCGCGTCGACCAGTTCTTCTGTGGTCATCGGCGTGTCATCATCGCGCAACTGAACGTCGAAAAGTTCTTTCAGGCGGGTCTCGACGACCTCAGGTAACCGTCGCGTCACGACAACACTTAAATGCTTACCTGGCATGCAAGTCTCTCCTTTGGGTTTTCAAATTCGCCTTTGCATGGCAGGTTGGTCCAAAGGGACGCGCAGCACAAGAACCGCGCGCCACAAAAAAGAGCAGTAAGGGCAAACAATGGGTGTATTGGCGCATTGGCTTCGCGTAATGCAAACCGCAATTCTTGTGGTCTGCCTCAGTGCGACCGTCAGCATCGCACAACAAAATGATGCAGGTCCTGCGATCGGGCCAGAAACCAACCTACCATTGCCGCGATTTGTATCCTTGCGCGCACATGAGGCAAACGTGCGCCGTGGCCCTTCATTATCCCACCGGATCGACTGGATTTTCAAACGCCGCGACATGCCTTTGCAGGTGATCGCGGAATACGGGCATTGGCGACGTGTCATCGACCGCGACGGCCAAGGCGGCTGGGTGCATTACCGGATGTTATCAGGTGCACGGACTGTTGTGATCGAAGGCGAGAAAGCGGCCTTGCGCGCCCGCCCCGAACAAGACGCACTTGAAAATGCCATGCTAGAGCCGGGCGTTGTCGCCCGCCTTGAAGAATGCACACCAGACTGGTGCGAGTTAACCGCAGGCGGCTATCGCGGCTGGGTTCTCAAATCTGCACTTTGGGGTGTGGCAGACGCGGAAATCCACGACTAGGCCGCCTTGTCCAAACCGCGCCCTTTCAAAAGCGCCTCAACACCCGGCAAGCGCCCGCGAAACGCTTTGTAAAGCTCTGCCGCATCAACTGATCCACCCGATGACAGCACGGTTTGTTCAAGCAATTTAGCCGTGGCCGGATCGAACGGATCGCCTACTTCTTCGAAGGCTGCGAACGCATCTGCATCCATCACCTCTGACCACATGTAACTATAATAACCGCTGGAATAGCCGTCACCTGCGAAAACATGCGCGAAATGCGGGGTCGCGTGGCGCATCCTGATTGCGCGCGGCATGCCGATGCTTTCAAGGATTTCGGCCTGCTTTTGCATCGGATCGGCTGGTGCCGGCCCATTATGAAACTCTAAATCAACCAAGGCAGAGGCGACATATTCAACGGTCTGAAATCCCATGTCATAGGTCGCGGCCCCCAACATACGGTTCAACAAATCAGTTGGCATGGCAGCGCCAGTGTCGGCATGGGTCGCAAATTCAGCAAGCACCTCTGGCACCTCTAACCAATGCTCATAAAGCTGGCTTGGCAGTTCCACGAAATCACGCGAAACCGACGTGCCCGAGATGCTTTCATAGGTCACATCCGACAACATCTGATGCAGCGCATGGCCGAATTCATGGAACAACGTGCGCGCATCGTCATAAGACAGCAGCGCAGGCTTGCCCGCTTCGGGTTTCGCGAAATTGCAGACATTTACAACTTGCGGGCGCACATCACCTGCAAGGCGGTGTTGGGATTGCATCGCAGAACACCACGCACCAGACCGTTTTGATCCGCGCGCAAAGTAATCGCCGATGAATACCGCCACATGTGCGCCATCACGGGTCACGTCCCACATGCGCACGTCGGGGTGGTAAACTGGCCCTTCTATCGGAGCGAACTCCAGACCAAACAAGCGGTTTGCACAGGCAAAAGATGCTTCGATCATACGGTCAAGCTGTAGGTAGGGCTTCAGTTCCGCCTCATCCAGATCATGCAATTCCTTACGGCGTTTTTCGGAATAGAAACGCCAATCCCAAGGCTCTAGCGGTCCATCAAAACCTTCGGCATGCAGCATACGTTCCAGCACGCCCGCGTCGGCGACGGCTGCGGCTTTGGCGGGTTCCCACACCTTCATCAACAAATCGCGGACCGCTTGCGGTGTTCCCGCCATTTCTGTTTCAAGCTTAAAATCGGCAAAGCTGTCATA
>CBDTVI010000211.1:0-4035 GCA_965364065.1 uncultured Yoonia sp. | reverse complement strand
TGATGGTCGATGGCGAAGCCGAGATCGACATGGCGTCGCTTGATCCCAAACGCTACGGCGACTGGATGACGACCGAATTTGCGGCGCGCAAGAACGAAGAATGCTATGACCACGTTTATGTTCTGCATCACCCTGACGAAGAACGCCCAGCGTGCCGTCCGTTGCGCACATCACCTGCCTATGATCGCCAAGCCGCGCGTGGTGCGCAGTTTGGGTTTGTGAACGGCTGGGAGCGTCCCAACTACTTTGCCCCAATGGGATTTGATGACCACGCAGCGCGGTCTTTCCGCCGTGGTGGGTGGTGGAAACATGCCGTCGAAGAGGCGAAAGCGATGCGCGAAGGCGTCGGCCTTATCGATGCGACCGCCTTTACCAAGCACATCGTTAAGGGCCCCGGTGCTACGGCATTTCTGGATTGGTTCACAACAAACAAGTTGCCCCGGATTGGCCGGATTAACTTGACCTATGCGCTAACCGATCACGGAACGACGCGCACGGAATACACCATCGTGCGGATGTCAGAGGACGAGTATTATTTGGTCTCTGCAGGTGCTTGGACTGCGTATGACGCTGATTTCTTGCGCAAAGCGGTCGCAGACAAGGAAGTGGAATTTGGGCGCATCGAAGTGCAAAACGTCACGACCCAATGGGGTGTGTTCGCGATTGCAGGCCCAAAGTCGCGCGATGTTTTGAACGCGGTTATCAATGATGCTGATCCTGCGACGGCGCTTTCCAACAAGCGGTTCCCGTGGTTGTCAGCAAAGCAGATCGAACTTGGCATGTGTCCCGTCAATGCGATCCGCGTGGCCTACACGGGCGAATTGGGTTGGGAATTGCACCACCCGATCGAGATGCAGAATTACCTGTTTGATTTGCTTGAAAAGGCAGGAGAGCCGCATGGCATGAAGCTGGTGGGTGCGCGGGCGCAAAACTGGCTGCGGCAGGAAAAATCCTACCGTGCGTTCGGCAATGAACTGGGCCGTGACGCTACCCCGCTTGAGGCCGATTTGCCGCGATTTGTTGACTTGTCCAAAGACTTTAATGGCAAGGCCGCGATGGAGGCAAAGGGCATCCGTTCCAAGTGCGTCACACTGCTGATTGACGGACCCGCAGATGCCGATCCGTGGGGCCGCGAGGCGCTTTATGCGACGGACGGCACGCGCGTTGGACGTTTGACGTCGGGCGGGTATTCAGTGGCATTCGAAAAGTCGATTGGTATGGGCTACGTGAAACCCGAGCAGGCCGAGGTTGGTACCAAATTACAGGTCAAAATGCTGGACCAGCTTTGGAATGCAGAGGTTGTCGAAGACAGCCCATACGATCCCAAGAACGCAGCAATCCGCTTGGATGGTTGACAGATGCATGCTGGTAAGGTGGGTTTAAACCCACCTTACGTTTGCGAAAGGGACGCACATGTCAGACAAGATAGCCGTTGAAAATATCAATACGCCGGGCCGGACGACGAATGTCGACAAGGCTAAATACCTCGCAATGAAAGATGCGATGCTAGCCACTTTGCCCAAAGCGTCGCCCGGTATGACCGCAAAAGAAGTAAAGGAAGCGGCCATGCCGCACCTGCCCGAAGCGTTGTTTCCGGCTGGGGCCACATCTGGTTGGTGGCTGAAATGCGTGCAGCTTGATCTTGAAGCGAAAGGTGTGGTTGTGCGTGAAGCAACCAAACCTCTGCGTTTTCATCTGACTTAGTCGGGCATTGCGACTGCCAGTGGTGTTTTTTGCAGGCCATCTGCATCAAAGTTCTCGGGCGCCAGCCACGTCTCAAAACCCGCCTTGATTCTTGGCCAATCTTGATCAAGGATCGCGTACCATGCCGTGTCACGGTTGCGCCCTTTGTAAACCAATGCCTGCCGGAACAACCCGTCATACGAGAAACCCAAGCGTGCCGCGGCAATTTTGGAAGGGGCGTTTAGCGCGTCGCATTTCCATTCATAGCGCCGGTATCCCAGTTCATCAAAGACCCGTTTCATCATCAAATACATTGCTTCCGTCGCCATAGCTGTCCGTTGGAGGGCGGGTGAAAACGTGATGAACCCCACCTCAACCACACCGTTTTCGGGTTGAATGCGCAAATAGCTTGCAACGCCAACTGGCGCGCCCGTTGTCCGGTCAAGGACCGTGAAAAATAACGGGTCTGTGCTGGTGCAGGCTTGGGCCACCCACGCGCTGTAGTCAGCGGCGGTTTCAAACGGGCCTGTCGGCATGTACGTCCAGAGCTTTCCTGTCTGATCTGCACTGAACGCGGCAAATAGGTCTGCACTGTGCGCAGGTTCCAGTGGGACAACGTCGCAGGTGCGCCCATACATCGGCGTGTGTGGAACGGGCGGACAGCCGTACCAATCGGGCACTGGTGCGCCGATGGGTTGGCCCTGAGCGTTTTTGTGATCTGTCATGTGAACCTGCTTGGTGAAAGGGCGGTGACCGCATTTGTGGGAATTTCAGGGGGTGCGCCGCTGATCAGATCCGCCAATAACTGGCTGGCGGCTGGTGAGGATTGCATCCCATATCCGCCTTGTCCGGCACACCAGATGAAACTTGCGTCACGCACATCTGGACCCAAAACAAGTGTGCGATCTGGCGCGAATGTCCGCAATCCCGCCCACGAGCTCAGCAGCCTTGTCACAGGTTCCGTCACGTTCGCTTCATAGCGGGCCAACCCTTCGGCCAGCACCATGTCATCGGTGTAGGCGTCGTGCGGCTCAACTGGGTCTTCCTCACCCGGAGAAACGATAAGTGCGCCTGCATCTGGTTTCGCGTACCAGTCTTCACCGGGACCAAAGACCATTGGCCATCCACTGACATCATGCCCGCCCGGTGCGGGAATTCGCGCCATAGAGCGGCGCAACGGGGTAAACCCAAGTGGTGCAATGCCGGCCAATTCAGCGATGGTATCGACCCAAGCGCCCGCGGCATTCACCAAAACCCGTCCTTCATAAGTTTGCGCATTTGTGGTCACCACCCAGCCTGATGGCAGGCGTTTGATGTTCGTTACCCGCGCTTTGGTGACAATCGCGGCGCCGTTTTGGCGTGCTGTGCGCGCAAAGGTTTGCACCAATTTGTCTGTGTCGATGTCCCAAGCGTGGGAATCAAAGGCCGCGTTTGTAATGAGGTCACTTCTTAAAATAGGAAATTTGGCTTTTGCATCCGCCACACTGATCGTCTCAAGCTGCATACTTTGTTGGTCAGCAGCAAATGCGTCCGCCTCGTCTTGGCGACCAATCAGCAATAGACCGCGCGGGCTAAGGACATCGGCGGCTTTGTGGAAATCGCGGCTGGCTTTGTTCAACGCAACGGTTGCAGGCTTGCCGTAGTTCTGCTCGAACAACGCGGCCGACCGACCAGAGGCGTGATAGGCCAGTGCGTCTTCACCTTCGAGCAGCGTCACAGAACCAAGTTGGGACAGCCGTGCCGCAGCAGAGACACCAGCGATCCCGCCCCCGATAATGATGAAATCGATCATATTGATGCCTCGGTTTGGTTGCGCATGTTTGCCTTGCCTACCGCAAATTATTGGCATGGTTCTGCTTTGAAGAAAAGACGCAGATGGTTTCGCGGACATCCTCGTTTCGTTGACATCTTGCGGGTGACATGATCGCCTTAACATGCAGATCAAAGGAGCGCGCCCATGACCTATACCCCCGCCGAAGACCGCTATGAGCGGATGACGTATCGTCGCTGTGGCAAGTCAGGTTTGAAACTGCCTGCGGTTTCCCTGGGGCTGTGGCACAACTTTGGCAACGATACACCGCATGAGACTAAGCAGGCCATTTGCCGGACAGCGTTTGACCACGGAATAACGCATTTTGATTTGGCCAATAATTATGGCCCGCCCCCCGGTTCAGCCGAGCATGCATTTGGCTCGATCCTTGCAGAAGATTTCAAAGGGTACCGCGATGAACTGATCATCAGTTCAAAGGCTGGCTATAACATGTGGCCCGGCCCCTATGGTGAATGGGGCAGCCGCAAATCAATGATTGCGTCATGCGATCAATCTCTCAAGCGGATGGGGTTGGACTATGT
>CBDTVI010000210.1:0-4048 GCA_965364065.1 uncultured Yoonia sp. | reverse complement strand
TGTTCCTCGACGACGACGAAACACATTCAATGATCATGATTGGCGAAATCGGTGGCTCTGCCGAAGAAGAGGCCGCTGAATTCCTGACCGCCCAAAAGAAAAAGGGACGTTGGAAACCAACAGCTGGTTTCATCGCAGGCCGCACGGCACCTCCCGGTCGCCGTATGGGTCACGCTGGTGCGATCGTCGCTGGCGGCAAAGGCGACGCAGAAAGCAAGATCGAAGCGATGAAATCCGCAGGTATCGTCGTGGCCGAAAGCCCCGCGACGCTGGGCGAAGCAGTTCTAGAAGCAATCGCGAAATAAGAATGTAGGTCGGGGGTTGCCCCCGACCTTTACTACTGCGGCGGGGGCAGCCCCGCCCTACGAATAGGCGTCTCGGGCGTGGTCCGGGATTTTAACATCGGCAATGCATTGAGGTCCCCTCATGAACGACCAATCCCCTAACGACGCACTTCATGCTTCTTCTTTCCTGCAAGGGCATAACGCGGAATACGTAGAGCAGCTTTATGCCCGCTACGCCGATAACCCCAACGCAGTTGATGAAAGCTGGCAAGCGTTCTTCAAGTCCTTGGGTGACGCCCCCGCCGACGCCAAAGCAGAGGCCGCAGGCCCGTCTTGGGCACGCGCCGATTGGCCGCCTGCACCAACCGATGATGTGACCGCCGCCCTTGATGGCCAGTGGCCTGCCGAACCAGAAGCTGCTGGCAAAAAGATCAAAGAAAAGGCCGCCGAAAAAGGTGTCGCACTGGACGAGGCTCAGGTCCGTTCTGCTGTTCTTGATAGCATCCGTGCGCTGATGATCATTCGCGCCTACCGTATTCGCGGCCACTTGATTGCCGATCTTGACCCGTTGGGCATGCGCGAAACCAAGCTGCATCCGGAACTTGATCCCGCGTCTTACGGCTTTGCCGCTGCCGATATGGACCGTCCGATTTTCATCGACAAAGTGCTTGGCCTCGAAGTGGCCACCATGGCCGAGATTATGGCTATCGTGCAGCGCACTTATTGCGGCACATTCGCGCTGCAATACATGCATATTTCCAACCCCGAAGAAGCGGGTTGGCTGAAAGAACGCATCGAAGGTTACGGCAAGGAAATCGCGTTCACCAAAAACGGCCAAAAAGCGATCCTGAACAGCCTTGTCGAGGCCGAAGGCTTTGAGAAATTCCTGCACGTCAAATACATGGGCACCAAGCGTTTTGGCCTTGATGGCGGCGAAAGCCTGATCCCTGCGATGGAACAGATCATCAAACGTGGTGGCCAGTTAGGCATCGACGAAATTATCATCGGCATGCCGCACCGTGGACGTTTGTCTGTGCTGGCAAACGTGATGAAAAAACCCTACCGCGCGATCTTTAACGAATTTCAGGGTGGATCGTCCAAACCCGAAGACGTCGACGGATCGGGTGACGTAAAATACCACCTTGGCGCATCCAGCGACCGCGCCTTCGACGACAACTCTGTGCATTTGTCACTGACCGCGAACCCCTCTCACCTTGAGGCCGTGAACCCTGTGGTGATCGGTAAAGTCCGCGCCAAGCAAGACCAGAAGAACGACCCCGATCGCACGCGTGTGATGGGTGTCTTGTTGCACGGCGATGCCGCATTCGCAGGCCAAGGTGTTGTTGCCGAAGGCTTTGGTTTGTCCGGCCTGAAGGGTCACAAGACAGGCGGCACGATGCATATCGTGGTGAACAACCAAATCGGCTTCACAACGGCCCCGCATTTCAGCCGTTCCAGCCCCTACCCCACTGACATCGCGCTGATGGTCGAAGCCCCGATTTTCCACGTCAACGGTGACGACCCAGAGGCCGTCGTGCATGCCGCCCGTGTTGCCACCGAATTCCGCCAAAAGTTCCACAAAGACGTGGTTCTGGACATCATCTGCTACCGCCGCTTTGGTCATAACGAAGGCGACGAGCCGATGTTCACCAATCCGGTGATGTACAAAAAGATCAAAAAGCAAAAGACCACACTGACGCTGTATACAGAACGTCTGGTGCGCGACGGGCTGATCCCCGAAGGCGAAATCGAAGACATGAAGGCGTCGTTCCAATCCTACCTGAACGAAGAATTCGAAGCGGGCAAAAACTACAAGCCCAACAAAGCTGATTGGCTGGACGGCAAGTGGTCGCATTTGGATCGCAAAGACGAAGACTATCAACGCGGCGTGACCGCGATTGAGGACGCGACATTCAACGCAGTCGGCGAGGCGCTGTCAAAAGCCCCCGAAAACTTCCCGCTGCACAAAACAATCGGGCGTCTGCTCGATAACAAAGCCAAGATGTTCGATACTGGCGAAAACATCGATTGGGCCACTGGCGAAGCATTGGCATTCGGGTCGCTGCTGACCGAAGGTTATCCTGTACGCCTGTCCGGCCAAGACGTGACACGCGGCACATTCAGCCACCGCCATTCGGGCCTTGTTAATCAAGACAATGAAGACCGGTATTATCCACTGAACCACATCCGCGAAGGCCAAGCACAGTACGAAGTCATCGATTCGATGCTGTCGGAATACGCGGTGCTTGGGTTTGAATACGGCTATACGCTGGCCGAACCCAATGCGCTAACCTTATGGGAAGCGCAGTTTGGTGACTTTGCTAACGGCGCGCAGATCATGTTCGACCAATTCATCAGCTCTGGTGAAAGCAAATGGTTGCGCATGTCGGGCCTCGTTTGCTTGCTACCACACGGGTATGAAGGGCAAGGTCCAGAGCACTCATCCGCGCGTCTGGAACGGTTCCTAACAATGTGCGGCGGCGACAACTGGATCGTGGCCAACTGCACAACGCCTGCAAACTATTTTCACTTGTTGCGCCGTCAGCTTCACCGGACTTTCCGCAAGCCGCTGATCCTGATGACGCCAAAATCGCTGCTGCGCCACAAAATGGCCGTGTCCAAACGCGAAGAATTCACAACGGGATCGTCTTTCCACCGCGTGCTGTGGGACGACGCCCAGCACGGCAATTCAGACACCAAACTGGCCGCTGACAGCAAAATCAAACGCGTCGTGATGTGTTCGGGCAAAGTCTATTTCGACCTGCTGGAAGAACGCGACGCCCGCGGCATCAAAGACGTCTACATCATGCGTTATGAACAGTTCTATCCGTTCCCTGCGCAATCCGCGGTCAATGAACTCCAGCGGTTCAAGAACGCTGAAATGGTCTGGTGCCAAGAAGAACCCAAAAACCAAGGCGCATGGTCATTCATGGAACCCAACCTTGAATGGGTCCTGACGCGCATCAAAGCCAAACATATGCGGCCCGTCTATGCCGGACGCGCCGCCGCCGCCTCGCCTGCCACAGGTTTGGCCAGCAAACACAAAGCAGAACAAGCAGCCCTCGTTGATGATGCGCTGACAGTCGAAGGAACAAAGTAATGAGCACCGAAGTCCGCGTCCCAACCCTTGGCGAATCCGTGACAGAAGCGACAGTCGCCACATGGTTCAAACAACCCGGCGATGCCGTTGCCGTCGATGAAATGCTGTGCGAACTGGAAACAGACAAAGTCACAGTCGAAGTGCCAAGCCCCGTCGCTGGCACCCTGTCCGAAATCGTCGCAGCCGAAGGCGAAACAGTTGGCGTTGACGCGCTGCTGGCCCAAATCGCTGAAGGCGACGCAGCCGCCGCACCCGCGGCCAAGAAAGAAGAACCCAAAGCAGAGGCCGCACCTGCACCAGCCACTGCTAAAAAGGACGTCGAAGACGCCCCATCCGCGAAGAAACTGATGGCAGAGAACAACCTGTCTGACGTCGCAGGCACAGGCAAAGATGGCCGCGTGATGAAAGGGGACGTGTTGAACGCACTCGCCACACCTGCACCGGCCCCAGTTGCTGCACCACGCGCACCCGTCGCCGCAGATCAGGCCGACCGCGAAGAGCGTGTGAAAATGACCCGTCTGCGCCAAACCATCGCCAAGCGTCTGAAAGAAAGCCAAAACACCGCAGCCATGCTGACCACCTACAACGAGGTCGACATGACCGAGGTGATGGCCCTGCGCACCGAATACAAAGACCTCTTTCTGAAAAAGCACGGCGTCAAACT
>CBDTVI010000209.1:0-4066 GCA_965364065.1 uncultured Yoonia sp. | reverse complement strand
GGCTCGCGCCGTTGTGCTTCTAAGCCACGTGTCATGTGATGCCTTCCCGTTGTTTGCTTTGCTTGTAGTAGGCCCACAAGATGCGCGCTGCAACCGATCGCCACGGTGACCAGTCTTGCGCCATTTCGCGGAACGCTTTTTCTTTGGGACGCCCGGGCAAATCAAAGATCAGCTTTGCCGCCTCTTGCAGTGCCAGATCACCCGGCGCGAAGACATCCGCGCGTCCCAGCGCGAACATCACATAAATCTCGGCGGTCCAAGGGCCAATGCCCGATACTGCAGTCAGCGTTTTAATGGCATCTTGCGCAGGAAGGTTTTGCAGCGCTTTATAGTCAATATCAGCGCGCGCCAGCGCATGCGCATAGCGCACCTTTTGTCCGCTCAACCCCAGTTCACGCAAACGCACTTCGCTGGCCTGCGCCACCACATCAGGCGTGATCATCCCCGCCGCAAACAGCTTGCCCCAAATCGCGTTGGCAGAGGCCACGCTCACTTGCTGGCTGACGATCGCACTGAATAACTCCGCAAAACCTTCGGGTTTCAACCGCAACGGCAATGGTGGCAAATCTTGCATTACGACTTCAAAGCGTGGCTCGTGCTGGCATAGCCAAGCCGCCCCTTCAGCAACGCAGGCATCTGATATAATGCGCCTTTCGTTCAAAGTGCCGCTACCCAAGAAAGTGCTGCATTAACATCATCTACAACGGCCCAATGCCCCGCTGGCGGGCGGGCAATCATCAAGACCGGAATGCCCAACTGCCGCGCAGCCGTCAGCTTGGTGCGACTTGGCGCACCGCCTGCATTTTTAACGACCAGCACATCAACGCCTAGTTTGCCAAATAGTGCCACCTCATCTGCAACTGAAAACGGTGGTCGCCCGACCAAGAAACGCCCGCCGTGAAAAGGAAAAGCCTGCGTCGGGGGATCAATCTGACGGCAAATCACATCGCGCCCTGCCAGATTGGCAAAACGCTCCAAAGTTTGCCGCCCCGTTCCCAAGAACACAGTAGCATCCGGCGCAATATGCGCTGCCGCATCTTCTTCATTTGCAATCTCGGTCCAGTTATCACCCGCTTCTGCCTGCCAAGGCGGGCGCAGATACTGCAGGTAGGGCAAGCCAAGCTGCGCGCAAATCCCTGCTGTCCGGCCTGTGATCCTGACTGCATAAGGGTGGGTCGCATCCAAAACAGCCGTGATCCCCGCCTCTTGCAAATAAGCTTCAAAGCCATCAGCTCCGCCAAAGCCACCAACCCGCACCGGCAAAGCCTGCGCTTGCGGCGCACGCGTGGCGCCTGCCAGCGAAATCACAGCGTCTTGCCCAGCCAACCGATCCGCAATCTGGCGCGCCTCGCCCGTGCCGCCCAAAATCAAAAGTGTCATGGGCCGGCCTGCGCGATAACCGTGCCTTTGCGGTCAATCACAACCACATCATATGCAATGCCTGAAACGCCAAAACGCTTATTCAACTGCGCCAGTGCCGCCTGCGCCACACTGTCCGCTAGAGTGGAGCCTGCGATCTGGTACGCTTCGAGCGCCGTATTCGCGCCAGCAATTTCTGGCTTTCCAGCCATCTGTGCCAAAGCTGCAAAATCCACCTGCGAACGCCCCGAATGCAGATCAATCGCGCCTTGTGCGAGCTTGGTGATTTTGCCAATCCCGCCACCGACAGTGACCCGCTTAACCGGGTGCTTGATTAGATATTTAAGCATCCCACCCGCAAAGTCGCCCATGTCCAGCATCGCGTAATCTGGCAGTCCATAAAGCCCCTGCACAGTGGCCTCAGAGGTAGCACCCGTACACCCCGCCACATGTTCCATTCCATTTGCACGGGCCACATCAATCCCGCGATGGATCGATGCAATCCAAGCGGCACAACTGAAAGGGCGCACAATACCCGTTGTCCCTAGGATCGACAAACCGCCCGCGATGCCCAAGCGCGGGTTCCAGGTCTTAAGAGCAAGCGCCTCGCCCCCCGGCACAGAAACCTCGATCTCGACATCCGCCGCCTGATCAAAACGCGCAGCCATTTCGGTCACGACATCCGTCATCATCTGACGCGGCACTGGATTGATTGCAGGTTCGCCAACCCCAATCGGCAATCCCGCTTTGGTCACAGTCCCAACGCCCGCACCCGCCTTAAAAATCAAACCGCCTGTTGATCCGCGCACTGTCACGACGATCAACGCACCATGCGTCACATCGGGATCATCACCCGCATCTTTGGTGATGCCAACGCGCACCCAGTCATCGCCAGCCTCTGCCAGCGCCAGCGCAAAAACAGGCGTCTCGCCCTTAGGCAACGTGATGGTCACGTCATCCTCAAACGCCCCGCCCCAAAGGCGGAACAACGCCGCTTTGGTCGCGGCGGTCGCACAAGCGCCTGTGGTCCAGCCGCGGCGCAGCTCTTTGGTTGTTTCATCAATCATTGCCGCGACGATAGGCAGCAGTGCCGATGACGGCAATCCGCAATCGCAGGTCGCTTGCGGCCTTTCCAAGCGCAGGCAGGCGCGGCATAATGCACACATGAATACGAACACCCCTCTTCCGGCCCATACGTGGCCAACTCTCGAACCCGGATGGGTTTGGCTTTGCGGCGCAGGCCCCGGTGATCCGGGTCTGTTGACCTTGCATGCGGTCAATGCACTGCGGCAGGCGGATGTCGTGATTTATGACGCGCTGGTGCAAGAACAAATCCTGTCATGGGCCCCGCAAGCCGAACATATTTATGCAGGCAAACGCGGCGGCAAACCGTCCGCAAAACAGCGCGATATCTCGCTGCGGCTAGTGGATCTCGCGCGCGAAGGCAAACGCGTGCTGCGGCTAAAGGGCGGCGATCCTTTCGTATTCGGACGCGGCGGCGAAGAAGCACAAACACTGGTGCAACATAGCGTTCCCATCCGCATCATCCCGGGTATTTCGGCGGGTATCGGCGGGCTGGCCTACGCTGGCATCCCCGTGACGCACCGTGACGTGAACCAATCGGTTACCTTTGTGACGGGCCACGACCAATCGGGCAACACACCCAGCTCGCTTGATTGGACCAGCATTTCCAAAGGCAGCCAAGTTCTTGTGATCTATATGGGCATGAAGCACATCGCCCAGATATCACAACGTCTACTTGACGCAGGCCGCAGCATCCACGAACCGGTCGCGGTCGTGACCACTGCAACAACCGACAAACAGCAAGTGCTGGAAACCACACTCGGCACCATCGTCCAAGACATCGCGCGCGCAAAACTTGAACCACCAGCAATTATCTGCGTCGGGCAATCGGTACTCATGCGCCAAGTCCTCGATTGGCAGGGGATGGCTGCAGGTGTCGCCCCACGCGATCTTGATCCCTTGGGGCGCGGACGCCCCGCCGAATCTGCTTGATCGCGATGCCAGCTCACTTCTTTTTCCAAGATAAACTTCCGCCGGAGGCATCCTGCCGCCTCCGCACAAGATGAGTTTTCTCATAGCCGCCCCAGCGTCGGGCAGCGGCAAGACCACGATCACCCTTGGCCTGCTCCGTGCGCTTAGCCGTGACACCGCCATCCGTGGCGCAAAATCCGGCCCCGACTACATTGATCCACGTTTTCACGAGGCAGCATGCGGCCAGCCTTGCCTGAACCTTGATGCTTGGGCGATGTCGCCTGCGCGGATCAAAGCACTCGCTGCAGGCCCGGTCCCTGTGATTATCGAAGGAGCGATGGGGCTTTTCGATGGTGCGCCACCCGACGGAAAAGGGGCCTGCGCAGACCTTGCGCGCATCCTGAACCTTCCTGTTATCTTGGTCATTGATGCAGGCAAAATGGCGGGTTCGGTCGCGGCACTGGCAAGTGGTTTCATCCAACACGATCCGCGCGTCCATATCGCGGGAGTTATCTTGAACAACGTGGGCTCCGCACGCCATGAAAGCATGCTGCGCAGCGCCTTGGGCAATGTGACTGTCTTTGGCGCGATCCCCCGCACGCCCGCGCTGCGGCAACCCTCACGCCACCTTGGACTGGTTCAAGCGCAAGAACGCCCCGATCTGGAAAACTACCTCGACCAAGCCGCCGACATTGTGACTGCGCATCTTGAT
>CBDTVI010000208.1:0-4097 GCA_965364065.1 uncultured Yoonia sp. | reverse complement strand
TTCAAATCCATCCTTTATCCAGCACAGGACAAAGCCAATGCCGCTTAAAGAATTCGCTGAACGCCGCAATCTGTTGCACCGCAAATCTGATGCGCAAACAATCCTAAAGCACGTTTTGTCAGATGTGCAGTTGGGACGGGTAGCGCTTGTGTCCTCTTTCGGGGCAGAGGCAGTTGTCTTGCTGCATATGGTGGCCCAAATCGACAAAACGACGCCAGTGGTTTTTCTTGATACAGAAATGCTGTTTCCAGAAACGCTGGCGTACCAAAAGGACTTGTCTGCGCAGCTTGGTTTGACAGATGTGCGCGTGATCGGCCCTGACCGCACTGAGGTGTTGACCAAAGACGTGGATGGCTTGCTGCATCAGGCGGATTTGGATGCGTGCTGTGATCTGCGCAAGACACAACCATTGAACAGGGCCCTGCAGGGCTTTGAGGGGTGGATCACAGGGCGTAAACGCTATCACGGCGGGCAACGCGCAAAGCTGCCGCTCTTTGAAAAGGAGGCGCGTAAGATCAAGATCAATCCGCTGGCGAATTGGACTGCGCAGGATGTCCAAAGCTACATCAACACCCACGATCTGCCGCGTCATCCATTGGTGACGCAAGGGTATCCATCTGTCGGCTGCATGCCCTGCACCACCCGCGCCAGCAACGTCGAAGATCACCGCGCAGGCCGCTGGCGTGCAGCGGAAAAAACCGAATGCGGCATCCACAACGCACCACGCAAGGAAAAAGCAGCATGAGTATTATTGTCACCGACGCAGGGTTTGCGCCTGATGATTTCGCATGTGGATTTGTGGCACTGTCCGAGGCTGCCGCCAATGATTGCGACTACGGCATTGATCTGGCATCGGATACAGCCCCAGACGCACTCGCAGGCCTCAACAATGCCCCGATGATCCGCATCGACTTTCCATCCTTTGCCGATGGGCGCGGCTTTACGCTTGCGGCTATGCTACGCCGCGCAGGATATAAAGGCCGCTTGCGGGCCAAAGGCCATGTGCTAGCGGACCAATATGCCATGGCGCGCAGATCAGGCTTTGATGAGGTCGAAATCGACGCCGCCCTTGCCGCACGCCAACCCGCAGAGCAGTGGCAATTCCGTGCCTCATGGCAAAGCCATAACTATCAGGCCCGCTTGCGCGGATAGAAATATCTAACCGCCTCTTTCCCTGATCCCTATCAACGACTAAGACGGAGGGCGGCCCCAGAAGGCTGCCATGATCCTTATGACCGAGCAGACACCCGTGAGCACACAAACCGCCAAAGCCGTCCCCACCCTGCCTGATGCGCAGAAAGTGACCGAAGTGAAGCACTACACCGATCGGTTGTTTTCCTTTCGGGTAACACGCCCTGCGTCCATGCGCTTTCGCTCGGGCGAATTCGTGATGATTGGTTTGATGGGCGATCCTAACCCAACGACCGGCAAGCAAAAGCCACTGCTTCGGGCCTACTCTATCGCGTCCCCGTCTTGGGACGAGGAATTGGAGTTCTATTCCATCAAGGTCCAAGACGGCCCGCTCACGTCACGCCTGCAACATATCAAGCCAGGTGATGATCTGATCTTGCGGCCCAAACCTGTGGGCACCTTGGTGCATGACGCGCTTATCCCCGGCAAACGCCTTTGGTTTTTTGCCACCGGCACTGGCTTTGCGCCCTTTGCGTCGTTGCTGCGCGAACCGCAGACATACGAAGACTATGACGAAATCATCATTACCCACACCTGCCGTGAAGTGGGTGAACTGACCTATGGCCGTGACCTGATCGAAGCACTTAAAACCGACGAACTTCTTAATGATGTGATCGGCGAAGGGTTTTGGAAAAAAATCAAATACTACCCGACCACAACCCGTGAAGAGAGCCCAAAGATGGGCCGCATCACCGACCTTATGCGATCAGGCGAGGCATTTGCCGACCTAGGTGTGCCGCTACTAACGCCTGAGACAGATCGGGCAATGATCTGCGGGAACCTCGCGTTTAACCTAGAGCTGAAAGAGATGTTCGAAGAATACGGGTTGGTCGAAGGAGCAAATTCAAAGCCAATGCACTATGTGGTGGAAAAAGCATTCCTCGACTAAGGCACATCACCTTTCAATAAAAAAAGGGCCGCGTCAGCAATGACGCGGCCCTTTTGTTTGGGATTGAACCCAGTTTTACATACCAAGCAAGTTCTTGATGTTGTCCAGAACTGGCTGCAGCAAAGCAGGGTTGTTCTTTGCAAAGCCCAGCGCAGTAGTCAGCGTGGTCTTTTCACCTTCTGGGATGTCGATGGTGTCAAGCAAGGCAACAACCTTGTCGGCATCAAATCCATCTACAGTCAGCAGATCGCCGGACATTGCCATGGCCATCAGATCTTCGCTGCCTTCAGCCGCTTCTGCAGCAACTTCTTCAACGGCTTCTTCAGTCGCCATTTCAGTTTCAACAGCAGCTTCGGCTTCTTCTGCAACATCTGCAGTTTGACCAAGGGCTTCGGCGGCAGCAGCTTTAGCTTCTTCAAGCGCTGCGTTTGCAGCAGCTTCTACTTCGGCAGCAGCTTCTTCAGCGGCGGCTTGCAGCTCAGCTGCGGCAGTCGCGGCAGCTTCTTCGGCAGCAGCGACAGCTATTGCAGCGGCCTCTGCAGCAGTAGCTGCTGCTTCTTCAACAGCGGCGGCAGCCGTTTCAGCGGCGGTGGCTTCAGCATCGGCAGCAGCCTGTGCAGCAGCAGCTTCAGCTTCAGCAGCGGCTTCAGCAGCAGCAGCCTGTGCGGCGGCAGCGGCATCAGCAGCGGCAGCTTCGGCTTGTTGTGTAGCACCGGTAAGAACTCCGACCGCTTCGCCCGGGCTACGGCCCTGTGCGGCGTATTGATAACCAAAGAAACCAACGATAGCCAAAATGACGATAATTGCGATTGCGCGCATTGCTCAAATCCTTCCAAATTTTTACATTTAGGCCCCATTGGCCCTTATTTGTTGATATGTCAGATCACAAAGCAAAGCGAAAGACGGCATTGGGGGGAAAATTGGGCGGAAAACCGCATCTTTTGCGGGTTGAAGCCCGCGTGACTGAGGTTTAGTTTGCCTTTTACCTGAACGGAACAACCCAAGGATAAAGACCATAGGACGCAGACCCCATAACGCGCCACCACAACGCGACACAGGCCCACGCATCAACGACCGTATTCGGTCCGCCGAAATCCGCCTTATTGGTGCGGAAGGCGAAAACGTGGGAGTAGTTACCCCCGAACGTGCGATGGTCATGGCCGATGAAGCAGGCCTCGATTTGGTAGAAATTTCGCCAAATGCCAACCCGCCGGTTTGCAAGATCATGGACTACGGCAAGTTCAAATACGAGACTCAGAAGAAGGAAGCTGAGGCACGTAAAAAGCAAAAAATCATTGAGATCAAAGAAGTTAAGTTCCGCCCCAACACGGACAACAACGACTATGACGTGAAGATGCGCAATGTTTTCAAGTTTCTTGAAGGCGGCGATAAGGTGAAAATCACCTTGCGTTTTCGCGGTCGCGAAATGGCCCACCAACAGTTGGGCCGCGAATTGCTGGAACGTGTTGCAGAAGACACCAAAGACGCCGGCAAGGTCGAGAACTTTCCAAAAATGGAAGGCCGTCAAATGGTCATGCTGATCGGACCACTTCCGAAGTAAGATTTATTCGCCTGACAGACCTATCAAAGCCCCCACATTGATGGGGGCTTTTTTATGCGCAATGTCCGAATCTATTCCGAAGTTTGACGCAAAACCTGCGTTATTTGCGCCATGATGCTGACCGCAATCTCGGCAGGCTGTCGCCCCCCAAGGTCCAGCCCGACAGGGCCATGGATGCGCGCCAATTCGGCATCGCCAAACCCTGCATCTTTAAGCCGTGCGAGGCGCTTGGCATGGGTGCGCTTTGACCCCAAGCAGCCCAGATAGAAGACATCAGAACGTAAAGCAGCGATCACCGCCGGATCATCCAGCTTTGGGTCGTGCGAAAGCGTCACAACTGCCGTGCGCGCATCCAATGCAAGCGCCTCCAATGCGGCGTCCGGCCACGCATCAACCAGTATTTCGCCCGGAAATCGGTCTTGCGATGCAAACGCGGAACGTGGGTCGATCAGAATG
>CBDTVI010000207.1:0-4136 GCA_965364065.1 uncultured Yoonia sp. | reverse complement strand
TATGACATCCTGTTCGAGCCTTTGAAAATTGGGCCAGTGACAACAAAAAATCGTTTCTATCAGGTTCCGCATTGCACGGGCATGGGATACCTGCGCCCGCAAACGCTTGCCCATATGCGCCGGATGAAGGCCGAAGGCGGGTGGGGTGTGATCTGCACCGAGTATAACTCGATCCATCCCTCATCTGACGACACACCGCATGTGTCCGCATCGTTGTGGGATGACAGCGATATTCGCGCGCATGCGCTGATGACGGATATGGTCCATGAGCATGGGTCATTGGCTGGCGCAGAACTATGGTATTCGGGCGCGCGATCGGCAAATCTTTCTACACGTCTGCCCGCAATGGATGTTGCGTCGTTGCCCAATCTAGAAGGTCAACCTTTCCAGACCAAAACGATGGACAAGACTGACATTCGCGATCTACGCAGATGGCACAAAAAGGCCGCGTTGCGTGCGCGTGATGCGGGGTTCGACGTGGTCTATGTCTACGCCACGCATGGTTATCTGCTTGCCAACTTCCTTGATCCCGCAATCAACACGCGGTCGGATGAATACGGCGGTAGCCTTGAAAACCGTGTGCGACTGACCCGAGAATTGATTGAAGAAACCAAGGACGCCGTCGGTGACCGTTGCGCCGTGGCTGTCCGTTTCAAATCTGACGACACCATCGGTGCGGACGGCAAACCCGAATATGGTGAGCGCCGTGAGATGTTTGAAATGCTGGCTGATCTGCCCGACCTTTGGGACATCAACATTGCGGATTATAGTCTTGAGATGGGGGTGTCGCGCTTTACCAAAGAGGGCGCGCTTGAACCCTATATGGAATGGGTAAAATCGGTCACCTCCAAGCCCGTTGTGACAGTCGGGCGCTTTACTTCGCCTGATACGATGGTCAGCCAGATTAAACGCGGCATCGTTGATTTGATTGGCGCTGCACGCCCGTCGATAGCCGATCCGTTCCTGCCTAAAAAGGTCGAAGAAGGCCGTTTCGAAGACATCCGCGAATGTATCGGCTGCAACATCTGCTATGCGGGTGACAGTACGGGAACACCGATCCGCTGTACGCAAAATCCGACGATGGGTGAAGAATGGCGCAAAGGCTGGCACCCTGAAAAAGCAGCGCCTGCAACGTCAGATGCCAGTGTTCTGGTTGTTGGCGCAGGTCCGGCAGGTCTAGAGGCCGCACGCGCACTTGGTTTGCGAGGCTATAACGTGATGCTTGCCGAAGCGACGCGTCAGTTGGGTGGCCGCGTCACCCGCGAAGCGGCCTTACCAGGGATGAGCGAGTATATTCGCGTTCGTGATTACCGCGAACAGCAGTTGCTAAAATTAACCAACGTGGATGTCTTTCGCGAAAGCCGGATGACTGCCGAAGACGTGTTCGCCGTCGAGGCTGACCATGTGGCCATCGCAACCGGGGCTACTTGGAAGCGTGAACGTTTTGACGGCAAAGCCTATGTTTCTGTCACCACAGGCGACGCCATCGTCTTTACGCCTGATGACATCATGGACGGGCGTTTGCCTGATGGCCCGACAGTCGTTTTCGATGGCGATAACTATTACATGGCGGGCGTCATCGCAGAAGCGGTCGCCAAAACCGGCGTGCCTGTCACCTATGTCACCGAAAGTGACAGCGTGTCCGCATGGGCCGGAATGACGGCAGAGCGGTGGCGTATTCGCACGCATCTGATGAAACTGGGCGTCAAGATCGTAACGGCCCATGCCTTGACCGAATTTGATGGGCAGGCCGCGACACTTGTCTGTGAATACAGCGGCCAAGAGCAGACCCTGCCAGCATCCGCCGTTGTCATGGTGACACAGCGCACCCAAAACAGTGATCTTTACGATGAGATTTTGGCGACGGTTGGCGGGGAAGCGGCCAAATTGCCCTTTAGTCTTAAACGGATTGGCGATGCCGAAGCTCCAGCAATCATCGCAGCAGCCGTTTATGCAGGGCACCGTTATGCTGCCGAATTGGACGAGGTCGTGGATATCGATAATCCGATGAAGCATGACCGTCCGGATGTGGGCGCAATGCTGCCAGAGAGGTCAGGGGTTTCAACGAACATTGCCACAGATCGGCAAAGGGTTGATGCGCAGCAGCCGCAACCAAAGCTAAGGTCGCATAACCCATGCCTGTGATTGCCAATGAACGCTTTGTGTTAGCTGACAGTCTTTGGACTGCGACGGCGCACCCGACCCCTGATCGTCCGGCGCTGTCTGGCGCGGTGACGGCGGATTGCGTGATTATTGGCGCCGGCTTCACGGGTCTTTCAGCCGCGTTGCATCTGGCAGAAGTTGGGCAAAGTGTCATTGTGCTTGAAGCGCACACGCCCGGCTGGGGTGCCTCTGGCCGAAATGGCGGACAGGTAAACCCAGGTCTTAAGAATGGTCCCGATGCTATCGAGGCGCGGTTTGGTCCCCAGATAGGACAGCGGATGAACGCGTTGTCAGGCGGCAGCGCCGATCTGGTTTTTGATCTTATCGCCCGGCATGGCATCGCATGTGATGCGCAACGTAGTGGCTGGATTAGGGCCGCTCACTCGAAAAAGGCGTTGGCTGATCTCTTGGTGATTGGTGGGCAGTGGCGCAAACGCGGCGCAATCGTCGAAGGGCTAGGTGCGCATGATATCGCACAAATGCTAGGCACACGCAGCTATGTCGGTGGTGTGATTGACCAGCGCGGTGGCAACTTGCACCCTCTCAACTATGCGCTTGGATTGGCGCAGGCGGCCGAGAAGTTCGGCGCACAAATTCACGGTAAAAGCCGCGTCACCGATATAGCCCCTCAAGGCAATCATATCGTTGTGAAAACCCAACTCGGACAGGTGAAGGCCCGTAAAGTGCTAGTTTGCACGAACGCGTACACTGGCGATCTCGGTCAGCCTTTGGGGCGCACAGTTGTTCCTGTGACGTCGGTTCAGGTCGCGACCGCACCGCTGAGCGACAGTGTTGCCCGCTCAATTCTACCCGATGGCCAGTCCGTATCAGACAGCCGCCGATTGCTGCATTATTTCCGCAAAGACCCTGATGGGCGGTTTGTGATGGGCGGGCGCGGCGCGTTGAAGGACAAGAACGTCCGTGCGCGACAGGCCGACCTGCGTGCCGCGGCAGAACGCTTGTATCCGCAGCTTGAGGGTGTCGCGTGGAAACATGCTTGGGGCGGAAGCGTCGCCTTGACCCGCGATCATACGCCGGGCCTTCATTTGCTTGCGCCGGGTGTTATGGCCGGACTTGGCTACAATGGGCGCGGTGTCGGAATGGCGACCTCTATGGGCAAGGTGCTGGCCGACTGGGCCGCTGGTCGTGCCGAAGCCCGATTGGATTTCCCAATCACGCCCGCTCGCGCAATCCCGTTCCACCGTTTTCGGAGCATTGGGATTGGCGCCGTTGTAGCCGTGTCACGTATTTTTCGGTGACGTAGAACTTCCGTCTTTGGGGCAGAAGAGGAGGGGCGCCCGCCCAGACTAGCCGATTGCCGTTCTAATCAGCATGAAAATGATCGCAGATAGTGTCGCAGCTGCGGGTACGGTGATGATCCATGCCGCAATGATTGTCATGAAATGCGAGCGGCGGACCAGCTTGCGACGACGTCTTTCCTCAGGGGCATAGTGAGCCCGTTCAGGCATTTTGAGCCGGGCATTGCGGATGCGGCGCTCGGCGTCCCATTCCCGAAAGAAACCCACTCCGAACACACCGCCAACTGCGATGTGGGTCGAACTTACCGGGAGGCCAAGCCAGCTGGCCACAATGACCGTGATCGCAGCGGACAGTGCGACGCAATAGGCGCGCATTGGGTTCAGTTTTGTGATCTGCCCACCGACCATGCGGATCAGCTTTGGGCCGAACAAGAATAAGCCAAAGGAAATGCCTAAGGCACCAATGACCATGACCCACAACGGGATGCTGACATCGTCAGTAAAGCTGCCGGACTGGGACGCTTGAACAATCGCGGCGAGTGGTCCAACGGCATTGGCGACGTCATTCGCCCCATGCGCAAAGCTTAGCAAAGCGGCAGAGACGATCAACGGAATGCCGAACAACACCTTGAGCGATTTGTTGCGGTTTTCCAGCCCTTCGGATTGCTTGCGGATCGCGGGGATCATAACAATCCAGACCAACACGCCGATGGC
>CBDTVI010000206.1:0-4217 GCA_965364065.1 uncultured Yoonia sp. | reverse complement strand
CATCCAAACCCACCATTCTGTCCAAAGTGGCATCTTAGCGTCCTTTCAACATCTTAAAGGCATCCGCAAATGCATCCAGTGCATTGGCTGGCAAGATAACGGTCTGGTTTCCAGCACCATCACCCAGTTTCTGCAATGCTTCAACTTGCTTAAGCGCGACCTGATACTGCGCCGCAGCCAAACCGTTGTCAGCAATAGCACCTGCAACAACTTGGGTCGCATAAGCTTCGGCATCAGCCAATACACGGCGGGCCTTTGCATCCTGTTCGGCGGCATAAAGTTCGGCATCTGATTGTAATTCAACAGCGCGCTTTTGGCCTTCAGCCTCGGTGACCTGCGCACGGCGGGCACGTTCAGCATTCAACTGCTGTAACATTGCTTCGCGGGTGGCTTGGTCAAGGTTCACGTCAAGAATTTCCGCGCGGGTCACTTCAATACCCCAATCGTCGACCTGTTGGGCAACTTGGGTACGGACGGCCTCGATCAGGCTCGAACGGTTCGCTTGCACCTGATCCAGCTCCATCCGACCAATTTCGGACCGGACAATACCAGCCACTGTGGTCGAAATCGCGCCATCAACGTCACGGATGCGGTAAACTGTCTTTTCGGGTTCAATAATACGGTAAAACACTGATGTTTCGACCTGCACCAGCACGTTGTCAGACGTGATCGCGTCTTGCGACATCGAAGGAAGCTGACGCTCTAAGATCGACACTTTGTGGCGTACACGGTCCAGAAACGGCACGATAAAGTTAATGCCAGGCCCAAGCACAGCGCGCAATCGCCCAAGCCGTTCCACCACATACTTTTCGGACTGCGGCACGATGCGCACACCCGCCATGATGCAGACGATGATGAACACCGCCAACAGCAGATAAAGAATGTTTTGGCCAAGAAATTCAGAAAGCATATTTTCAATCGGCATATATCTGTCCCTCAGTTGTTATGAAGGACAGATAGGTGTGATTCTGGCAGATTTCAATGTATACTATCGTATACTGTTCGTTTTAAACCGTGCCGTGATCACTGCGCCAATAGCATCTGCTGTCGCAGGGCTTAGGGTCCAGCCCAAATGACCGTGGCCTGTATTATAGAACACGCGGTCATTTTTTCCCGGTCCAACGCGGGGCATCATATTGGGCATCATTGGACGCAAACCGGCCCAAGGAACGCAGTTTTCCGTAGAGACATCGGGAAAATGCTCTTCGCACCAAGCAATCAAAGGACGCACGCGACGATCAAGGATATCGCGGTTTTCACCATTGAATTCAGCTGTGCCTGCGATGCGAAAACGGTTCTTACCCAAACGTGACGACACGATCTTCGCCTTGTCGTCTAGCAATGATGTTGTTGGTGCAGCCGCTTGGCTAGCTGCATCGTCAAGGTTCACGGTAATCGAATAGCCTTTGACAGGGTACACATTGACGCGGTCACCCAGTATCTGTGCGAACTTGCGACTTGCGACACCCGCCGAAACAACAACGGCATCGTAACGCTCTTCATGGCTACATTCGACGTACACACCATCGTCGCGCACATGCAAATCGGTCACTGGTTTACCGAGCTTGAACACGACGCCCTGCTTCTTGAGCCATTCAGCAAGGCCCATCGTGAATTTGTGGATGTCACCGGTGCTATCGCTTTCGGTCCAAAAACCGCCGATGATGTCACCGTGTAGGGCAGGTTCGCGTGCCATCACTTCGTCAACGGTCAATTCATGCCGTTCCAACCCACCTGCGGCCAGCAAACCGTTGACCATCCGCGCATGCTTGAGGTCTTTCTCGGCCTTGTAAAAGTGCAAAATGCCCGCTGGGCTGAAGTCAAAATCAACACCTGATTTCTCTGCCATCTCCGCCAGACCTGCGCGTGCAGCAACTGCCATAGCCGCAGTCTTTGTGGTGTTAGTTTTGTAGCGTGGGATATTCGCCAGAAACTCCGTCATCCAGCTGACTTTGTGCCAGCTTGGGCGAGGATTGACGAACAAAGGCGCGTCGCCTTCAAACATCCACTTGATGCCTTTGATCACGGTGGACCACTGGTTCCAAACTTCTGCGTTTGAGGCGCTCAATTGGCCGCCATTGGCAAAACTTGTTTCCATTCCGGCATAGCGTTGACGGTCATAAACCGTCACGTCAAAGCCGCGGACCATCAAAGAATAAGCAGTTGTGACACCCGTAATACCGGCACCAAGTACAGCAATCGAAGGCATGGTATTTCTCCCACCAAGTGCCCCCACCGTCTGTTGTACCTGAGAGATTCACCCATTTGGGCTTGCTCCTTCGGCGGACCACTTAAGGCCTCTCTTCGGCGTGTTGCACCCCAACCGGTCCTTTTGCCTGAGAGTGACCGGGGCGGTTGCTCCTTCGGCGACGGACTTGACCGTTCTCTCCCGGTCGGCGTGTTTCCTATTGGAAACTCTTTATACAAACCGCAAACTAAAACAACTCTTATTTACGCGGAACTCCTGCATTCTTCCGAGCATAAATATCCCCGCCGGAGGCATCCAAGATCACCAATGGCACCGCCCGACATTGTGCCCGCATCATAGCCCCCTTATTGTATCGATATGCCAGCCCTGTGCCGCGATTGCCTGACGACATTTGATAGCGAAACTCGCTGTCCCAAATGTCGCAGCCCAAGGGTGACGCGCCATCCAGAGCTGTTCGACCTGTCCATCGCGCATATGGACTGCGATGCATTTTATGCCTCGGTCGCGAAGCGGGACAATCCAGAAATCGCTGACAAGCCGGTGATTATTGGCGGCGGCAGACGAGGGGTTGTTTCAACCGCCTGCTATGTAGCGCGGATCAAAGGCGTCAAGTCAGCAATGCCGATGTTCCAAGCGTTGAAACTCTGTCCAGATGCCGTGGTAGTGCGGCCCGATTTTGACGCATATGTGACCGCGTCCAAAGCGATCCGCGCAATGATGGACGAATTAACGCCCGTGGTTGAGCCGTTGTCATTGGACGAGGCTTTCATGGACTTACGCGGAACCGAACGACTGCATCATGCACCGCCTGCTGTGATGCTGGCGCGGCTGATTAAGCGAATGAAGGACGAACTCGGGCTGACGGGGTCCATCGGATTATCACACAATAAATTCTTGGCCAAAGTGGCCTCTGATCTAGATAAACCGCGTGGCTTTTCAATCATTGGCAAAGCAGAGACGACCGCGTTCTTACGCCCAAAATCAGTGCGGCTGATCTGGGGGATCGGACCTGCGGCGCAAATCAGCCTCAACAACGCAGGTATTCGGACATTCGACGACTTGCTGCGCTGGGATCGGCGCGACCTGCATGACCGCTTTGGCGGGATGGGCGAGCGGCTTTATAGTTTGGCGCGGGGCGAAGATGGGCGGCGTATTTCATCACATAACCCAATTAAAACGCTGTCGAATGAAACGACATTCAACGAAGACACCGGCAATGTTGATATCCTTGATGGACATCTTTGGCGCATGGCAGAAAAAGTATCCGCACGCGCCAAGGCAACCGACAAGGCAGGGCGCGTCGTGACGCTAAAGCTAAAAACATCGGACTTTAAGCTTATCTCAAAACGCCAAAGTTTGCGGCACCCCACGCAGATTGCCGATACCGTATACCGGACCGCGCGCGGTCTGTTTGATCAGGTCAGCAATCGCGGACCGTTTCGCCTGCTCGGGGTCGGGCTTTCTGACATCAGCCCTGATACAGATGCCGACCGCGAAGGTGACTTGTTGGACCCCGGCGCACAAAAACGGGCGGACGCAGAAAAAGCCGCCGATAAGATCCGCGCGAAGTACGGGAAAGATGCAATTATCAAAGGGCGCGCCTTGCGTTGAAGATATAGTGGGTCTTGACCCACCTAACGTGCTGGGCCTACGGTTCGGTCATGGTCACACAAAACAACAGGAGGACAGTGCTGAAAATGCGTATCACACGCCGCCTTCAGCATGGTCCGCGCGCAGCCCTGTAAATCCGTTTGCAGGGCCGATCTTAAAACGATCTGCCTTATCGCCGCGCCAGCGGCACTTTTGTTGCTTTTGAGAGACTTCACATGACTATGATCAATATCAATGCGCTTGGCGTCACGCTGGGCAATCCGCTTTTTGACGACCTGAACTTGACCATCTCAAAAGGAGACCGGATCGGGCTTGTGGCCGCCAATGGTCGTGGCAAATCCACTTTGATGGGCTGCATCGCTGGCACATTCGAGCCAACGACCGGAGATATCACGCG
>CBDTVI010000205.1:0-4276 GCA_965364065.1 uncultured Yoonia sp. | reverse complement strand
ATCGCGTCTTCGGTTTTGACATCAACGCCAGTAAACGGCTCGTCCAGCAAGATTACGCGGCCTTCTTGCGCCAAAGCGCGCGCTAGAAAAACGCGCTTGCGCTGACCACCTGACAATTCACCGATTTGACGCTCGCGGAATTCGGACATGCTCACACGTGCCAGCGCGTCTGTCACGGCAGCATGGTCGACCTGCTTGGGCCTGCGAAAAAAGCCCATATGGCCATAGCGGCCCATCATGACGACATCTTCGACCAACACAGGAAAGGTCCAATCGACCTCTTCTGATTGCGGCACATAAGCCACGATATTTTTCGACAATGCCTCAGCCACGGGCATGCCAAGGATCGAAATCTCGCCGCGCGCGGCGGGAACAAACCCCATGATCGCCTTGAAAAGCGTTGATTTCCCGGCACCATTGACCCCCACAAGCGCTGTGATGGTTCCCGTGGGAATTTCAAAGCTCGCGTTGTGCAAAGCGGTGTGACCGTTGCGATAGGTGACGGTCACATTGTGAGAGATGATGCCGGGAGTTGGGGTCATTCGGTCAGGCCTGCAGCGATGGTTTCGGACGTGACCCGCAACAGATCAAGATACGTCGGCACGGGGCCATCCGCCTCTGTCAGGCTGTCGACGAAAAGCATGCCTTTGTACGCGGCGTCCGTTTCGCGGGCGACCTGTTCGGCCGGTGCTTGGCTGACAGTGCTTTCGCAGAACACAGCCTGAATGTCATTTTCACGGATCGTATCGATCACACGGCGCACTTGCTGTGGGGTGCCTTGCGAGTCTGCATTGATCGGCCAAAGGTAAAGTTCTTGCATACCAAAATCGCGCGCCAAATAGCTGAATGCGCCCTCGCAAGTGACAAGCCAGCGTTGATCTTCGGGGACCGCTTGGATCGCCGCACGCAATGGGGCAATCGTCGCGGTGATCTGGTCTTTGTAAGCGGCCGCATTGGCGCGGTAGATCTCGGCATTGTCTGGATCGTGTTCCACAAATGCGTCGCGGATATTGTCGACGTAGATCAACGCGTTCTCGAGGCCCATCCACGCATGCGGGTTTGGTTTGCCGTCGTATTCGCCTGATGAAATGCTCATTGGGACAATGCCGTCAGTCAAAGTGGCGCTGGGGACATCTGACAAGTTGCCGAAGAACTGCTCGAACCACAATTCGAGGTTCAAACCATTCCACAAGACCAGATCAGCATCCTGCGCGCGGATGATGTCACGCGGCGTTGGCTGATAACCATGAATTTCGGCCCCTGCTTTGGTGATGCTTTCTACGATCGCCGCATCGCCCGCGACGTTCTGCGCCATATCGGCGATTACCGTAAAGGTCGTGATGGCCTTAAAGCGGTCATCCGCAAAGGCATGGGTCGACATCGTCATTGCGCAAACGGCACTAAGGAGCGTTCTTTTCATCATTATTTCAGTGTCCTTTCAAAGGGAGAGTGTCAATAAGTAAGTTGCATATGCGAACTATTTGCAAGTGTAAATGCAAATGAGAACCATTCTCAATAATATTTTTACCTGTGTAGGAAGTTTGGACCGCGAGGCCAATGCGTTCGCAAGCCTCGCGGGGTTTTCTTATTCTGCTGGTGCCGCGTTCGGGATCATGTCGCCGCGCGGTTCCGGCTTGCGGATGCACAGACGCAGCAGCGGTGGCACCGTCAGTAGCGTCAAGAACGCGGACATCGACAGACCACCCACAACCACAGCACCCAAACCACGGTAAAGCTCCGACCCCTCGCCGGGGAAAATGACCAGTGGCAGCATGCCCATCACACTTGTCAGCGTGGACATGAAAATAGGGCGAATACGGTTAAGCGTGGCTTCTTCGATGGCCGCGATTGGTTCCATCCCCTCTTCTCGGAGGTGATACAGCGTTTGATGCACGATCAGGATCGCGTTGTTCACCACGATGCCCACCAAGATGACGAACCCAAGCAGCGTGAGCATATCCATTGGCTGCGCTTGGAACAGGTTTAGCACCGCCAAACCGCCAACACCGCCTGCCGCAGCTATCGGTACCGCGATCAAAATAACCAACGGCAGAACAAAGCTTTCAAACAAGATTGCCATGACAAGAAACACGATAATCAAAGCCACAATCAGGTTGATCTGGATCGCCGACCACGTCTGGCTCAGTTGGTCAGCAGTGCCTGTCACGCTCAGACGAATATCGCCCGGAATACCTTGCTCTTGCAGCACTGCGACGACTTGGGTTTCAAGCAGTTCAACCGCTTGTTCCAGCGGCAAATTATCCGCAGGCCGCACTTCGAGGGTCACAGTGCGTAGCCGCTCACGGTGGCGGATTTCAGTCGGTCCTGCAGTCAGAACAACATCGGCCAATGCAGACACCGGCACGATCTGCCCGCCCGGTGTCACAACCGGATAATTGCCGACATCTTGCGTGCGCGCCGCCCCGTTCAGGTTTGGATCGCCTTTGAGCACCAGATCGATCCGTTCGGATCCGACCGTAATTTCGGCAACACGCAACCCGTCGTTAAACGCGTCCACAGTTGCGGCCAGTCCAGAGCTATCAAGCCCCGCATCAGCCAGCCGCAGTCGATCAGGGATCAGGCGGATTTCTGGCGCGCCAAGCTCTAGTCCCGGAATAGGGCGGAATTGGTGGCCTTCGCTGCGCGGTAAAAGCCCCGCCAAAATTCCGGCGGCACGTCCAGCGACACCAAGAATATCGTCAAGGTCTTGCCCTGAAACGTTCAATTCAATCGCACGCCCGCCACCAACGCCACGCCCGAACAGCGACGGTTGGGTCATGAAACCGAATGTACCGGGCTCTGCAAAAATCGGACGGCTTAGCACTGGGATCAGATCGCCGGCGCGTTGCGCATCGACAGCCCCTGCCCCCACGAATGAGTTCCCCGGAGTTGCAACAAAAAAGAAGCTATCAATGGTCGGCGTCCCGTCTTCGGTCTGCAACGCAGGTGCGGCTTCCCAAAGTGGTTGGGCCACGGCCTCGATGCGTTGCGCGATGGTTTCTGTGGTCTCTAGGTTATAGCCGGGGGGCGGAATGATCAGGCCAAAGACCAGATTGCGGTTACCCTCGGGCAAGTATTCCAACTTGGGCAGGAACGTCCAACTGGCGACAGCAGCGCCACCAGCAATGGTGGCCACCATCACGATGCCAATGGTCCGGTAGCGGACAGTCATCCGCACGTAGGCCATGACCATGGCGCGGAAACCGGACGCCAAATGATCCAAACCCCAAATGCGCATTGGTTTCTTGGCATCTTCACGCAGCAGACGGCTGGCAAGTGCGGGGATCACGGTCACGGCCACCACCAGCGACAGCAGCACCGACACAGAGATCGCGACGGCGATATCACGGAACAACTGTCCCGCTTCCAGTTGCATAATCAAGATCGGCACAAAGACCAGAACCGTGGTTAATGCAGACACAAGGATCGCACCCCAAACCTGTTTTGCCCCCAGATAAGCGGCTTCGCGGCGGGAATAACCCCGTTCACGCAACCGATAGATGTTTTCCAGCACAACAATTGCCGCATCCACAATCATACCGACCGCAAAGGCGATTCCCGCAAGCGAGATCACGTTCAGCGTCCGACCTGTCGCGGCCATCACCACGAAGGTTGCAACGATGGAAACCGGAATAGACAATGATACGATAATGACTGCACGCGGTGAACGTAGGAATATCATCAGTATCAGTGCCGCAAGGACGCCGCCGATATAGATGTTCTGTGTGACCAGACTGATTGCGCCTTCGATGTAGATCGTCTCATCGTAGACTTGTTCCATCACAAGCCCTTGGGCGGCAACTGGACCGACCTGTAGTTCATCCAGTACGGTGCGGAATTCTTCCATGACGGTGATGACGTTTGCGCCCGCCTCGCGGACCACGTTAAAGGCAAGACCGGGTTGCCCCTTAAAGCGCAACCGTGCCGTCGGTTCCTTGTAGGCGAACGCCACGTCGGCCACATCACTGACCCGCACGCGGCCCGTGCCTCCATTGGACGCGTCAGACCGCAAAACCACATCGCCGACTGCTTCGACGGTATTCAGATTGCTTTCGGTCCGCACAATATAGCGGCGTTTGCCTTCGTCTACGTCACCTGCAGAAATCGAGATATTCTCGGCGCGGAGCCGCTGCACGACTTCGGGCACCGTCAGACCGAAACGCGACAACCGTTGTGGGTTCACAACGACCTGAAGCTCTTGGCCGACGCCACCGAACACATTCACGGCAGCGACACCAGCAATACGTTCAACGCGGTCTTTGACGATGTCTTCAAG
>CBDTVI010000204.1:0-4284 GCA_965364065.1 uncultured Yoonia sp. | reverse complement strand
CCTGAACGCGTGCAAGACCACGACGGCGACATGTTTGCGGCGATCCGCCAAAAGGACATGCTGCTGCATCATCCATATGAAACCTTCGACATGGTCGTGCGGTTCCTTTCGCAAGCGGCGCGTGATCCCAATGTTGTGGCGATCAAACAAACTCTTTACCGCACCTCCAAGCGGTCACCAATTGTCGAAGCGCTTTGCGAAGCCGCAGAAGACGGCAAGTCGGTGACGGCCTTGGTAGAGCTTAAGGCGCGCTTTGACGAGGCGGCCAATATCAGGCAATCGCGGCGGCTGGAACGTGCGGGCGCGCATGTGGTTTATGGGTTTTTGCAATATAAGACGCATGCAAAAATTAGCACCGTGGTACGCCGCGAAGGCGATAAACTGGTTACCTACACCCATTTCGGCACGGGAAATTATCACCCGATTACGGCACGGATTTATACAGACCTAAGCCTTTTCACATGTGATACCGACCTTGGGCGTGATGCCACCAAAGTCTTTAATTACCTGTCCGGCTATGCACAGCCTGACGGCCTTAAGAACCTCGCGATTTCGCCATTGAACCTCAAGCAAACCTTGTTGGACCGCATCGCGTCCGAGGCTGAAAACGCCCAAGCTGGCAAACCTGCTATGATCTGGGCCAAGATGAATTCCCTGATCGATAGCGATGTGATCGACGCGCTTTATGCGGCAAGCCAAGCAGGTGTGAAAATCAGCCTTGTTGTACGCGGCATTTGCGGGCTGCGCCCCGGTGTTGAGGGGCTTTCAGACAATATTCGGGTCAAATCTATTGTTGGGCGGTTCTTGGAACATTCGCGTATCGTGTGTTTCGGCAACGGCCATGCGCTGCCTTCCAAAAAGGCCAAGGTCTACATGAGTTCAGCCGACTGGATGGGCCGCAACCTGAACAGGCGAGTTGAAACTTTGGTTGAAATCAAAAATGCGACCGTCAAAGCACAGATTGTCCGCCAAATCATGGCTGCAAATATGGCTGACGTGGCCCAAAGCTGGGTCATGGCCGCCGACGGCAGTTTTGCCCGAGGAGCCGTCGAAGAAGGTGCATTTGCGTTCAACTGCCACCGCTTTTTCATGGAAAACCCATCGCTTTCTGGGCGCGGATCAGCGGGCGCGTCTGATGTGCCGCAGTTGACGCATGACGATGATTGATTAATACCTTTTGGCGGAACGGTGCCCGGGGATTTCCATGACACAACTACCAGACGCGGACACAATTGACTGGGGACCTTTTGGGCGCCCCCTATTTGAAGACGCTGCCGCCAAAGGCTTATCGCGCGTTGGCGTAATCGATGTTGGCTCAAACTCTGTTCGTTTGGTCGTCTTTGATGGTGCGGCACGTTCGCCTGCCTATTTCTACAACGAAAAAATCATGTGTGCTTTGGGCGCTGGATTGTCACAGACCGGCCGCCTCAGTCCCGAAGGCCGCAAGCGCGCGCTGTCCGCGATCAGGCGCTTTGCCGCACTCGCCGAAGGCATGGGCATCCCCACACTTACCGCAGTCGCCACAGCAGCCGTGCGCGAAGCATCAGACGGGGCGGAATTTCGCGAAGAGGTCCTGCGCGAAACAGGGATCAAAATCTGGATCGTCGACGGCAAAGAAGAAGCGCGCCTATCTGCGCAAGGTGTGCTGCTGGGGTGGCCTGGCAGTTACGGTCTGGTGTGCGACATTGGCGGCTCGTCTATGGAATTGGCCGATCTTGCCGAAGGACGCGTTGGGCGGCGCGTCACATCCGCGCTTGGCCCGCTCAAGCTGCGCGAAATCAAAGGTGGGCGCAAAGCGGTCAAAGCTTATGTGCGTGAAACCATGAAAACCTTGCATGACGAAATGGGCAATGCGACAGGCATGCGCCTGTTTCTTGTGGGCGGATCGTGGCGCGCGATTGCGCGGGTCGATATGGAACGGCGCAACTATCCATTAACCGTCTTGCACGAATACCGCATGTCATCGCGTCAAATCAGTAAAACGGCCGAGTACATCCGCAAGTCCGACCTGCAAGACTTGCGCGGTCGCAGTAATATTTCGGACAGCCGGATGTCTCTAGTTCCACTGGCAACGATCGTGCTCAAGGAACTGATGCGCACTTTCAAACCCAAGGATGTGGCAGTTTCATCCTACGGTCTGCGCGAAGGCATGTTGTATGAACAAATGCCGCGTGAATTGCGCGAACGCGATCCATTGATCGAAGCATGCCGCTTTGTTGAAGCCAAAGACGCGCGCCTGCCCGGGTTCGGAAGGGTACTATATGACTTCGTCAAACCGCTTTTTCCGCGTGCAAACTGGCAGCGTCAACGGATCATCAAGGCGGCTTGCCTATTGCACGACGTCAGCTGGCGCGCCCATCCCGATTACCGTGGTGAGGTCACATTTGACAACGCGACGCGGGCCAACCTAGGCGGTCTAAAGCATTATGAACGCGTCCTTCTGGGGCTCGCGTTGATGAACCGCTATACCAGCAAAACTGCCAATTCACGGTTTGATCCGCTCTTTGCAATGCTGGACGAGGCCCAAATCAAAGAGGCTGTGGTTTTAGGCAAAGCAATGCGTCTGGGCGCGATGTTGTGGGTCAACGCCGACGAAGCGCCCGGCACGTTGAAATGGCAGCCCAAATCAAAAGAACTCACTCTAAAGCTAAGCGAACATGCCCGCCCCCTATTCGGTGAAGTCGCCGAAGCACGTTTCGCCGGACTAGCAAGCGTGATGGGCGCCACAAGCAGCGTCAAGTTCACCAAATAGCTAAAGCTCGATGTCGCCCGTTTCAGGGTCAGGTTGCCAAGTAGGCGCATCTGGCTTGCGGCGTATGACGATGTCGCCGTTAGGCAAGAATTCAGGCGCGTCGTAATTGCGGAAATCATCGACCTGATCAAGCAGTTCTGCAAAAGCCGGACCGACCGATTGCGCGAATTCAGCAAAGGCGGGTCCCATCTCTTCAAAGCCTTCGCGCAGGTCAGTCATCGCAGGCTCCATCTCGGTCATGAGGCCCCGCATCAACATGCGCGCACCCTCTTCCATCAGGCTAAAGCCATCTTCGGTTTCTGGCGCTGCATCTTCTTGTGCGATCGCTGGCGAAACGCTTAGGCAGGCAACGAAGGTCAGGAATACAATCTGTTTCATGCCTCTTAGATAGGCACGCTGCCGTACAATTTCAAATCACAGATCAATGTCCAAAACGACCGGAAAGTGATCGGACGCCAGTAACAGCGCCTCGCGCAGCGGGATATCCTCGTAGCAGGCAGGGTGATCGAAAGGGTGCCAAATCTGCCAAGCAGGCTGCTTTGCAAGCAAGCCCGGCGACACCATGACATAGTCCAATAGCGCCTGCAGATAGGGTTCACCCTTGCGCTTGAAACGCGCCGTGACAGGCATCGCCCCGACCCTGCGCCCCAAAACCATCCGCGCGTGTGGGTCGAACATGCGCAACGCGTCGTCCTCGCCCAAGACGATCTCAATGCCGGAACGCCCGAACAGCTTTTCGTATTCGTCCAAGCCAGGGCCATCGTTGAAATCGCCCAAAACGATCAGATTTTCACCCGCGTCCAAATGCTGTGTCACCCGTTTGCGCAGCCAAATACACTGCGCCAATTGCTTGCGCCGGTTCTGGATGGACATACGCGCGGCCTCGGCGTCATCGCGCGCGCCATGTGGGGCTTTGGACTTGGCATGCACACCGATAAGGCGCAGCGGACCAGACGCGGTCGTCACAGCCACCTCTAGGGGCGGTTTGGACCACCTGATTGGATCAGGATGCGCATCAAGATCAACATCCATCTGGATTTCGGTATTAAATAACGGAACCGTTTCATCGCCGCGCGGATCGTGAACTGCGGCCATTACATCGGGATCATATAACAATGCGATCTCTTGCTGGGTGTGGTTTGTAAAACCGGTAATCGCCTCGCGGGCGCGCAGCCCAAAGTGTTCGGCGAAAACCTCAAGCGCCTTCATGGTGCCGCGATGGGGGCTGGTGTCTGGCGCCTCGATAATCATCACCGCATCGGCGTCCATCGCGGCAAAAACAGCGCCCAGACCTGCGGTTTGTTGGGCCTTTGTGACATTCCAACGTGACGACCAACTGTCATTATTGATCAATTGGCCGGCGTCATTGAAAAGGCTGTTAAACCATTCGACATTATACGTGGCGATCCTCATGTGCGCTTGCCTTGGATTTCTTCCCAAGCGCGATTGATCGCAACCATACGGCGTTCGGCCAGCTTTACGGCCTCTTCTGGAACACCCCGTGCGATCATTTGGTCAGGATGGGTTTCGCG
>CBDTVI010000203.1:0-4319 GCA_965364065.1 uncultured Yoonia sp. | reverse complement strand
ATAGCGTCTAGGTCAGACCAGCGTTCGAGCCACGCATGTCGGCTGCAGAACGATTTAAAACATAACCGCTATCAGCCATGACATTGCGCACATGCACCCGCGTTTCTTCTCGCACGGACGCACTGTTTTGCAAGAAAAGGCCTACAGTTGATTTGGACACGCCAGCCCGTTTCGCGACATCAATGATCGTTGGGCGATCGCGGGCGTTTCGTGAACTGGTATTTGCAATGGGTCACAAATGATCCTGTAGTTACGTTAACAATCGCCCGCCGCGGTTTTAGTCTTTCACCGAAAGGTCAAAGACAAGTATGTCGTCGATGCCTGCGACCGCATTCGCGACCAACTTACCTCCGAGGTTTTTGTGGTCCGGATGGTCCTGATACGCTTGCAAAGCATTCCAGTCGACGAAATCCACCACAAACCCATGCATATAGCCGCGTTCCATTTGTTCAGGGCTTTCGCTCTTGCCTGATGTGATGCTCAGGACACCAGGTAACTTGTCTTTGATGGCGTAAAGTTCGTCAAATATTGCAAATATGTTGGTGTCACTGATTTCAGGTTTGAACCTGATAAAGACGATGTGGCGGATCATTGCTTATTCCATTTCATTGTTGGCATTGATCATGTCAGAAGCTTTTTCTCCGATCATGATGGCTGCGGCGTTGGTATTTGAGGAAATGACTGTTGGCATGATCGAATTAGGATCGGTCTGTATGGGCCAATTGCTGCCATTCGCTGCGCTTAGCGCGATTGCCTAAAGGGGCCGACTAAGCCGACCGTTCCATTAAAGTATCTCTCACACACGGGAAGATGAGGCGCTTGTGGGGGAAAGAAAGGGGGTGACCACTGAGTGAATCATAAATAAATATAAAATAATAACCAACGATATTTAATTGGTGCACCCGACAGGATTCGAACCTGTGACCTCTGCCTTCGGAGGGCAGCGCTCTATCCAGCTGAGCTACGGATGCGTACGAGTTCTATAACTGTGCGCCCTGCCCCTCGCAACGCCAAAGTAAGGGCATTGCGATCAGGCATTGACCAAACATTTGCCGGATATTCGTGCCTGACCAAACTTGAAAACTAAAATGGCTCGCATTCGTCATTTCGCTGTGCGGTACCTTGACGCGTTGGGCCTGCAAAATAGTTGATAACTGTGGTAACCAAGGGTTAAACTACGACTATTGTAAGACGCGTGCGAGATCACAACTGATGTTTTTATAAGGTGACCTAAGTTGAATTTAACCGAGCTAAAAGATCTTGCTGCGCGGCATGTACCCGCGGAACAACCCGATGGCGAGGCTGTGTTGTTACCGATAGACGGTATGTTTATTGTCCGGCACTCGACGCTATCGCCGTTTCAATCCCTTTCAATCGGACCTTTCGCCTCACTTGTGCTGCAGGGCCAAAAAGAAGTACGGCTTGACGACAATTCAATAGTATTTTCAGCCGGCCAGACCACTGTTTTGGGGCATGATATTCCAATCGAATACTGCATTGCGCAAGGTAGCCCGGATAAACCGTTCTTGGCGATCCTGTTTCAATTGAACTTTGAAGTTCTGCACCGGCTAAAGGGGCGCATTGACGGCCTGTCCGAAGGTGAAGGAATTGCGACCTCTCTGCGCCGCCTTGACGAAAACACCGCACTTATTGCCGCATTGGGGCGCTATCTCGAACTGGCGGACAACCCAATCGAGCGAGAAATTCTTGGGCCCGCGATTTTAGAAGAAATACATTTGCGGCTGCTGCAATCTCACAGCGCAGGTATCTTACGCGAACTTTTGTCGCAAAACAGCCACGCCAGCAAGATTGCACAATCAATTGAATTCATCCGCTCGAACCTTGGTAAACCACTTTCGGTCGATAGTATCGCTGCGAAAGTCGGGATGGGGAAATCAGCGTTTTACGAGCATTTCCACCAGTTCACCGGTAAATCACCCATGATCTTTGCCAAAATGCTGCGGCTTCAAGAAGCGCGGCACCAGATTACAGCTTTGCACAAACCGGCTTCTGCTGCGGCCTTTGCGGTTGGATACGCCAGTGCGTCTCAATTCAGCCGCGACTACAAGCAGCACTTCGGCGTGTCACCATCAGCCGACCAAGCCTAGTGACTTGTACAATCGTCCGGATTCTTTAATCAAACTTGTCTCAAATTCCAATTTTCTTGCTCAATCCTCCGAATATGGAAGATTTATATATTCCCGCCCTTTGATTTGTGGTTCAAGAAACTGGGGAACGTAGCGGTGATTTTTCAGTTACGTTTGTATGGTTCGCCTCGCGCAGCGATGGCTCGTCTGTTGAATAGTTTTCTGGTGAGATTTTAAATATTTTGATGAACCTTTGGGACGACGCAACTTTCGAGTTGGCGTCATCATCCTGAAGGGGGACCATACCCTCTCCTAACTTGCGGTTTTTGCAAATTAATAAAATGGGATCGACGCGGCGATGTTCTGCTTAACCTGCGTTAGGCGAACAGATCGTGGCACAATTCCAGCGCATCAATTAGCACGTCCACCTCATCGGTGGTGTTGTACATCGCGAACGACGCGCGACAGGTCGCACCCAATCCCATATGTTCCATCAATGGCATCGCGCAGTGACTGCCAGCGCGCACCGCGACACCCTTTTTATCAAGCACAGTCGAGATATCATGCGCATGCGCCGCACCTTCAAGCGTGAACGAGAATATAGCGCCTTTGGTCGCAGATTGCCCCTGCACATTAAGCCAGTTCAAACCGTCCAAGCGGTCGCGGGCATAGTCGCGCAGCCCCCGCTCGTGGGCCGCAATCTGGTCCATGCCAATGTCCATCATATACTCAAGCGCGACACCCAGCCCGATGGTCTGCACGATACCGGGCGTGCCTGCCTCGAACATCATCGGCGGGTCGTTCCATGTGACCGCGTCGCGGCTGACTTCACGGATCATATCACCGCCGCCCATGAACGGGCGCATCTCTGCCATCCGTGCCTTGGACGCAAAAATCGCACCGGACCCAGACGGGCCATATAGCTTGTGACCTGTGACAGCGTAAAAATCACAGCCTATGTCAGACACATCCACTGGCATATGCACCGCCGCTTGGCTGCCATCGACCAGCACTGGCACGCCCTTTGCATGCGCCCCTTCGGTGATGGCTTTCACATCGACCACGGTCCCTAACACGTTGGACATATGGGTGACCGCTACAAGCTTGGTTTTTGGGCCAATCGCATCGATTACTTTTTGCGGGTCCAGATCACCGTTTGCATCCACATCAACCCATTTGATCACGACACCTTGGCGTTCGCGCAGGAAATGCCAAGGAACAATGTTGGCGTGGTGTTCCATGATCGACAGAACGATTTCATCGCCCGCCTGCATGCGCGGCATGGCCCAACTATAGGCCACCATATTGATGCCTTCTGTGGTGCCAGAATTTATGATGATCTCGTCTTCGGACGGCGCATTTAGAAAGCGCGCGATAATCCCGCGCACGCCCTCATAGCGTTCGGTCGACAGGTTCGACAGGTAGTGTAAACCGCGATGCACATTGGCGTATTCTTCTGCGTATCCGCGCGTGATCGCATCAATCACGGCCTGCGGTTTCTGCGCAGAGGCCCCGTTATCAAGGTAAACTAATGGTTTGTTGTTCACTGTCCGCGATAAAATAGGAAAATCGGCGCGGATTTTAGTTACATCAAAGCTCATACTGCACCCACCGTGGGGCCAACGCCCAAAATTGCGAGGATGATACCCGCGCTGAGTGCGGTACCGATCAACGCCAAAACAATCGTCGTCAGTGCTTTGGCAAGGTTTTCAAAGCCGTGCAGCACGTTGACGAAATTCACTATACACCAGATCAACGCACCCAGCGACAACATCCCGAAAATCGACGCAATCGCAGGGCTGATCAGAACAAGCACCAGTTGGATGCATTCTAAAGTCAGGCTAACGGACTGAAACCAAACAATAATCGTGAGCGTGGCTGTAAAGCTACCAACCCCGCCCATGACCTTGCCAGTGTAATATGTGGCCGCCACAAGAAACACCAAGAACACGCCGATAATGGCCGCATAAGCGAAAGGCGACAGCGTAAAAGCCTGCTCTTCAAATGCAATTGGTGCCGGCGACAGCATCTGTAGCAATGCCAAAAGCACCACATTCAGCACAGCAACCAGCGCAAGGCTGATCCAAAGCGCCTCGCGAGGCAGATCCAGCCCAATGGCCTTTTCGGCCATCTTTGAGGGTTCCATAATGCTTGACCAGACGGCCCGCATCCACGTTTGGAAATCTATCGTCATGGTTTGCTTTCCGCCTCGCGTAAGCCTTGTATCCAAAT
>CBDTVI010000202.1:0-4339 GCA_965364065.1 uncultured Yoonia sp. | reverse complement strand
GCAACCGAAGGCGCGCGATTGGCCGTCGGCGCTGCGGCACCCAGTTTTGGTGCTTGGGCAGAGCCCGCATGCGCGAGGGCCATCAAAGCAGGCTTTTCGATTGGTTTGGTAGGCGGATGGAATTCTGGGATCACGCAATCAAAAAGCGGCAAATGTGCCAAAACAGGCGCGGGCTGCGGCGCGATCATGGCCGCGGTTTCAACAGGGGCAGGCCAGTATTCAGCGGGAATTATGTCGCTGCGCACTAAAGGTGGTGGTGCGATTGGGGCTGGTGCTGCGATTTCTGTGACATGTTGCGATGCAGCTTCGATCAAGTCGGCAACGCTGACCTCGTCTTCTTGCGCAAGCTCAGCGTCGTCCATCACCAATAGCCGCGATTTCAACCGCGTGCCCGCAATGAAAACAGGCCGATTATCGCGCGCGACTGTCGCATTTGCGCCCAAGATCACGGGCATGCTTTCGGTGGCCCCAAAGAATACTTCTTTTTGAAAGGTGAATGGTTCGGGGATCGCCACAAAAGCCACAGGGTTAAACCCATGTGCTGAGGCAAAGCTTTCGGCCTCTTTCAACGTATCGCGCGCCACGGCAGCAATATGGGTGCGCCCGCCGAAACGTTCGCAATCAACCACGAGGTCAGCAAGCGCGTAAGGCGTGGCCTCTGCAAGGACGGCATCAATGTCATCTTGGCTTGTTTGGGTGCTGTCGATTGCTGTGAATTTAATTTGATCGGAGGGAATAATCAGTTTTGTGGTGATCCCGTCAGGGGCCAACGCAATCGCTTTTTGGCGCAATTCGGTCAGATCGGCATCAAGTGTTGTGCTGCTGATTTGGACACGCCCAATCCGCCGCCAACCGCTTTGCATGCGTTGAAGCAGTTCAATCCCTTCAAAGGAAAGTGATAGCGCAAAATTGATGGTCATCTGCACGCTCTAGCATGTTGCTGTAACCGGCAAAACGCGTTTGCCCCCGCATCTGAACCCTACAGCACAATCCCGCCTACGCCAAGGGCGCGGGCGGGTTGCTTTTGTTTAAGATGTCGCTTTTGTGAGCGCCTGATCTAGATCGGCGATGATGTCATTGACGTCTTCGGTGCCAATGGACAAACGCACCATACCGGGGCCTGCGCCTGCAGCTTCTTGCTGCTCAGCGGTCAACTGGCGGTGCGTCGTGGACGCTGAGTGAATGATCAAGCTGCGCGTATCGCCCAAATTGGCCACATGGCTGAAAATCTCAAGGCAATCGACCAGTTTCACACATGAATCGTACCCACCTTTGACGGCTACCGTGAACAATGCGCCAGCACCGCGTGGGCAGATTTTAGGAACCAGATGCGCGTAAGGCGAGCTTTCGAGGCCCGCATAAGTCACATAATCCGTACGTGGATCATCCTCGAGCCATTTCGCGACTTTCATCGCATTTTCGACATGGCGGTCCATGCGCAGTGACAGGGTTTCAATGCCCATCAGCGTATAGTGTGCGGCTTGCGGGTTCAGTGTCATGCCCAGATCGCGCAGACCAATGGCAATGCCGTGGAAGGTAAAGGCGAGCGGGCCAAAGGTCTCGGCGAACTTCATGCCGTGATATGCGGGCTCTGGTTGGCTCAAGGATGGGAATTTGTCATTCGCAGTCCAGTCGAACTTGCCGCTATCGACAACACAACCACCTGTGACGGTGCCGTTGCCGGTCAGGTACTTTGTGGTCGAATGAACCACCAATGTCGCACCATGCTCAATAGGGCGGCACAGATACGGTGTGGCAGAGGTGTTATCGACGATCAACGGGATACCCGCCGCGTCAGAAATTGCAGAAATCGCGTCCAGATCGGTGATGTGACCACCGGGGTTCGCAATTGTTTCGCAGAATACGGCGCGGGTGTTTTCGTCGATAGCCGCCGCGACAGCTTCATGGTCATCAAAGTCTACGAATTTCGCGGACCAGCCAAAGCGCTTGATGGTGTGGCTGAACTGCGTGACGGTTCCACCATAAAGACGGCTGGACGCGACAACGTTCAGGCCGGGACCCATCAACGGGAACAGCGCCATAATCTGGGCTGCGTGACCAGAAGAACAGCAAACGCCGCCTGCGCCACCTTCGAGTGTCGCGATGCGTTCTTGCAAAGCGGCGACCGTCGGGTTGGTCAGACGCGAATAGATATAGCCAACCTCTTGGAGGTTGAACAATGCCGCGGCATGTTCTGCATCGCGGAATACATATGCGGTTGTTTGGTAAATCGGTACTTGGCGCGCACCAGTTGCCGGATCAGGGCGTGCGCCTGCGTGAATTTGCAGTGTATCAAAACCGTAGCTTGGGCCATCAGTCATATCGGGTCTCCCTTTTAAAATGCGTTGCGGCAAGGTGTAGGCGGATTTACACAGGCACTCAACGGCCCAGTGCAAAAAGGACAAATCTATGCCTGTACCCTTTCATTTCGCGTTTCATGTTTTGGATCTGGACGCTGCAAGAGAATTCTATTCCGATGCTTTGGGCGCGACCGAAGGGCGGTCAACCGACACTTGGGTCGATTTCGATTTTTTCGGGCATCAACTGAGCCTGCACTTGGGCACACCTTTCGCGAACGAGGCGACGGGCAAGGTGGGTGAGCACATGGTGCCGATGCCGCATTTCGGCGTCGTGTTGCCATTGGAAGACTGGACGCTTTTGGCGGGTCGCTTGGAAGACCGACAAACCGATTTCATCCTTGCCCCATCCGTGCGCTTCAAAGGCGAGCCAGGCGAACAATGGACGATGTTTTTCCGCGACCCATCCGGCAACCCGATCGAGATCAAGGGATTTGCTGCTGAAAGCGGCATGTTCGCGAGTTAACGCATCCAAAAACCGGCAGATTTGATCTTGTTGCGTATCGCGCGTTCGCGGCGGGGCAAGTTCGCGCGGTCGAACATCGCGCGCACTTTATGTCCGCGTTTTTGATAGATCATTCGCTTGAAAGGCTCGTAAAGCTTCAGCAGCTTTTTGATCTTGTTGGGTGCCGCCAGTTCTTCAAAAAAAGCGACCTGCGCGTCATTGGCCGTCGCATAAAGCAGTGGCAAGGCACGGTAATGATACGTCATATCACTGTCTAAACCCTGCAGTTCCGGCCCGGGTCTACCGCCACCAAACGCATGAATGACCAGCGGCAAAGCCACTTGATCTAGCCAAGGATCAAGGGGTTGGATCACCAACTCTGGCGGGGGATTGTCACGAATGGATGTGGCATAATCCACAAAACGCGCGCCGAATGCGGCAGGGTCTGCGCCGAAAAACCAACCCGCGTTAAAATAGAGATAGCGTTCCCAATATTCGTCTGGCTGTGTGGTATCTAGCGTGCTTTGAAAATCCAAACCAAACCGATCATAAAGCGATTTCCAAATGGCGGTGTAGCCGGGCCAATATAGCTCTTCTACAGGCCAAGTTGCTGTCCGTCTCATCGACGCAGCAGGGCGGTCAAAATCAAAGGCGACTTGGGTCAGGTCACCCGTGATCAACGTGTCGGTGTCAAAAAATACAAACGGTTCTTCGGGTGGAAGAACCGACAGGCCTTCGATTTTGTTGCCATGCGGGTAGGATTGACCAAAATGCACGCTTTCAAATGGCGCGATTGTGGCGCCCAAAGCGATCAAGCCGTCTTTGGTCGATTGGGTCATGCGCGGATCATTGTCCCAAAGTGGTCCGGGTTGGGGTTCTGCCACGAAAAGTTGCCCCTGAAAGTTTGGCGTGCTTTGACGCAACGAGGCGGCAAACAGCAACGCCTCATATTCCAACCGCCCGCGTTGGCCGACAATCAGGATGTTAAAGGGGGGGCTAGTCGGGCTGGCTTGCGGCATGCCGTACTTTCAAGGTTAAACAGTGTTGCTTTGCATTTAACGTCAGCAAGCCTGCGCTGGCAACCTTGCGATATAGGTTTGACTTCGCCCCGACCGCCCCACTAATGTCACGCGAAATTCGCGCCAATAGCGCAAAAAGGTAGGCACCCCATGACAAAAACACAACTGAACTATATCGCAGGCGAATGGGTGTCAGGCCCGTCCGAAATTGAAAACATCAACCCGTCTGATCTGTCTGAAATCGTTGGCGTTTTTGCCCAGGCGAGCGGCGATCAATTGGAAGATGCGCTAAATTCTGCACGCACAGCACAAGCCGAATGGGCTGCCTACGGGCTTGAGCGGAAACAAAACGTGTTGAACGCGATTGGCAACGAGTTGATGGCACGCGCCGAAGAATTGGGCACATTGCTAAGCCGTGAAGAAGGCAAACCTATCGCCGAAGGCAAAGGCGAGGTCTTCCGCGCTGGTCAGTTCTTCACATATTTTGCTGCAGAAGTCCTGCGCCAGATGGGCGACAC
>CBDTVI010000201.1:0-4346 GCA_965364065.1 uncultured Yoonia sp. | reverse complement strand
TCCGCTATTGCGACGTCACCGAAGAAATGGCGCTGTGCGAGGGCGAAAACGACACGCTGCTGGGCTGGCGCAAAGACCACAAAGCGTATTTCAAACGCAACGGCGATTTCGATCCCGAAATGCTGCTGGTGTTTGAATACTTCGAACTGGTCGAGGATTTGGCAGGCCGCGAACTTTGATGCGATGAAGTGGGAAACCGACCACCCTCTTTCCCATTTGCACGTAATCCGCTAAGCCCAACGCAACTTATTTGAACCGCAGGACTGACCCATGAAATTCACGCTTTCTTGGCTGAAACACCACCTTGAAACCGACGCTTCGATTGCAGAAATCGAATACGCGTTGACTGACCTTGGGCTTGAGGTTGAAGGGATTGAAAATCCCGCCGAACGGCTGGCTGATTTTACAATCGGCAAGGTGCTAACGGCTGAAAAACACCCCGATGCCGACAAGCTGCAAATTTGTCAGGTGGACACGGCCAATGGCCCCACACAGATCATCTGTGGCGCGCCCAACGCGCGCGCGGGCATCACTGTCGTGATTGCCAGCCCGGGCACCTATGTCCCCGGCATTGATATCACGATTGGTGTTGGTAAAATTCGCGGTGTCGAAAGCTTTGGCATGATGTGTTCCGAGCGCGAGATGGAGCTGTCAGAAGAACACGACGGCATTATCGAATTGCCTTCGGGCGAGGTTGGGCAAACGTTCACCGATTGGTTGGCTGAAAACGCCCCCGACAAAGTTGACCCCGTGATCGAAATTGCGATTACGCCGAACCGCCCTGACGCGCTGGGTGTGCGCGGTGTTGCCCGCGATTTGGCTGCACGCGGCCTTGGTACGCTGAAACCCATCACGGTTGATCCTGTGCCCGCGTCCTTCACGGCTGATATGGGCGTTTCGATTGATGCCGATACGCTGGATGGCTGCCCTGTGTTTTGTGGCCGCTTGATTAAAGGCGTCAAAAACGGACCTAGCCCTGATTGGCTGCAAACCCAGTTGCGCGCAATTGGCCTGCGCCCGATCAGCTTCTTGGTCGATGTGACCAATTGGTTCACATATGATCTCAACCGACCTTTGCATGTCTTTGATGCCGACAAAGTCGCGGGCAACCTGCGTGTGCACCGTGCCGCCGGTGGCGAAAACATCATGGCGTTGGACGATAAAGAATACACTTTGCAAACAGGTCAGATGGTTATTTCTGATGACAATGGCCCTGAAAGCATCGCAGGCGTGATGGGCGGCTCTGATACGGGCTGCACCGAAGACACCGTGAACGTCCTTGTTGAGAGTGCTTATTGGGATCCGGTTCAGATCGCCTACACAGGTCGTGCGCTCAAGATTAATTCAGATGCACGCTACCGGTTCGAGCGTGGGATTGATCCTGCGTTCACACCTGAAGGTCTAGAGCATGCCGTGCGGATGATCGTTGATCATGCAGGCGGTGAAGCGTCCGAAATGATGCAAGCGGGCGAGGTGCCTGATACGGCGCGCGCCTATAAACTGGACGCAAAGCGTGTCGTCTCATTGGTTGGCATGGAGATTTCCGAAGCCACACAGCGCACCACGCTGACGTCGCTGGGCTTTGTCATGAAGGGCAACATGGCGCATGTGCCGTCTTGGCGTCCTGACGTGCAGGGCGAGGCTGATTTGGTCGAAGAGGTTGCGCGCATTGCATCCCTGACCAAGCTTGAAGGCAAACCATTGCCGCGTATCAACGCAGGTGTGCCGCGCCCGATTTTGACCCCTAGCCAATCGCGCCAGCAAGCGGCCCGCCGCACGGCAGCGGCTTTGGGATATAATGAATGCGTCACCTACAGCTTTATCGACGCGGCAGCCGCCAAGTTGTTTGGCGGTGGTGATGACGCCACGATGTTGGAAAACCCGATCAGTTCGGAAATGTCCCATATGCGCCCGAACCTATTAGGTGGTTTACTGCGTGCCGCGGCCCGCAATCAGGCGCGTGGTTTCATGGATATGGGTCTGTTTGAAGTCGGCGCTGGTTTCCACGGTGGTGAGCCGGGCGAACAGCACATGCTGGTTTCGGGTGTCCTGATCGGACGCACAGGGCCAAAGGACGTGCATGGCACGTCGCGCCCTGTTGATCTTTATGATGCTAAGGCTGATGCCGAAGCGGTCTTGGCCGCGATTGGTGCACCAGCAAAAGTACAAATCCTGCGCGGCGCACCCGATTGGTGGCATCCGGGGCGGCACGGTAAGGTTTGTTTGGGACCGAAGAAGGTCTTGGCCGTCTTTGGCGAATTGCACCCGAAAGTGCTGCGCGAAATGGACATCAAAGGACCTGCCGTTGCGTTTACCATTTGGCCGGACGAGGTGCCGATGCCAAAGAACAAGACAGCCACACGCCCTGCTTTGGTCGCAACCGATCTGCAAGCGGTCGAGCGTGATTTTGCCTTTGTCGTCGATGCGCAAGTAGAAGCGCTGACTTTGGTGAATGCGGCTGCAGGTGCGGACAAAGCGCTGATCGCGGACGTGCGTGTGTTTGATGAATTCATTGGCGGTTCATTGGGCGAAGGTAAAAAATCGCTCGCGGTCACGGTGCGTTTGCAGCCGACCGAAGCGACGTTAAAGGACGCCGATATCGAAGCTGTCAGCAGCAAGATCGTTGAAAAAGTAACCAAAGCCACAGGTGGCGTGCTGCGCGGCTAGCCCAGCCCAACACGAAGGAACTCTGACATGACTTTGAATATCTATCTTTCTGGTGAAATTCACACCGACTGGCGCGATCAAATTACGGCTGGCGCTGCTGGGTTGGACGTGGCGTTTCATAGCCCCGTGACCGATCACGCCGCATCTGATGATTGCGGCGTGGCAATCATGGGCGAAGAGCCAAAAAAGTTCTGGCACGACAACAAAGGTGCCAATCTGAACGCTATGCGCACCCGCCACGGCATTGCGAATGCCGATATTGTGGTGGTCCGCTTTGGTGACCAATACAAACAGTGGAATGCAGCATTTGATGCGGGATATGCCGCAGCCCTTGGTAAATCACTCATTGTTATGCATGGCCCAGATCACCAGCATCCGTTGAAAGAGGTGGACGCTGCGGCGCTTGCCGTTGTGGAAACGCCGCAGCAGGTTGTCGAGATTTTGAACTACGTCCTGAATGGAACGTTACCTTAAGACGAAAGCAACCCCGACCTATGACGGGTTGGGAATGCTTTTCGCTTTGGCGACGGCTGGGCGGGCAAAGAACCGCTCAACATATGCGGGAACGTTCTTGAGGTCGTGATAGCCAACGGCGTCTTTGGTGCCGTAGAATTCAAGCGCGTTGATCCATGGCGCGATGGCCATGTCCGCGATCGAATATTCGCCTGCAATCCAATCTTTGCCTTCCAGTTCTTTGTCCACGACAGCCAGCAACCTGATCGCTTCATCGCGGTAACGCTCGCGCGGGCGCGGGTCTTCGATTTGGGAACCTGCAAATTTGTAAAAGAACCCCATTTGCCCTAGCATTGGGCCAAGGCCGCCCATTTGGAACATCAGCCACTGCGTGATCTTCGCCTTGTCGGCGGCGTTAGATCCTAGAAATTTTCCTGATTTTTCAGCTAGATAAAGCAGGATTGCCCCACTTTCAAACAGTCCAATTGGGCCATCAGGCCCGTTGGGGTCGACAATCGCTGGGATCTTATTGTTTGGGTTCAAAGACAAGAATGCATCGCTTTTGACGTCCTCGTCCTTGAGCGTGACAAGGTGTGGTTCATACGCCAACCCCATCTCTTCGAGGGCGATTGAAACCTTCACACCGTTGGGCGTGGGGTAGGAATAAAGCTGGATCACCGAAGGGTCCTTGGCGGGCCAGCGTGCTGTGATTGGAAAAGCGAATAGGTCAGCCATATGGTTCGTGTCCTTTGCAAAGTTGCGATAAGATCAAGCTAAGGGGAAATCTGAGAAATAAAACCCGTGCGAGAGTTCACGAATGGCAGTAAGGATGTGCGCAGTTGCGCAATGGGCGTCAGATCCATTCGCCAAGTCGAAACATAAGTGGGGACACACATGCTAAACGAATTCAAAACATTTATCGCCAAAGGCAATGTCATGGACATGGCTGTTGGTATCATCATCGGCGCGGCATTCACGGCTATCGTGACTTCTCTGGTCGGTGATTTGATCAACCCCATCATTGGCCTCGTGTCTGGTGGCGTCGATTTCGTTAACAACTACGCCGTTCTAAGCGGTGATGTGGCTGCAGGCGCGTCACTTGAAGCAGCCCGCGAAACTGGCGGTTCGATCTTCGCGTATGGTGCATTCATCATGGCGATAATCAACTTCCTGATCATCGCATTCGTTGTGTTCATGCTTGTGCGTCAGGTCAACAAGATCAAAGA
>CBDTVI010000200.1:0-4402 GCA_965364065.1 uncultured Yoonia sp. | reverse complement strand
GCCTACCAATCCGGCGAGGCCGCGATCATCGCGCCGATGCAATACAGCCAGATCATCTGGGCTACGTTGTTCGGCTATTTCTTCTTTGACGAAACTATTGATCAGGCAACTGCGATTGGTGCAGGTATTATCATCGCGAGTGGCATGTATATCGTCCTGCGCGAAAGCCGCAGCGGTACATCCGAAAACACGCCGGTTTTGCGCACACGTTCACGCGGCGAGACAGCAACGACACCGCGTGTATCGCTGTTTATGCGGTTCGCTGGAAAAACCCCGCCACGGCAGGATGATCCCTAGCGTTTGTGCCTATCTCGCCTCAGGTGGGGCAAAGCTGTCTGCTGTCGCACGGGCCCAGCGATCGCGGTAAATTGGATTGTCATCGCCGTCATCCAACAGGAACCCTTCGCGCATATACGCATAAAGATCAGCCGCTTCGGTCATCTGGCCATCGCCTGCGCGCGCCATGAAATGATAGGGTAGAAATCCGCACGGATCGTCCAGACCTGCAGCCCCAGCCATTTCACCCAGCGCCTTAAGCGTTTCGGCGTGAAAACGCGCCACACGGTGACTCTTATCGTTTACGTTCAATGCCTGCTGACGGATTGGATCTTGGGTTGTGACGCCCACAGGGCAATGGTTCGTATGACAGGCTTGCGCCTGAATACAGCCAATCGCAAACATATATCCACGCGCCGAATTGCACCAATCAGCACCCAGCGACAGCGCACGCGCGATGTCAAAGGCACTGATGATCTTGCCCGCAGCACCGATCTTGACCTGATCGCGAATGCCTGCGCCGCGCAGTGTATTATGCACGAACGTCAGGCCATCAATCATCGGCATACCGACGTGGTTTGCAAATTCCAGCGGGGCTGCACCCGTGCCGCCCTCGGTGCCATCAACAACAATAAAGTCGGGAATAATGCCGGTTTCCAGCATCGCCTTGACCATGCACATAAATTCGCGACGGTGACCGATGCACAGCTTGAAGCCGACAGGTTTTCCGCCAGATAGATCGCGCAACTGCCCCACGAACTTCATCAGCGAAAGCGGGCCGTTAAACGCGCTATGACCGGCAGGTGAAACGCAATCGACGCCCATTGGAATATCGCGGGCTTCAGCAATTTCAGGCGTGATCTTTGCGGCAGGCAGCATGCCGCCATGACCAGGTTTCGCGCCTTGGCTTAGTTTAATTTCGATCATTTTGACCTGATCGTCGCTGGCCTGTTTCTTGAACTTATCAGCGTTGAACGTGCCGTCATGGTCGCGACACCCGAAATAGCCAGACCCGACCTCGTAAATCAGATCGCCACCACCTTCGCGGTGATACCGGCTGATGCCACCCTCACCAGTGTCATGGGCAAAGCCGCCCATTTTGGCGCCCTTGTTCAATGCCGCGATAGCGTTCGCTGACAGCGATCCAAAGCTCATCGCCGAGATATTATAAAGCGATGCGTCATAGGGTTTCTTGCATTTATCGCCACCGACAGTCAGGCGAAAATCCGTATTCTCAAAGTGGGTCGGCTGCACCGAATGGGTTAACCAAGAATAGCCAGCCTCGTAGACACGTTCATGGCTGCCAAAGGGACGCTTATCTTCTGCCCCTTTTGCGCGTTGATAGACCAAGGACCGCTGTTCGCGGCTAAAAGGTTGTTCTTCTTGATCGCCTTCGATCAGGTACTGGCGGATCTCAGGGCGGATTTTTTCGAATAGGAAACGCAAATGACCAAGTAATGGGTAGTTGCGCAAAATTGCATGGTGGTCTTGTCGGACGTCATGAATGCCCACCAACGTTAACGCGCCAAATATGGCGGCAAGGATGAAAACCCAAGACGCCCAAAACCCGGCGATCAGACAAAGAACGGCTAAAATCGCAACGACTGCGAAGGTGGTGTAGCGCTGCAACGAAATCAGTTTCTGCAAGGCAAGCTCTCCCTATTTGTGGGTCACACTATGTGGCTGATTTGCTTAATAAAAGGGCGCATTATCAATGCCTGCGGTCAGTTTCTTATGTTTGGCGTCAAAAATCTGGTGTCACACCGGGTAAATCAAGCGATTTGATCAATTCGCGCAGTTCCTGACGTGCCGCCACGTTCGAGATATTCATGCCCTTTACGCCGACATCGCGTAAATCAAGCAGTGTCAGCCCCCGAGGGAATAGTTCACGGAAAATCACACGCTCGTTAAAGCCGGAAGCCGTGCGAAAACCGATGCGTTTCGACAGTTTGGTGATAGCGCGTTGCATCTTTTCTTTGTTGACCATCGCTTGGGCACCCAAACGGTTGCGTACGACGATCCAGTCGATTGGCTTAAGCCCCGCTTGGCTGCGCAATTGACGGGCGTTCCAGACCATCTCTGAATAAACGGATGGGCCAGTGATTTCTTCACCGTCGCCATCCACATGCGCTAACAAATCAAAATCGATAAAGCTGTCGTTCAACGGCGTTATCAGCGTATCCGCCAGCGAGTGGGCAACTTGGCTCAGCCGTGTATGTGATCCGGGGCAATCGATCAGGATGAAATCAGCGTCCGCTTCCATCTTGGCCACCGCCATCGACAGGCGGTGATCAAAGGCATTTTCACCTGGTTTCAGCATGCTTTGGTCGATCTCGGGCAGTTCATGATAAGACGGGGTCGGCAGATCGATCCCCTTCTTGGTCATAAATGCCCGTCGGTTATGGATATACCGCCCCAGCGTTTTTTGCCGCAGATCAAGGTCAAGCGTGCCAACCTTATGACCCATGCGCGAAAGTGCAGTCGCGACATGCATCGACACAGTTGATTTGCCCGCGCCACCCTTTTCGTTGCCGACCACGATAATATGCGCCACTGGACGATTCCCCACCATTCGAAGCTTTCGACCACTATATGGTGTGGTGGACACAAGGGAAAGCACAGGCAACACTCCAAACGCCCTTTTTCGCTAGACCTTGACAGATCGCACGCGAACCCTCATGTGCCAATCAACCGACGCATACTGCCGCGTGAGCAGAGCAAGATAACAAATCTTTGCAATGTGTCGTCTAACCTCAGGTTCCCACATCACGCAGGGGTCCCGCGCCAAATCGGCGTCCGGACAATGCGGTCTTGGCAGTCAGTATTTTGGCGCAACCTTGCACGGGTTCATGGCATTTTGCCGTGGGCCAATGATATGCGCGGACCGCTGGTTCGCATTAGATAGGATATCCATTCATGGATTTTGACATGCTGGGCCTCGCGCCCCGACTGATTAATATACTTAAAGAACAAGGGATCGTTGAACCGACCCCGATCCAAACCCAAGCTATTCCGCACGCCATGAACGGCCGCGATGTGATGGGTCTTGCCCAAACCGGTACTGGTAAAACGGCGGCCTTTGGTTTGCCAATGATCCACGCGCTGTTGAAAGCTGGCGTAAAGCCAAACCCCAAGGCCGTGCGCGGCCTGATCCTTGCACCAACGCGTGAATTGGCCAAGCAGATTGCCGAAAACCTGACCGCCTATACCAAAGGCAGCCACCTCAAAGTGGCGCTAGTTGTTGGTGGTGCTGGCATCGTGGCACAGACCAAGCGTCTGGCTGGCGGCGTTGACCTGTTGGTGGCGACACCGGGTCGTTTGATCGACCTGTTGGATCGCCGCGCTGTACGTCTGGACGAAACGATTTACCTGGTTCTCGATGAAGCCGATCAGATGCTCGACATGGGTTTCATCCATGCATTGCGTCAGATTGCGCCGCTGTTGGCCAAAGATCGTCAGACAATGATGTTCTCAGCGACCATGCCCAAGTTGATGGCTGAATTGGCAGGCACTTACCTGACCGATCCTGTGCGTGTTCAAGCGAACCCACCCGGTCAAGCGGTTAAAAAGATCAACCAGTCTGTGCACTTTGTGGCCCAAGCTGCGAAAACTGACTTGTTGATTGAGTTATTGGACAAGCACCGTGATGAATTGGCGCTGGTCTTTGGCCGCACCAAACATGGCTGTGAAAAGCTGTACAATTTATTGGAGAAAAAGGGCTTTGCCGCCGCATCAATCCACGGCAACAAATCCCAAGGTCAACGTGACCGTGCGCTGGCGGCGTTCAAATCGGGCAAAGTACGTGTGCTGGTGGCAACCGATGTTGCCGCGCGTGGCCTCGACATTCCTGACGTGCGTTACGTTTATAACTATGATCTGCCCAACGTGGCAGAAAACTACGTTCACCGTATTGGCCGGACCGCGCGTGCGGGTGCTGATGGTAGCGCCGTGGCACTGGTTGCACCGGACGAGATGATCGAGTTGAAAGACATCGAAAAAGCGATGAAGGAAACCATTCCTATCGCGTCAGGCCGCGAATGGGAAATCCAGCCCGGTCAGAAAAAGCGGCCAAATGGCGGCGGCGGCGGTGGCCGACGTGGCGGCGGCGGCGGCGGTGGAAACCGTG
>CBDTVI010000199.1:0-4411 GCA_965364065.1 uncultured Yoonia sp. | reverse complement strand
TGCCTGCGTCTTCCCAACTGACATCGCGAAAGCTGGTGACTTCGGCGGTGATGTCACGGCCAAGCACGTTGACTGTCATCATGTCGCCCAACGATAGGCCCATCTCGGTCGCTTCTTCGGCGGCAAAGCTAATCTGCGGTGGGCCTGCATAGTCCTCGGGCCACCATTCGCCTGCAGTGACCTCGGTTCCGGTGGGCTGCGCGTTGGCGTAAGTGATCCCACGATCCCCATGGACAACCCAATGACCGCCTGCGGCCTCGTCTGCGGGAATGCCGTTAATCTGGGTGATAATCCCGCGCAGCATAGGTGCTGTGTCAACGCGGCTGACAGCGTCGTCATTGTCCAAGCGTTCGCGGAAACCGTCGATTTGATCGGGCTGGATGTCGACAAAGAAATAGCTGGGCGCGACCGCTGGCAGATCATTGGAAAACGAATTGCGCAGGTTTCCGTCGATCTGTCCCACGGCCGCCAATACCGTCAGGCCAAGGCCGAGCGACAGAACCACTGATGTCGCTTCGCCACCGCGCGCACCGATGGCACCCAGCGCAAGGCGTAGGGCAGGGCGTCCGCGTGCGGGTTTACGCAATCGTCGCGCTATCCAGCGGATGATCATGGCAGCTAGGATCAAAATTACCAAAGCGCCTGCGATACCACCCGCCGTCCACAGCGTTAAAAACACTGTTCCGGAAAACCAAATTGCAGCGCCAATCAGGGCGGCCAGCAATATGATAATCGCCAGTAGATACTTGGCAGGCGGTAATACTGCACTGGCCGAAAACGCATCACGGAATAGGGTCGCCGCGCGGATGTCTTCGGTTTTGGCAAGGGGCCAAAGTGTGAAGACAAGTGCGGCCAGCACACCATATACGGCCGCCTCAATCAAAGGGGCAGGGTAGATGGAAAACACGGCGGGGATGGGCAGGCTTGCCTCAATCAAGGGTGCAAACAGGACAGGCAGGCCAGCCCCAAGGATCAGCCCAAGGGCGACACCGACGATGGTCAGCACGCCCACTTGGATAAAATAGGTCTGGAAAATAATAGCCCGCGTGGCCCCTAGCGTTTTCAGTGTCGCGATCACACCAGTTTTGCCAGCAAGATACGCTCTGACAGCGGCTGACACACCTACGCCGCCGACGGCCAAGCCAGACAATCCCACAAGGATCAGAAACGCCCCGATCCGGTCCACAAATTGTGCGACGCCACCCGCGCCACGGCGACTGTCGCGCCAGCGCAGACCGCTATCGCTGAATTTTGTTTCAGCAAAGGTTTCAAGGGCTGCGAGGTCGGTACCAGCAGGCAGGTCCAGCCTGTATTGGGTTGAAAATAGCGTTCCTTCCATTAACAGGCCGGACGTCGCCAAATCTTCCGTCAACACCACCGTGCGGGGGCCAAGCCCAAAGCCACCAGCCGCATTGTCAGGGTAGCGGTCAAGGATGGCGCGCAGGGTGAATTCTTGTTCACCAAGGCGAAAGCTGTCGCCTGCTGCTAGGCCCAGTCTATCGGCCAAAACCCGTTCCATCACGCCGCCTTTGTTGGCTAAGGCATCGGCTAAGGCTATTGCCGGATCAAGCTGCACCTGTCCAATCAACGGATAAAGGTTATCGACGGCACGGATTTGGGTCAGGCCGCGTTCGGTTGTCCCATTGCGATCCACTACTACCATTGAGCGGAAATCAACGGTTTCAGATACGCCATCCGCGATGCTTGTTAGCCATGCCAGTTCGTCAGCGCGGGCAAAGCGATAGGTGAATTCAACTTCGGCATCGCCACCCAGCAGTGCGGCACCATCACGGGCCAATCCCGCTTCGATCCCTGCACGCACCGTGCCTACAGCCGCAATGGCCGCGACACCCAGCGCCAGACAGGCCAGAAACACGCGAAAGCCGTGCAGCCCACCGCGCAATTCGCGGGCGGCAAAACGTGCGGCGATCTTGATGCTCATTCTGCGGCCTTGGCCATCTGGCCTTCGATGCGGCCATCGCGCAGGCGCACAATGCGGTCACAGCGGGCCGCAAGTTCATTGGAATGGGTAACCATAATCAACGTCGCCCCGTGGCGGTCACGCAAATCAAACAGCATGTCGATAATGGCCTGCCCGTTGGTTTCGTCCAAGTTGCCAGTGGGTTCATCCGCCAGCAACAGGCGCGGACGCGGGGCGGACGCGCGGGCTAGGGCCACACGCTGTTGTTCGCCGCCTGACATTTGGCTGGGGTAGTGATCCATGCGGTCGCCCAGTCCAACGGCGCGCAATTCAGCCTCTGCGCGGTCGAATGCATCGGGTGCGCCCGCCAGTTCCAGCGGGGTTGCGACGTTTTCAAGTGCGGTCATTGTCGGGATAAGGTGGAAAGATTGGAACACGACCCCCATATTATCCCTACGAAAGAGGGCTAGCTGGTCTTCGTTCATCGCCGTCAGGTCTTGGCCCAATGCCGTGATCGTGCCAGCGGTTGCCTGTTCCAGTCCGCCCATCAACATAAGGAGCGACGATTTGCCAGACCCACTTGGCCCCACCAGACCCAGCGTTTCGCCCGCTGCAACATCCAGCGAGATGTCATGCAAAATGTCGACGCGTCCTGCGTTGCCGTCTAGCGACAGTTGGGCGCCAGTGATTGAAAGAACGGGGTTGGTCATGCGTGCAGCCTTGGTTCAGATGGGTTCCTTTGCATATGGGGTCGTTTCGCGTGGCAGCAAGCTGATTGCGGTCCTTTTGATGACAACAGGGTTGGCGCATGCCGAAACTGTGACCATCGCGGCACTGGGCGATAGTCTGACAGCCGGGTACGGGTTGGCGCAGCCCGATGGATTTGTGCCGCAACTTGAAGGCTGGTTGAAGGCCCAAGGCGCAGATGTGGTCGTGATGAATGCAGGCGTTTCTGGCGACACAACGGCAGGCGGTCTAAGTCGTGCAGCTTGGACGCTGACCCCTGATGTCGATGCAATGATCGTGACACTTGGCGGCAATGACTTTTTGCGCGGGCTTGATCCGGCGGTAAGCAAGGCGAACCTTGATGGGGTTCTGGCCGCAGGGCAGGACGCGGGCGTGGAAATGTTGCTGGTTGGCCTGTCGGTCGGGTCAAATTACGGCCTTGACTACAAACAGGAATTTGAAGGGATGTACCGCGCATTGGCAATCAAATACGAAGTGCCGCTCTATGCGGATTTCGCGTCAGGACTGCGAGCGGCGTCCGGCATGCAAGAAGGCATGTCAGAATTTCTGCAAGCCGACGGCATTCACCCCAACAAAGACGGTGTGGCGGTGATCGTCGCGGCGATGGGCCCTGCAGTGCTTGATCTGATCTCTGCGACATCTGACGGCATGGACTGACACTGTTGGGCGGACTAGGCTTATGTCCTTACCTCAACAAAATGGGAGAAGCCTATGTCAGTCGCAAAAGTAACCGAGATCATTTCGTCCTCGTCCAAATCGTTCGACGATGCCGTCGAGAACGGCATTCGCCGTGCCTCTAAAACGCTCAAGGGAATTACAGGGGCTTGGGTCGCGGACCAAAAAGTGACCGTGAAAGACGGCGAGATTGAAGAATATCGCGTTGTTCTTAAGGTGACGTTCATCTTGGCCGACTAATACAAAACGGGCGTCCTTTGTAGGACGCCCGTTTCAAATTCGAATAACGCGTTAAGCGTCTTAGTCAGCAAGAACCAAGTTGATTGCGCTTTCGCGGCCATCACGACCAGCTTCGATATCGAAAGTGATCTTTTGGTCGTCCTTCAGCCCTGTAAGGCCGGAACGCTCAACTGCTGAGATGTGAACAAATACGTCATTGGCACCACCTTCGGGGGCGATAAAGCCGAAACCTTTGGTAGAGTTGAACCATTTGACTGTGCCTGAAGCCATGTCAATTTTCCTTAGATATGTCCGCTCGCGGAATGCAGCGGATTGGCTCGGTAGAACGTGATCGGAAGACTGAGCCGGAAAAGGTAACAGTGGTCGATAGGTCAACGTCGCACGCGATTCTTAGCACAATCCTTGTGAAAATTCAAGATTGAGCGCAAATGTGCAAAAAATGTGGGAATTTTCATAAAAAAATGGCGCGCAAATGAATGCGCGCCATCAAATTCTTATCGCTTATGCGAGTGCGAGATTCACAGCAGATTCGCGACCGTCACGGCCAGCTTCTACGTCGAAAGTCACTTTTTGGTCGTCTTGCAGACCTGTGAGGCCTGAGCGCTCAACTGCGGAGATGTGTACGAAGATGTCCTTCGCGCCGCCATCGGGAGCAATAAAGCCGAAGCCTTTTGTTGTGTTAAACCATTTCACGGTGCCATTAGCCATCGTGTTCATCCTTTAGTTTCCGTGCTGTCCGCGAGAGTGCGACAGCCTGGCGGCGTCAGTTCAATATCGAAGACTGTGGCCTAGTAGGAGAACAGTGGGTCGAGTTTTGTATCGGCTGCA
>CBDTVI010000198.1:0-4452 GCA_965364065.1 uncultured Yoonia sp. | reverse complement strand
GAATTATACCGCAAAGCTTGTGGGCAAGATGATTGCCGACCGCTCGTGAAGGAAAGAAAGATGTCTGATAAAGACGAACCACTGCAAAGCCTTGATGAACTCGCCGCAGAGGGTGATGAAATTGATTTTGACGCAGCCGCTGAAACCTTCGATGAAATCGAAGCGCTACGTGCGGAACGCGATGACTATCGCGACAAATTCATGCGTGCGTTGGCTGATGCGGAAAACAGCCGCAAACGTTCAGAGCGTGATCGCCGCGAGGCCGAAAACTATGGCGGCTCAAAACTGGCGCGGGATATGTTGCCAGTTTACGACGCCATGCGCCGCGCTTTGCAATCTTCCGAAGATAGTGAAAAGGCAGTAAACGCTGCACTTCTTGAAGGCGTTGAGTTGACAATGCGCGAGTTGATCAGTGTGTTCAAAAAGCACGGAATCGACCCTATCGTTCCCGAAGTTGGCGATAAATTCGATCCCAAAGTCCACCAAGCCATGTTCGAGGCACCCGTGCCTGGCACGAAAGCGGGCGAGATTATTCAAATCGCTGCAGAAGGCTTTATGCTATACGACCGCCTACTGCGCCCCGCGCAGGTTGGCGTGTCGTCTATGCCTGCGTCTTAATCGCGCGCAGCCAGTTCGCGAAGTTCATAGATCAACGCAAGGGCGTCTTTCGGGGTTAATTCATCTGGTAAGACGCCCTTTAGCCGTTCTTCGACCTGCGATGTCTTTGCTTTGGCAGGCGGAGCCGTTGGCGTCGCAGAAAACAGCGGTAGATCATCGATGATCGCTTTGCGTGATCCGCCGCCTTCTCGTTCACCCTTTTCCAAAGCATCCAAGACTACCTTTGCGCGTTCCACGACCACCTGTGGCAGGCCTGCAAGTCGCGCAACTTGAACGCCATAACTCCTGTCAGCTGTGCCGCGCTTGACCTCATGTAGGAAAATAACGTCTCCGTCCCACTCTTTGACGGTGACCGTCGCGTTTTCAACACCATCCAGTTTTGCTGAAAGCGCTGACATCTCGTGATAATGCGTTGCGAACAATGCGCGGCTGCGGTTCACGTCATGAAGGTGTTCTAATGTGGCCCACGCAATCGACAAACCATCATATGTGGCGGTACCGCGTCCGATTTCATCCAGTATCACCAGCGCGCGATCGTCCGCTTGGTTCAGGATCGCAGCCGTTTCGACCATTTCGACCATGAATGTTGACCGGCCACGCGCCAAATCGTCTGACGCACCAACGCGGCTAAAGATTTGGCTAACTATTCCGATATGTGCCTTTGCAGCAGGTACAAAGCTGCCCATTTGCGCCAATATCGCCAGCAACGCGTTCTGCCGCAAGAAGGTCGACTTACCTGCCATGTTCGGACCGGTCAGCAACCAAATTGGCGCATCTGTCAGACCGCAGTCATTTGCGATGAACGGGACGCCATCCTTTTGCAGCGCAGCTTCAACGACCGGATGACGACCGCCCGTGATCTCAAACGCGCGGCTGTCATCGACCACTGGCCGCACCCAGTTCTCTGCCAAAGCCAGGTGAGCCAGAGCGGCGATTAAATCAATTTCTGACAACGCCCGTGCGAGCGCGCCAAGCGGTCCCGCTTGCGCAATTATAGCGTCAGTTAAGCTGGAATAGAGCCGCTTTTCGATCTCCAGTGCCCGCCCGCCCGCATTCAAAATCCGCGTCTCAATCTCGGACAGTTCCACAGTCGTGAATCGCACTTGGTTGGCAGTTGTTTGGCGGTGGATGAAGACCTCGTTCAAGGGGGGCGCGAGCATCTTTTCAGCATGAGTCGCTGTTGTTTCGATGAAATAGCCCAGCACATTGTTGTGCTTGATTTTCAGCGCATTGATTCCGGATGTCGTGATGTACTCGGCCTGCATCGTAGCAATCACAGAGCGGCCTTCGTCCCGCAGGGTCCGCGCTTCGTCCAAGTCCGCATCATAACCGGGCGCGATAAAGCCTCCGTCGCGTGACAAAATCGGAGGTTCAGCAATAAGCGCTTGGTCTAACAGGCCCAGCAAAGCGTCGTGACCTGTTAAATCCTTTGCCGCATCAGCAAGGATTCCGGGCAATTTCTCGGTTAGCTGTTCAGAAAGCAGTGCGGCTTGCCCAATTGTGTTGCGAATTGCCGCCATATCGCGCGGACCGCCACGTCCCAGTGCTAAACGTGACAACGCACGGTCCAGATCATGCACGCCGCGCAAAGTATCGCGTAGGTCCTGCGTCGTGCGGGACCATTCTACGAGAAATTGCAAAGCATCTTGTCGTGCAGTCACCACATCAACACTGCATGTTGGCGAAGCCAGACGGCGTTCTAGTAATCGCGCGCCACCAGCTGTTACGGTGCGATCAATGCAATGCAACAACGACCCTTGCCGTCCACCACTTGCCCCGTGTGTCAGCTCAAGCGACTTGCGGGTCGCGGCGTCAATTTGCATTGCTGCAGACTGTCCTTCTTGGACGGGCGGGCGCATCAACGGCAGGTTTCCGCGTTGTGTAATCTCAAGATATTCAGCCACCGCAGACATAGCGGCTACCTCGGCTCGCGTGAACTCACCAAACGCATCAAGAGAGCCGACTTTATACAACCCACAAAGCCGCTTATCGCCCGCAGTGCTGTCAAAGGCCGAAGCACCCAATGTGGTGAGTACCGCTCCTGAATCAGACACTATTCCAGCCCAATCAGCCTGCGCGCCATCAACGACAATCACCTCGCGCGGGGTCAATCGCGCGAGTTCAGGACCCAAACGCGCGCCACTGCAAGGCATCACGTGAAACGCGCCGGTCGAGATATCGACCCACGCCAGCGCACCCTCATCACGGACCATATGAAACGCTGCCAGAAAGTTATGACGGCGCGCATCCAGCAATGAATCCTCGGTCAATGTGCCGGGTGTAACCAAGCGGACGACTTCGCGCTTCACGATTGCCTTATAGCCGCGCTTTTTTGCTTCTGCGGGGCTTTCCATCTGTTCACAAACCGCGACGCGAAAGCCTTTGCGGATCAACGTCAGGAAATACCCTTCGGCGGCATGATGGGGCACGCCACACATCGGAATGTCAGCGCCGTCGTGCTTGCCGCGTTTGGTCAGCGCGATATCCAGCGCCTCTGCTGCCGCGACAGCATCATCAAAGAACATCTCGTAGAAATCGCCCATGCGGTAAAACAGCAGTGCGTCGGGTTGATCTGCTTTGATCTCAAGATATTGCGCCATCATTGGCGTGACGGTGTCTTTTGCGGTGCTCATGGATCCCCCAAGGATATCGCTGGCACATTAACACTCCATGTTAGCGACGAAACCCCGAAATGAACCCGTTGCAGCAGGCCGCCTGAACCCGCTATGTCTTGGAGACCGAAAAGGGGGGATCCAATGCCAAAGAATAAACTAACCCGCGAGGACGCGCTGCAATTCCACATGCAGCCAAGTCCCGGAAAGTGGGAAATTCAGGCAACTGTCCCGATGACCACCCAGCGTGATTTGTCTCTGGCCTATTCCCCCGGTGTCGCAATTCCATGCGAGGAAATCGCAGCGGACCCTGCAACGGCATATGATTATACCAACAAAGGTAATTTGGTTGCTGTGATCTCGAACGGAACTGCGGTTCTGGGCCTCGGCAATCTGGGCGCATTGGCTAGTAAGCCGGTGATGGAGGGCAAATCGGTCCTTTTCAAACGGTTTGCTGATGTGAATTCGATCGACATTGAATTGGACACCGAAGATCCCGATGAAATCATCAAAGCGGTGAAATTGATGGGCCCCACATTTGGAGGCATCAATCTAGAAGATATCAAAGCGCCTGAGTGTTTCATCATCGAACAAGCCCTCAAAGAACAGATGGATATCCCCGTCTTTCATGACGATCAGCACGGCACCGCCGTGATCTGTGCCGCGGGTTTGATAAACGCGTTGTACCTGTCTGGCAAAAAGATCGAAGAGGTAAAGATCGTTTTGAACGGTGCGGGTGCTGCGGGCATCGCTTGCCTTGAGCTGCTCAAGTCTATGGGCGCAAAGCATGACAACTGCATCATGGCCGACACCAAAGGCGTTATCTACCAAGGCCGGACCGAGGGAATGAACCAATGGAAATCCGCCCATGCCGCCAATACCAAGGCGCGCACACTTGATGATGCGATGAAGGGCTGCGATGTATTCCTTGGCGTCAGTGCAAAAGGAGCCGTGACCCAAGAAATGGTGTCTAACATGGCGGATAACCCTGTTATCTTCGCGATGGCCAACCCCGACCCAGAGATAACGCCTGAGGATGCGCATGCCGTTCGCCAAGATGCGATCGTCGCGACAGGCCGAAGTGACTACCCCAATCAGGTCAATAACGTTCTTGGGTTTCCATACCTGTTTCGTGGTGCGCTAGATATTCATGCGCGGGCCATCAACGACGAGATGAAGATCGCATGCGCCGAAGCGCTTGCCGCACTTGCACGCGAAGATG
>CBDTVI010000197.1:0-4486 GCA_965364065.1 uncultured Yoonia sp. | reverse complement strand
GAAGTTGATGCGATGGTCATGCTGTCGGACGTTCTGTTCGGCTTTGGTGATGCATCGTTGCAAGCTGCGGCCTTGGATACACTGCGGGGCGTTGCCGATAAGCTTGATGGTGTGGCGTCAATCGAAATCACTGGTCACACGGATGCAATTGGCGACGAAGCGTTCAATACAGCACTTGGTCAACGCCGCGCTGATACTGTGCGAGACTGGCTTGTAGCAAACACTGACCTTACCGCTGACGTCGTAGCCGCGCGCGGTGTGGGCGAAGTCGATCCTATCGCACCGAACCTGACCGACGACGGTGCCGATAACCCCGAAGGACGCGCGCAAAACAGGCGCGTGGAATTCACACTCCCTGACGCAGGCTAATCAGTCGTAGTCCACATTGAACTGTCTGACGACTTGGGAAACCTGGGCGTCAGACAACCCAATCGCATCAAGGCTCCGGGTTAGGATTGCGAGTTTCGCGGTCTCTTCCAGCTCCTCCATGGCATAGATCGCAGCATCGAGCGTTTTACCCGCGACAACAGGGCCGTGATTGGCCAAAAGAACGGCGCTGCGTTTGCCTGCAAGCCCGCGCACTGCTTCGCCCATCGCCGGATCACCGGGCATGAAAAAGGGCAGAAGTTTGACCTTTCCCAAGCGCATGATCGTATAGGGGGTCAGTGGTGGCAGCACATTGTCAGGGTCCACATCTGGCAGCATCGACAAAGCGACCGAATGGGTCGGATGAAGATGCACAACCGCACCAGTTGCCGCGCGTGTGTCATAAAAGGCAGTGTGCAGGGCTACTTCTTTCGTGGGGGGATCGCCGGACAGGTGCCGCCCGTTTGCGTCCAAGCGGCTGATCTGTGCGGGATCCAGAAACCCCATTGAACTGCCCGTTGGGGTCACCAAAAGCGTATCATCAGACAAGCGCATCGAGATATTTCCCGATGACCCGCAAGTCAGACCACGGTCGAAGATCGACTTGGCGAAGCGGGTGATGTCCTCGCGGGCTTTTGCTTGTTCGCTCATGTATCCTGTTCCATATCGCGCAGGGCCGTCGCAAAGAAATCAGGCCCGCCGAAGTTGCCAGACTTTAGTGCAAGCGCCATGTCGCCGTGTCGCAATGCGGGCACGCCATTTGCCAGTTTTGGCCCGATCAATAGCGATTGTGCACGCAGGCCTGTCACGGCAGCGCCAGAGGTTTCGCCGCCTGCAACAACCATTCGTTTAACGCCGCGCTGGGCGAGCTTTCCGGCCAGTCCCGCAAATAGGTTTTCGATCCTTTCAGCGATTACGCCGCCGCCGAAGTCGGTCTGCGCCTTGGCCACGATTGCCGGATCTGCAGAGGAATAAATCAAAGGCGGTGTGTCTTGGGCCATCACCCAATCGGCCAGTTCATCTGCATTTATGTCACCTGCCATGATGGCCTCTGCTGTGATTTCGCGTGATGGGGCGATAGCTTTGTAGTTGGCGACCTGTTCACGAGTGGCGCGGCTGCATGAACCCGAAAGAACGACGCCCGGCCCTGTGATCCCAGCCCAGGCAGGCGTCGCTGGTTTGGCCCCGAAATTTGCAGGCAAGCCAAGTGCGATGCCTGACCCGCCTGTCAGCAGTTTCTGGCCTTTTGCTGCCGCCCCGATGGTGTGCAAATCATCCTCTGTGATCGCATCCACGATCATCATGGCGTCCCCTGTAGGCAAGGCGGACAAGATGGCGTCCGCCCCTTTGGCGACTGTCGCATGATCGACATGCCCAACAGCCCAGCTTGTTTGCCCTCCAAGAACGCGTCGCAAATCAGCGTCTTTCATTGGTGTCAGAGGATGATCTTGCATCCCGCTTTCATTCAAAAGCACGTCACCCACGAACAAATGTCCCATATAAACGCTGCGCCCATTTGCGGGGAATGCTGGGCATACCATCACGTGCGCGGCACCCATGTGTTCTGCAAGCGCTTGGGCGACCTGTCCAATATTGCCAGCATCGGTGCTATCAAATGTTGAACACACCTTAAAAATAATCTGCTCGGCCCCTTGCCCCAACAGCCAATCGCAGGCTGCGATGCTTTGGGCAATTGCTTCTGCTACGGGGATTGTGCGGGACTTGAGGGCGACGATACCGGCGTCCACATCAACTGCTGTATCTGGGATGCCAACGAATTGTGCGGTGCGCATACCCCCTTCGGCAAGGGTCAGGGCGATGTCGGATGCGCCCGTGAAATCATCTGCGATCACGCCAATCTTCATGTCTTGCGCCCTTTGTCTAATCGGGTGATGTGCGGTGCGACATCTTGGGGGAAATACTGGGTCACAAGTGGGTCATGGCCCGGGATGATCAGGTCAGGCGCAGATGCCAACCGGTATAGCGTGTCGTATCCATCCAGCATGTTTTGCAAGTCCACGACGATAGGGAAAGGTTTGCGCATCTGGAAATTCTCGTAGTAGTGCGCAGCATCTGACGCCAGCACCATCCAGCCTACCGCTGTGCGCACCCGAACCGCTTGCAGCCCCCTCGAATGACCGCCGATGCAGTGCACTGTGACACCTTCGGCGACCTCACCATCGCCATCATGGAATATTAGTTTGCCAGCATAAAGCCGTTTGACCGCTTCGCAAATATGGTCCGCCGTAAAGGGCATCTTTAGCGCGTCGTGGCACATACATGGCCCCGTAGCATAGGCCATTTCGGCCGCCTGCATGTGCAGCGTTGCATTGGGAAACAGGTGCAAACCACCCGCATGATCATAGTGCAGGTGGGTGACGATCAGGGTCGTAATATCTTCGGGTTTCAAGCCCAGTGGTGCCAGTGCCTCATGCGGATTCAGCCGGATGGGGCGGTCACGAGCGGCGGCTTCGGCGTCGTCATAACCAGCGTCGACCAAGATGACTTCGGCCCCGCGACGCAGCACCCACATGAAGTAATCCATCGGATGGGGGGTGTCGTGATTGTCGTCGAAGATAAAGCTATCGGCGCGTACGCGGGCGTTGCGATCTGCGTATTTGACGGCGTGGACTTCCCATTCATTCATTGTGTGACCTCGGTCCATGTTTGGATATCTTTGGTCGCAATCATGTCTGTGGTGGCCGCATCAAAGCGCTGGAAATGGTCGCTGGCCAGATGGAGATCGAACGCGGCGCGATCTGCATAAATCTCGTATAGAAACACGCTGTCCAGTTTTGCGGGATCGGACAAAACATCAAACTGCAGACAACCTACTTCTTTGCGCAACGACGTTTGCGCGTTGTCGCGCATCAGCGGCATGAAGCTTGCAGCCCGTCCGTCTTTGAGGTCGAATTTTACACAGACTGCATACATTGCTGAACCTATATTTCTTTCCACTTAAGGTGACTGATCGGCACAAGGTGCGCAATGATCATAGCTGAATTGCGTACTGGATTTATGCATACATTAATGTATACGTTGTCAAGAATTGATTCATCAAATGAGGGCGACATGGCACGAAACTTGGATATAGCAGTGTTCGAAGGTGATGGTATCGGTCCAGAGATTATGGCGCCTACGCTGGCGATTTTGCGCAAAATTGCAGATGCGACTGCGGACTACACCCTCACATTTACGGCCCATCCGGCAGGGGCAGCACATTATGCCAAAACCGGTGATAGCTTGCCCAAGTCTTCGCTTGCTGCGGCAGGTGCGGCCGATGCTATTTTGCTGTCGGCAATGGGCCTGCCTGACGTACGCTATGATGATGGAACCGAGATTTCGCCGCAAATTGATCTGCGCAAAGCGTTTAACTTATTCGCAGGTGTGCGCCCAGTGCGCGTGGCGGCGGGGCCATTGTCACCGCTGAAAATCCCGCAAGGCCGCGAGATTGATTTCGTGTTGATCCGCGAAAGCACCGAAGGGTTGTTTCATACCCAAGGGACCGGCACTGTCACACAGGATTATGCCGAAGAAACACTACGGATCACCCGCGACGTCAGCGAGAAACTGTTCCGCTTTGCGTTCGGTTTAGCCAAAGATCGCAAGGCCCAAGGGCGCGGGCCAGGGCGCGTAACTTGCGTTGATAAGGCCAATGTGTTTCGTGCCTTCGCATATTTTCGCGGCATTTTCGACGAGGAAGCAAAGGCTTTCCCTGACTTGATCGCTGATCATGCTTATGTCGATGCGACGGCACTTTGGATGGTGCAAAAGCCGTGGGACTTTGACGTCATGGTCACCGAAAATATGTTCGGTGATATCCTGTCCGACCTTGGTGCTGGCTTGATGGGCGGTTTAGGCGTCGCACCTTCGGCGGATATCGGGCTTGATCAGGCCGTGTTCCAACCGTGCCATGGATCGGCCCCTGATATCGCAGGGCAGGGCAAGGCCAACCCTTTGGCGATGATTTTGTCAGGTGCAATGATGCTGGAATGGCTGGGGCTGCGGCACGATATTCCAGCACTTGCTGCCGATGGTCAAAGGCTGCGCATAGCGGTTGAAAGCGTGATTGATGCGGGTAAAGTCCTGACTGCTGATTTGGGCGGCAGTGCCAGCACCG
>CBDTVI010000196.1:0-4519 GCA_965364065.1 uncultured Yoonia sp. | reverse complement strand
CAGTCGAGTGCAGGTTTCACATGATATGAAACGCTGCATCTAGCTTAGCCAAACTACTGAATTTGCGTCTAAAAGTCAAATCTGGACACGCGCGCCAGCGCGCTTGGATCACATCAATTGTTAACCTTTTGGACGATTAACCGTCGTTTGCGCGCTGCGCTTCGATCTCGCGCCAGCGGGCAACATTGCTGTTGTGATCATTCAGATTAGTCGCAAACGCATGCCCGCCAGTACCGTCCGCCACAAAGAAAATATATTCGGTGGTGTCGGGGTCCAATGCCGCCTCAATCGCGGCTTTGCCGGGGTTGGCAATTGGTGTGGGCGGTAATGCGGGAATGACATATGTGTTCCACGGCGTCGCGCCACGCAGCTCGCTTTGGCGCAAACCACGTCCCAAGATGCCTTCGCCTTGGGTGATGCCATAAATCACTGTCGGGTCCGTTTGCAGTCGCATGCCACGGTTCAAACGGTTCACAAAAACGCTGGCAACCTGCCGACGTTCATCAGGAACACTGGTTTCCTTTTCGATAATGCTAGCAAGAATCAACGCCTCTTCGGGTGATGCCAAGGGCAAGCCATCAACGCGAGACTGCCAAGCATCAGCCAATATTTGCGCCTGCAACGCTGTCATCTGCGCCAAGATCGACGACACTTTGTCACCTTCGCGGACTTCATAGTCGCGCGGTGCCAATGACCCTTCCGGTGGTGCCTCTGTGACGTCTGCATCGAGAATATCAATCTCGCCCAACGCATTGGCGATTTGCCAGCTGGTTGTCCCTTCCGCGATGACGACGCGGTAAGATGGGTCATTTTCCGCACGCATAGTCGTGTAGGTCTCTGGCGTGTCGCCCTCGCCCAATTGAAAGCTGACCAATTCCACAAAGCGGTTGGTTTCGGGGTCAAGTTCGCGGACATCAACAATCGTGCGGTTGATCCCAACGCGGTAAATCACTTCTGAGCCGCAGGTATTGCGGCCGCCACGGGTCACGATATCAACGATCGCTTCCATCGACGCGCGCTCTGGCACGCGGAAACGACCGAATTTCACGTCACCGGATTTGTCAGAATAATCGGCACCCGTCTCAAAGATAAACGCAGACGCAATGGCACCCTTTTCGATCAGATCATCGCTGATCCGGCCAATACTGCCGCCGCGTGGTACCTCAAGACAGATCGCAGCCTCTAACGGGCCATCGGCGCTATATTCGCGCGTGCCCCATGCCACGGCACCCGCCAAAAGAAACAGAGCCACGATCATAAAAGTAAGGCCGTTCGACGCGATATGACGCCACATTAGTCAATCTTCCCAAAGACAACGCTGGCATTCGTGCCACCAAAGCCAAACGAGTTCGACAAAGCGATATCAATTTTGGTCGGGCGTTTTGCATTGGCACAAAGATCGACAACCGTTTCAACCGCTGGGTTATCAAGGTTGATCGTCGGCGGGGCCACCTGATCGCGGATCGCAAGGATCGAGAATATCGCCTCAATCGCGCCGGCGGCCCCCAAAAGGTGACCTGTCGCTGATTTTGTTGATGACATAACCAGAGTTGAAGCGGCATCACCGACCAAACGCTCGACCGCGCCCAATTCAATCGTATCAGCCATCGTGGACGTGCCATGCGCGTTCACATAGTCAATCTGGTTTGGCTCAATGCCTGAATTCCGGCAGGCCGCACGCATAGCGCGCTCAGCCCCTTCGTGGTCAGGTGGTGGCGCTGTGATGTGATGCGCGTCACCACTCAAACCGTATCCCAGAACCTCGGCGTAAATCTTGGCGCCACGGGCCTTGGCATGTTCGTATTCTTCCAGCACGACAATGCCCGCGCCCTCGCCCATGACAAAACCATCACGGTCTTTATCCCAAGGACGGCTGGCGGCTGTCGGATCATCATTATGCTTGGTGCTCAATGCCTTACAGGCGTTAAACCCAGCAATGCCCAGCTCGCAAATTGCAGCCTCTGCACCGCCTGCGACCATAACATCAGCGTCACCATATTGGATCAACCGCGACGCATCACCGATCGCGTGCGCACCCGTTGAACAGGCTGTTACAACAGAATGGTTCGGTCCGCGAAACCCGTACCGGATCGACACCTGACCAGAGATCAAGTTGATCAAAGCACCCGGCACAAAGAACGGCGACACGCGCCGCGGGCCTTTTTCGGCCATCATCACAGCAGTATTCGAAATTGAGTTCAAACCACCAATACCGGACCCGATCAGGACGCCAGTGCGTTCCTGCGACTCGCGGTCTTCTGGCATCCAGCCCGAATCCTCTACGGCTTGCTGCGCGGCAGCTATGCCGAACAAAATAAACGTATCAACTTTGCGCTGGTCTTTTGGTTCCATGTAGGTGTCGGCGTTGAATGTGCCATCGCTTCCATCACCCAAGGGCACTTCGCAAGCGTACTGCGTCGTCAGCTTGCTTGGATCAAACCCTGTGATCTTGCCCGCACCGGACTGACCATCAAGGATCCGCTCCCAAGTAGCTTCCACACCATCCGCAAGGGGTGTGACCAACCCCAAACCTGTAACAACAACACGACGCATAATCTGCCCTCACCTTTTGGCGTATTTAGACACACTGATACCCCAGCGGCATAGGCAGGGGCAAGGGCGGCAACGGCCCATCCCGAAACATGCACTGCAGTTTTCATCAATGATTAAGAAAACTGCGGTAGCAGCATGCATCGACACAAAAGTAGCAGGTCAATGCGACACTCCAATTTGATGATAGCATTGGCCCTCATTTTGCTTGGGTTCAGCCGGCCCGCGCATGCGGATTGCATGATCCTTGATCAAATAGACCAACTTCATGTTTTGCAAACCCGTCTGGCAAACAATCCAGACACGGCATTATTCAGATATGATATCAGGCAGTTGCGCACAATCAGCAGCACAATCAGCAATCGTGAAACGCTAGAAGCCGTCGCAGGAAACGCGATCATGGGGAAAGGCGCCAGTTTCGTGCGGTTCTTGGAAAACACCCAAAACCTGCTTCAAGGCACCAGCCTCGATGATCCCCTTTCAGTGCAGCCGCATTTCACACGGGCGGCACGCCAAAACCTGCAAGACATCGGCGGATATCTGACTGATCTACGCTGCACTGACACTCAAATCGCGGTTGATCAGGCACGTGCCGCGGCAGACCCTATTCGCGGTAACAGCGATGCAGAAGACCTCGAAGAGGTCGCAGAAGTCATACGCGAAGTCATTCAAGAGGTGTTTCAGTGGCGGACATTGCTGATCGTGATCGTGCTCGCCATCATCGTCAGCACAGCATTCCCACTGATTCAGCGATGGCTGATCCTCCGCCTCAGGCGGGCAAAACGCCATAACACGAACTACACAACCCAATACCGTTCCGAAGACCGCACCATCAACGGCGTGTTGATGGACATCAACTGCCACGGCACAAAGCTGCGACATGAAAAGGACAACCCATTACCGAAAGGCGGATCAGTGGACATCTGTATCGAAGGTGAATGGACAGGCGGAACCGTTGTGTGGAGCAACGTGCACTACAGCGGCACTAAATTCAGCGATATGATTGCGTTATCGCAGGTTCACGCAATCTGCACTGCCCAAGAAGGGGACGCCAAAACGCAAAACGGCGCCCCGAAGGACGCCGTTTCGTAAGTCGTGCGGTGCGGTTATTGCGCGCCGTTGATGAACTTTACGGCATCGCCGAAAGTCTGGATTGTCTCGGCAGCGTCGTCTGGAATCTCGATCCCGAACTCTTCTTCGAAAGCCATGACCAGCTCAACTGTATCAAGGCTATCTGCACCAAGATCATCAATAAAGGACGCAGCTTCCGTCACTTTGTCTTCTTCTACACCAAGATGCTCTACAACAATCTTGCGTACGCGGTCTGCAACGTCGCTCATATCAATTCCTCACGTTTTTCTGGGTTTACACCCGTTGTTCCTAGGGCAACTGCCCATCTTTTACGCCCCAAGCGGGGACGCGATCCTTATCTGCGCTGCACAACGTTTGACGTTACGTCACATGCGCGAGCAGCAAATCTGCGTGGCCTATAACAGAGAAATCCATTTAGGCAAACGCTTTCGACTGACCATATTGGGTCAGCTTGCTACAACATGGCCATACCACCGTTCACATGCAAGGTCGTACCCGTGATATATGCAGCTTCTGGGCTAGACAAATATAGAACCGCTGCCGCGATCTCTGCGGGGTCACCCATCCGGCCTGCAGGGACTTGCGTTAGAATTGCGGCCTTTTGATCATCTGTCAGCTTTTCGGTCATCGCGGTTGTGATAAATCCGGGTGCGACGCAATTGACGGTAATGCCGCGACTGGCGACTTCGTAGGCAATTGACTTCGACATGCCCACCATACCAGCCTTGGACGCCGCATAGTTCGCCTGCCCCGGATTACCGGTCGCACCAACGATCGAAGAAATATTCACAATGCGCCCCCAACGGGCCTTCATCATGCCGCGCATCACGCCTTTGCATAGGCGCATGGTCGATGTCAGATTGACCTCAAGCACCGA
>CBDTVI010000195.1:0-4537 GCA_965364065.1 uncultured Yoonia sp. | reverse complement strand
GATCATTGGATTGAACGCCGCGCGCCATGATGCGGCCAAGCATATGTCGGCCACAGTGGTTGGCGATGCGCGATTGGGGCTTGAGGCGCTGCACAGTGAAATGGCTGGGCATAAAGCGCCATCAAGTTGGACGGCGCATGCGCAAGCCGAACGCACCAAATGGAATGACTACGTCGCCGAAAACACGCGTGTCAGCAACGGCCCTGCGTCCTATGCCCAAGCCATCGGCGAAGTGAACCGACTTTGCGGTCCGCGCGACCGCGTTGTGGCCGCAGCAGGTGGACTGCCCGCAGAAGTCACAGCGAACTGGAAAACCCTCGATATCGGCACAGTAGATGTCGAATTCGGCTTTTCGTGCATGGGCTACGAGATCGCAGGTGGATGGGGCGCGCGGATTGCGCAATCCCAGATGGAGCCGGAAAGCGACACGATCGTGTTTACCGGCGATGGGTCCTATCTTTTGATGAACTCTGACATATACTCATCTGTTTTAACGGATAAAAAGCTAATCATCTTGGTGCTGGATAATGGTGGCTTTGCTGTCATTAACAAACTTCAGAATAACACTGGCAACGAGAGCTTTAACAACCTGATTGCTGATACACCGACAGCCACACGACAAGTGGCTGTCGATTTCGAAGCGCATGCGCGCGCGATGGGTGCTATTTCCGAAACAGTCAGCTCGCCCGCCGAACTTGAGGGTGCTTTCAAGCGCGCCAAGGCCGCCGACCGCACGTATGTGATCTGTATGAAGGTCGACCCATACGAAGGTTGGACGACCGAAGGGCACACGTGGTGGGAAGTTGGCACGCCCCATATCACAACCTCTGACAAGGTCCGTGATGCCCATGTTGATTGGGAATCTTCGCGGTCCAAGCAGCGGAAAGGCGTTTGATGTCAAAACTATTGGACGGTATCCGCGCGAATAATTTTGTCGTCGTAGGGCGGGCAGGGATCGACCTCTATACTGATCCAGGCGTCGCCACAGAGGACGCAGAGACCGTGACCGTTGGTCTTGGTGGATCGTCAGCCAATATAGCTGCAGGCATTTGCAAACTGGGCGGGCAGGCGTCGCTGGTTACGCGCGTGTCCGACGACAGCATCGGCAGTTACTGCATCCAACAGCTTAAGCGCTACGGCGTTGGCACGGAATACGTGACGCCCGTGGGTGGCGAGTATCGCAATTCGCTCGCATTCTACGAAAGCCGGGTCGCAGGCCACCGCAACGTGATCTACCGCAATGGCGCCGCTGATTTTCAGATGGACGCGGGTAATGTCGCCGCTGTCGATTACGGCAAGTTCGGCGCGCTGATTACCGCAGGTACCGTATTTGCGGCTGAACCGTCGCGCAGCGCCACGTTTGACGCCTTTGACCGCGCCAAGTCAGCCGGATTGCCGATCATCTTTGATGTGGATTACCGCCCTTATTCATGGACCTCGCCACAAGTGGCAGAAGATGTACTAAGCCGTGCTGCCGCGGCCTGTGATATGATTGTCGGCAATGACGAAGAGTTCGGTTTTATGGCGGGTGGCATCGACAAGGGTATTGCGAAAGCCCGCGCACTTGCGCAAACCACGGCCGCTATCGTGGTTTACAAGATGGGCGAAAAGGGTGCCGTGACTTTTGCGGACGGCCAAGAAATTCACACTGGTATTTGGCCCGTCACAGCATTGAAACCGACGGGGGCAGGCGATAGCTTTATGGCGGGACTTGTTACCGGACTGGCCCAAGGCCAAAACTTGCGGGACGCGATTTTGCGCGGCTCTGCTTGTGCCTCTATTACCGTGTCGCGGCCCGGTTGCGCACCTGCGATGGCCGACACGCCAACACTTGATACATTCATGGCCGAACACTCTGGCCCGACCGACCTGTAAAAGGAAAACGCTATGCACATCGCTCCGTTCGACAACCAAAATAAGCCGATTGTGGATGTGGATGACCCGACCGTCCCGTTGAACTATTTTAACATTGTGAAGCTGAAAAAGGGCCAAGCCTTTGAATATATGGTGCCAGGGTATGAAACCTGCATCGCACCGGCCACTGGCACAGTCGACATCGACATTGAAGGGTTCAAAGCGACGGGCATCGGCCAACGCACAGTCGATGTTTGGGACGGCGAGCCAGAAGGCGTTTACGTCCCCGTCGGCGTGAAGGCGCAGATGGTCTGTACCTCTGATGAGGCCGAAGTGTTCATCTGCGGCGCGCGTTACGACAAGGTGCTGGATGCGTTTGCGGTCCGCGCGGACGAGTTGGACATGGTGCAATACGGTTCAGACGAAACCAAAACCCACCGCAAAATCAAACATATCCTTGGTACCAAGTACCACGACAAGGTTGGCCGTTTGCTGGTGTCAGAGCTATTCACGGTGGGCGAGGGTGGTTGGTCCGGTTTCCCCAGCCACAAGCATGATACCGACCGTTTGCCGATCGAGACGCGCCACGACGAGACTTACAATTTCCGTTTCAAACCCAACAACGGATCTGGCGTGCAGATGTTGCAGCGCGAAGACGGCAAGGCAGGGGATGCATACCACATTGTTGATGGGTCCACGATTTGCCTTGATAGCGGGTATCACCCTTGCGCGGTTTTGCCGGGCTATCAGATGTATTACTTCACAATTCTTGGCGGGCTGTCGCAGCGTAGTCTGGTGCAATATTTCCAACCTTCGCATGCCTACCAGATCGAGACGATCCCTGGCATCAAAGACATGATTGCCAAATTCAAATGACCCTTGTGACATTGAAAGACGTGCTGCAACCCGCGTTGCGTGGTGGCTATGCCGTCGGTGGCTTGGTCACTTTGGGCTGGGAAGATATGCGCGCCTTTGTGGCTGCAGCCGAGGCTGAAAATTGCCCGGTGATCTTGCAAGCGGGGCCGGGGTGTCGTGCACATACGCCACTGCCCGTTTTGGGCAAGATGATGCGGTATCTCGCGGAAAACGCGAGCGTGCCAGTCGTGGCGCATTTGGATCACGGTTATACCTATGATGAATGTTCCGAAGCGTTAGACGCTGGCTTTACGTCGCTGATGTTTGATGGGTCACGAAAACCGTTGGCGGACAACATTAAAGAAACTCTGCAAATTGCTGAAATGGCACACAAAGCCGGGATTTCTTGCGAGGGCGAAATTGGCTTTGTAGGGTACTCCGGCGGCGAGGCGTCAGCGGGAACCGATCCTGCAGAGGCGGCTTTATTTGCGTCAGAGACGGGTGTTGATGCGATGGCGATCTCGGTGGGGAACGTACATTTGCAGCAAGATAAAGAAGGCGGATTGGACGAGCCGCGCATCGCAGCAATTCAGGCAGCGACCAATACGCCATTGGTGATCCACGGCGGATCTGGCGTGCCTATTGCACAGCGTAAACATCTGGCAACGCATACAAATGTCTGCAAGTTCAATATTGGAACCGAACTGCGCATGGCCTTCGGAGCGGCGATGCGGGACGCCGTGAATAGTGATCCATCGCGATTTGACCGTGTCAGTATCCTGAAAGAAACCCACGATCCTGTAATGGCGGCAGCGCGTATTGTTTTGCGCAACTTGAAGGGCCAATGAATTGATTAACATCGGAATTTTGGGCTGTGGACGGATCGGCCAAGTACATGGGGCGACCTTGCGTGGCATGACCAACGCGCGGGCCGTTGCTGTCGCAGACGCGATGCCCGCCGCCGCTGAAAGCTTGGCAGCAATGCTGGGGGCACGAGTGATGGATGCAGACGCATTGATCAATGATCCGGGCATCGATGCGGTGATCATCGGTACGCCAACGACGACGCATTACGATCTGATCCATGCGGCAGCAGCAGCCGGTAAGGCGATTTTCTGCGAAAAACCCATCGATTTATCCGTTGACCGGATACATGACTGTCTGGCCGTCGTCGAAAAGGCTGGCGTGCCGTTTATGACGGCTTTCAACCGGCGCTTTGACCCAAATTTTGCACATCTACAAGCCCAAATTCAAGCACAAGTCATTGGAAACGTTGAACTTGTCACGATATTATCACGCGATCCTTCACCACCGCCAATTGGCTACGTGAAAACGTCTGGCGGTATTTTTCGGGATATGATGATCCACGATCTGGATATGGCGCGCTTTTTGCTTGGCGAAGAACCGGTCACATTGACCGCTGCGGCTTCTTGTCTGGTCGATCCAGAAATAGGCGAGGCGGGTGATTTTGACACGGCGGTTGTGACGCTGAAAACCGCGAGCGGCAAGCTGTGCCAAATCTCAAATTCGCGCCGTGCGACGTATGGCTATGACCAGCGCGTCGAAGTCCATGGCAGCCTTGGCATGCTGCGCGCCGACAACATGCTTGAAACAACGGTGGAACTGTCGAACGCCGCAGGCATGTGCAAAGCACCAACGCAGCCGTTTTTCCTTGAGCGCTATGCGGCGGCATATCGGGCAGAGATGCTGCATTTCGTATCAGCATTACAAAGCGGTGAAGCTGTTACACCGACGGGTCAGGATGGTTTAAAGGCGCAAATGTTAGCAGATGCCGCAGACGCCGCAGCGCGTGATGGAAAAACGAAGG